>CAZSTZ010000125.1:0-18531 GCA_964609515.1 uncultured bacterium | reverse complement strand
GCGATTACTATAAACTAATTTTAGTTACGGCAATATTGCCGGAAAAACAGACATCGACATCGGTGCCTGTGGAGTAGGGGCGATCGCTGTATTTGCCAGTATAAAAATAGTTGTCGCCTTCGACTCGGAATGTTACTGGTAAGGGTTGGATAGATGGTTGGCAAAATATTATTTTTGGTTCCGGTTCTTCTGGTTCTAAATAGGGGAAATTAACGTTCCAAAAAGAACCCGTTTCTAAGGGGCGATTTAATAAATCTGTTAATACCAAACTAGCCCAACGAGCGGGTATTTGCCAATCGACGGGTTTCTTACCTTTTCTGTATTGAGAAAGGGCGATGCCGGCAATGCCGTGAAAGGCAGCTTCTCGTACTGCTGCTACCGTTCCCGAAATGTAATTATCAACCCCCATATTGCCCCCCGAATTAATACCGGAAATTACCCACTTGACATTTTTGGCAAGATGTGTTATTGCAAGACGAGTGCAATCTGCGGGAGTTCCCCCCACGGCGTACTCAACCTCAGAACGCCGTTGGACATTGATGGGCCCCTTAGTCGTGACTTGATGGCCGCAACCCGAGAGATGTTGTTGCGGGGCCACGATGATGCTGTCGCTGCCTTTAACAGCTTCTCTTAAAGCCTGAATGCCGGGGGCATCTATGCCGTCATCGTTAGTCAAAATTAAAGTCATTTTTCTACTGGTAGGGCGATCGGAGCTAACACTACAAAGCCTTTTTTGTTGTCCTAAATAATACCATTTCCTTAACTTCTAAAAAAGTTAATTCTCCTTCAAACAGTAGGGGCAGTCCTTTTTTGGAACCTCAGAAACCCGGTTTTTTCATGCATACCGGGTTTCTAGAGCGATCCTCCAGGGACGACCTTGACGGAGAAAAAACTCCTGTTGCTTTGAGAGGATGGCAGTATTATGTTAAAATATCCTAAAATAAAAAGCTATAGAAGGCTAGCAGGAATCGTTAGAGAGGGTAAAACCCCATTTTTAGAATGGGAAAAGAGCATTAGTAATTAGTATCTTTAAGAAAACTATCGCATCCTGCTAAAAAGCGATCGCTCGTCAGAAAATATATGTCCGTACCCGCAGTTTTACATCCAGATATCGTTCAATTTCTGAGGCAACATAACGAAAGTTATTTTCAAGAAAAAGTTTGGGAATGCGTTCGCAAATTAAAAGAACAGCAATTCGATGGTGGTTTGCGCGTTAAAAAGCTGAAAGGAACTAATAAAAAAGTTTGGGAAGCGAGAATTAATAGCGCCAGTCGCTTAATTTTTACCTACAATAAATCTACAGAACCAGAAACGGGAAAACCGCGAGTTTATTTAGCCATACAAGATATTTGTTTGGACCACGACGATGTATCCAGAAAAGCTAAAGCGAGAGGAATAAATCCGGAAGATGAATGGGTAAATACTGAAGAATTAGAAGTAATTTTAGAGACAAAAAACTTTAACGAAACAGCAGATTTAACAGCAGAAGAAAAAAAAGATATCGATGCCATAAAAGCCTTTGATTTTGAAATATTATCGGATTTTACAGACGAACTGTTAGGCAACATTCAATGGCAAGTATTAGATTCGGAATTAGAGTGGCAAAGAGCAATTATTCGACAGGATGCAGATTTGCCAATCAAACTTACTCCAGAAGAATATCAACTAGCAAAACGTTCTGGAAATCTTTTATTATCAGGTAATGCGGGTACTGGTAAAACCACAGTTGCCCTCTATCGCCTGTTGCAAAACAGACGGGAAAACTTCCCTGGCAAACGTTTATATGTGGCCTGCAATCCTTTATTGGTTAATAATGCTAAAGAACAGTTCGATCGCCTCTTAGAAGATGGTAAATTTAAGGCAAAAGCTGTCTGGGAAAATTGCTCTTTAAAAAGTTGGTTTGAATTTAAAACTATCCGAGAATTATGCCTGGAAATTCTCGAAGCTGCGGGAGAGTCATCCAGTATAGAATTGGAAGTTAATTTTCAGGCTTTCTCGGAAATGTACCGCGCCCATCCCAAAAGAAAGCAATATCCAAGTTATTTAGTCTGGGATGAAATTAGGAGCATAATTAAAGGCAAACAGCTAGATATCGACGTAGCAGTTTTATCTCAAAAAGATTACGATCGTCAAGGGAAGTATTTCTCCCGTTTGAACGGCAGCAAACAGCGATTTGAATTATATAAAATTGCTGAATGGTATCAGAAAAAATTGGAAAAATCTAAAAGTTTTGACGAAATAGATTTGGTAAGAAAAGTCTTGCAAATACTGAAAAATAACCCGGTGGAACCTTATCAGTCCATCGTCTGCGATGAGGTGCAAGATTTTACGGAATTGCAGTTAGAATTGCTGTTCGAGCTAACCGTTGCCGATGGGAATCTCTTATTTGCAGGAGATTTGAATCAAACGATTAGTCCTAGCGGTTTCCGTTGGGAAGAATTAAAACAAAAGTTTTACCCAGATAGAGAAGTAGAAGAAAAAACTCTTAAATTTAATTTTCGCAGCGTCGGCAGTTTGGTAAACTTGGCGAATCAAGTGTTAAAAATACGCTCTAGATTGTTACGAGAAACAACCAGCGCTCGCTCCATAACTAATAGCAGTTACGGCCAACTGGCGAGAACGATCGCCGCAACGGAGGAACTTCTGGTAAAAACTTTACAAAAAACTTCTCTCTATCCCGGAGATGCCATCCTAGTCAGAACGGAAATAGATAAAGAAAAATTTAGAAAAGAATTAGATACTAGCTTTGTATTTACCATAGAAGAAGCTAAAGGTTTAGAATTTGACACGGTGTTTTTAGTAGAATTTTTTAAGCCGGCGGAAAAACTTTGGAAAAAAGTAATGCGAGGGGGATATATTAAGGATAAAGAAAAACCCCTGCTGCAATTAGAATTAAATTTGCTTTATGTAGCAATTACTCGCGCCAGCAGAATTTTAAATATCTGGGAATCAAAACCATGCGAACTCTGGGCATCTCCAGAATTGCAGGGTTGCTTGCGCTCTATAATACCGGAGATGGTAAGGAGCGATCGCGTAGAGCCAAGCGTCGAGGCGTGGCGCAAACAAGGACTGTATTATCTGAAAGCAGAGTTTTATCAGCAAGCTAAGGAATGTTTTGTCAAATCGGAGGATTTAATGTTAGAAAAACAAGCTATGGCAAAATATCTGGTGCAAAAACAAGACTACAGTCAAGCTGCCCGGATTTTTGCCGAATTAGAAGCGTGGGAAGAAGCGGCGCCGTTGTGGGAAAAAAACAAAGAATGGGAGCATGCGGCATCTTGCTGGGAGAAAGCAGGCGAAAGCGAACGGCAAAACACCTGCGAAGCATACAGTCTAGAAGCTAGCTGCTTGTGGGCGGAAGCAGCAGTAAAATGGGAAAAGCTAGAGCGCCTGGAAGATGCCAAACGCTGCTGGATGAATATCCCAGAGAAAAAGGCAAAATATTACGCCGAAGAATTTGAGGAGAAAAAGCAGTGGTTGAAAGCTGCTAGAGAATACGAAAAAGCCAAACTCCCGCTAAAAGCTGCTTTCTGTAAGGGGCGAGAGTGGGAAAGGAAAAAGCAATGGCAGGATGCGATCGAACAATATCAACTCGCAGGGGCAACCGAAGAAATGGAAGAGTGTCGCCAGCAGTTGGCCGAAGAATTATGCGTCCGTGGACTGAGCCTTCAGGAGAAAGGAGATAATAAAAGTGCGGTCGTCAATTTCAATAAAGCGATCGAACTGGAGCCAGAAAACGCTGAATATTACGACAATCGCGGTATTTCTTTCGCGAGAATGGGTTCCTTTGAAAAAGCGATCGCCGATTTCAAAAAAGCATTGCAACTCGAACCCCACCAGGTGCAACGCTATCACAATTTAGGGGCAGCTTATACCGAATCTGGAGACTTAAAGCAAGCCCTAGATAGTTTCTCCGAAGCTTTGAAACATAAGCCAGGCGACGCTCAAACTTATTATAATCTGGGTGTGGTTCGCTTTAAGCTCGGAGATAAGGAAGGTTCCGTGGCGGATTACAGCCGCTCTTTGGAACTCAAACCCCATAATGCGGAAGCTTACTACAACCGGGGTGTCATCCGCCGGTTGCTGGGAGATTTAAACGGTGCCCTGACAGATCTGAGCGAAGTTCTGCGACTCAATCCAAAAGTTGTTGATGCTTATATCAAGCGAGGAGTGGTTCGCTTTGACATGAAAGATATTGAGGGAGCTATAGAAGATTTCGATCGCGCTATTAGCCTCAATCCCCAAAGTGCTGAAGCTTATTACAATCGGGCTGTTTTGCGTCGCTTTAAGAAAGACCTCCAAGGCTCTTTTGAAGATTTCAACCAAGTGTTGCAACTCCGCCCCGAGCGCGCCGATGCTTATCTTAAAAGGGGGGCGCTTCAGTTTGAGTTTGGCGAAAGTAAGGCGGCTCTAGAAGATTTTAATCGGGCTCTGGAACTTCGACCGGATACTCCCGAAATTTATTACAATCGAGGTAATGTTTACAGGGCCACAGGCTTTTTTGAGAAGGCCGAAGCGGACCTAAAAAAAGCTGTGGAGTTAAATCCTCATTATTATCAAGCTCATAACGATTTGGGTATTGTTTATTTGAAAATGGAAAATACGTCGGCTGCGATGCATCATTTTAATAAAGCCCTAGAAATTCATCCAAATTATCCCGAGGGTTATAACAATCGCGGTTATAGTTGGTTTAGGTTGGGAGAGTATAAAGAAGCGATCGCGGATTTAACGGAGGCTCTTCGGATTAACCCCGACTATGCAGAAGCTTATAATAACCGGGGCAACGCTCGCTTGCATCAGGGAAATTATCGGGGTGCGATTCAGGATTTTACGGAAACTATCCGAATTTATCCAGAGTACGTTGCAGCTTATAACAATCGCGGTTTTTCTCGGTTTAAGGTGGGAGATTTTGAAAATGCGATCGCCGATTGCCAGCAATGTTTGAAGCTTAATTCTTTGTATCCTCTCGGTTATTACAATCTCGGTTTGATTCACTTGGAAATTGGGGATTTAACCGCAGCCCTGGATTACTTCGATCGCAGCCAGAAGTTAGATCGTAAAAAGGTCGATACCTATATCAACCGGGGTATCGTTCATTTGAAGTTGGGAAATTATCGGGAAGCGATCGAGGACCAAACTGTAGCTCTTTACCTGGATTCCAATTTGGCTCAAGCTTATTATATAAGAGGCGAGGCTTTGCGGGAATTAGAAAAATACCAAGAGGCGATCGCTGATTTCCAGAAGGCAGGAGAACTGTGTCAGAAGTTCCAAAAGCCCGAACTGGCAGAAAAAGCCTGGGAGGCGATCGAGCAGATTGAGAAAAGGTCAAAGGTTTGAGGATATTCCCAATTCCTCACTCCCAAAGCAGCAGAACCAATCAAACAGACAAAAACAGGGGGATAGCAATCCTCGCTTTTTGGGAATTGGGAATTGTCCGGGGCACGGAGTTGAGCGAGCTTTTTTCTGTTTTTTGATTATTTAGGATTGCTAGAGTTTTGTTGCAGAGGGACGCACACCTATATGCCTTTTGCCTTCTTATTCAGCTACCATTGCCTTATCAATGCAAGTCTTGAACTTATCTGCCAGCACCCGCACATGAGGTTCGGTCAGCATACTCCAGTGGTCCCCGGGAACTTTGATTAGCTCGACTGAATGTTCGTCGGACCAACCCATTGCCGGAAACAGCAGATTTCGGATTTTAATGTAGCGTAGTGTCGGCGCGGTCGCTACGAACAGTGTAATTTTGCCCGGGTAGCCCTGCATCAGATACTCTCCTTTCTTCGCTCCCACAAGCGACTTTTGCGTCGTTAAATTCTCCAGTAGTTCCCAGAGCAACGACCCCGACTGCCGGGCAACACTCAGCAACGAACCCCGCAATAATTCCTTTTTCATTGCCATCAGACTCGGCTGTAACTTTTGCAGATAGTAGCGATACATCAAGCCAGAACCCGGAGTGTCTAATATGGCCAGCATTGCCACTGTTTTTCCCCGCTCTTGTAGTTGCTTGGCAACTTCGTAAGCTGCTAATCTCCCAAAAGAATATCCTGCTAACAGATACGGCCCTTCTGGATGTACCGCCTCCAGATCGCGAACGTGACGAGCGGCGAGAGCTCGAATATTAGCCTCTGTCCGTTTGTGTTTGAACTTGTTGTTTTTTCCTCGGAAAACCTCAAAACCCGATTCTAGCAAATAAAAAGGTTGCTCGGAACCTAGATAGTCCGCTAGGGGAGAAATCTCGCTGACAGCATTAGCGCAGCAAAACAGCGGCGGCTTTAACCCTGTGGTACGGATACCAACCATGAGAGAATCCGGTCGCGATCGCGTTCCTTCTCGACCTGCTACTATGGTTAACAAAGCGCGAAAATCCTCTGGCTCCAGGGGCGGCAACGATTCGTCGAGGCTGTCGCTCTCTTCTACTTCTTCAAGTAATAGTAGTTCGGCCAGTTCTGCAATAGTTGTGAATTGAAACAGGGCCGCCAAGGGCAGTTTTTTCTGGAGCGCTTTTTCTATTTCTGCAACCAAGCGCACTGCCAGCAAGGAGTGACCGCCCAACTCAAAGAAGTTGTCCGTTACTCCTATAGGTTGGATGCCCAGAACTCCTTCCCAGATTTGGGCTAGTTGCAGTTCCATTGAGTTTCTCGGTGCGACAAAGGTTTTGGCTTCCGAGTCTCTGGTAGTATCCGGTGCGGGTAGGGCGCGACGGTCTATTTTGCCGTTGGGGGTTAGGGGTAGAGATTCTAAGGTTATAAAGACTGAAGGCAGCATATAATCTGGCAGCTTTTGTTTGAGGAAAGAACGCAATTCGCTCTTTGTGGGAGCTTTTGTCTCTGGAACGATATAGGCTACTAACCGTTTATCCCCTGGAACGTCTTCGCGAGCAATGACCACCGCTTCTTTAATTTCCGGGTGTTGAGCCAGCGTTGCTTCTATTTCTCCCAGTTCGATGCGGAACCCGCGAATTTTTACTTGGTTGTCAATGCGGCCAATATATTTGATGTTGCCATCGGGTAGATAACGGGCTAAATCGCCTGTTTTATACAAACGTGAATTTGGTTCGTTACTAAACGGGTTGGGAATGAATTTTTCTGATGTAAGTTCTCGACGGTTGAGATATCCTCGTGCTAATCCATCTCCCCCAATATGTAGTTCTCCAAAAACTCCAACAGGAACGGGTTGCAATTGTTGGTCTAAAATATAGACTTGAGTGTTGCTTATCGGTCGTCCGATAGAAATATTATCGGGAAACTCCTGAAAACTTTCTAGAGAGTTTACTTCAAAAATAGTTGATGTTATGGTTGCCTCTGTAGGACCATAGGCATTGAGAAGGCGCACCGATGCTAAAGATGTTGTTTGCCAAAGTTTTACGGGGAGCATCTCAATGCAAGAATAAACCCAAAATTTGAACGCTTTTAGGGAACGGGGAACGGGGAACGGGGAACGGGAAAAGAGGGAACGGGAAAAGAGGGAACGGGAAAAGAGGGAACTCTTAGCAGAAAAAAAGTATTTTTGGAAATATGAGATGCTCCCGTTTTACGGCTTCTGGTGGCATAGCATCTCCACCAATAATAACCAGTCTCAAACTGTCTTTTAGTGCTAATTCTGTGCCGTTAACCCATTGCTGAATTACTTGTTGCCAATAGGCAGGCGGTAGGTTGATAACACTAATTCCATATTTGTCAATCTGCTCTTGGAATTGCCATGCTTGCAATAGTTCTTCGTTACGCACTACCACTCCAGCACCAACAGTTAATGGCACGATAGTTTGTTCTATAAAAGGGTCGAAGTTAGCCGAAGCAAATTGAAGCACTCGATCGCTTGGTTTTAGATAATACACACTTTGAATACTTTGACAGTGATTTACCAGAGCATTATGCTCGACTAAAACCCCTTTAGGTTGTCCTGTGGAACCTGAAGTATAAATTACATAAGCCAAATTATCGGAACTTAAACCTACATTTAGATTTGATTGACTCTGTAGTTCGATTAAGTTCCAGTCTCTATCCAAACACACCTTCTGTATCGTAGATGAGGGTAAAGATGACAATAACTCTTGTTTGGTCAATAAAATCTCTATCTCTGAATCTGACAACATATAGGTTAGCCGTTCTTGAGGATAATTCGGATCTAACGGCACATAAGCTCCACCTGCTTTGAGAATCCCCAATAATCCCACCACCATTTCCAGCGATCGCTCTACACAAATCCCCACCAATACTTCCGGTCCTACTCCTAAATCGCGCAAATAATGGGCTAGTTGATTCGCCCGACTATTTAACTGACTATAGGTTAATTGCTCTGATTCAAACACCACCGCCACTGCATCGGGGGTGAGTTCTACTTGCTCTTCAAATAACTGATGGATACATTTATCCTGGGGATAATCGGTGGCGGTATCGTTCCATTCAACTAATAACTGATGTTTTTCTGGTTCTGTTAATAAAGGTAATTGGTAAACTGGCTGTTCTGGATTGACCGCTATTCCCGATAACAAAACTTGGAAATGTCCGGCCATCCGCTCAATGGTTGCCGCTTCAAATAAATCGGCGTTATATTCAAAGGAACAAACAAGTCCTTGGGATGTTTCTACAATATCCAGGGTTAAATCAAAAGCAGCAATACCTCGCTCGAACTTAACTTCTTTGAGAGCGATATCTCCTGCTGTCAAGGTTGAAGTGGGAAGATTTCTTAATTGGAATAAAACTTGAAATACGGGGGTATGACTGAGGTCTCTGTCTGGCTGTAATTCCTCTACTAATTTCTCGAATGGTAAATCCTGATGCTCGTAAGCCTCTAATGCTACTTGACGCACTCGACTTAACAATTCCCGAAACGTCTCCTTACCATTTATATTGCCGCGAAATACTAGAGTATTGATAAAGATGCCAATCAAGTTTTCAATTTCCGAGCGATCGCGACCCGCCACCGGAGTCCCGACGATAATATCTTCCTCCCCCGTATAACGATAAAGCAAGACTTTAAACGCCGCCAACAAAGTCATAAACAGCGTTACCCCCTCCCTCAAACTCAATTCCTTGAGAGAGTCGCTCAAGTTTTGGGGCAACAACAGCTTTTGCTTTGCCCCCCGAAAAGTCTGCACTGGACTGCGAGGTCTATCTGTAGGTAACTCCAATACTGGCAAACTGCCGCCTAATTGTTTTTTCCAGTAAGCAAGTTGAGACTCTAAGCCTTTCCTTTGCAGTTGCTGTCGCTGCCAAACCGCAAAGTCCGCATATTGAATGGGTAGCGGCGGCAGAGGTGATGATTTTCCCGCGACCAAAGCTTCGTAATGTGCCGCGAGTTCTTCGCGCAAAACCCCCGCCGACCAACCATCAAAGACAATATGGTGCATCGTCAGCAACAGTATATGCTCTCCTTCCTCCAGTCGCAGTAACTTGGCGGTAATTAAAGGTAATTTAGATAAGTCGAATTTCTGTTGTGCCTCTTCCACTGCAATGCGTTCGACCTCTACTTCGCGTTCCTTGCCAGATAAACTCTCCAATTCTATTATCGGCAAATTCACGGTCAGACTGGGGGCAATTTCCTGAACCAGTTGCCCGTCTCTCATCGGGAAGCTAGTCCGCAAAACTTCGTGGCGACTCACCATTTCGTTAATCGCTTTTTCTAGAGCCGCTACATTCAGCGAACCCGCCAGACGAATATTTGTGGGACGATTGTAAGCGGGATTTCCCGGTTCTAATCTATCTAAGATCCACATCCTTTCCTGAGCAAACGACAGGGGTGCGGACTGGGGATTTTCTCTGGGAGGAATTGTCCCTTGGCCTTTGGCAGTTTTAACCTTTTGCTGGAGTCTCTGCTCTAGCAATTTCCGTTTGGCTGGGGAAAGCGTCGCAATTCGTTTGTTAATGTCGTTCATTAGAAATCCTAAAAAAGTTACGATTTTACCATCACAATCCGTTTTTAACTTTGATTTCTCAAAGCCAAATTTTCATTCAAAATAGCCGTACATTCCGGCACGCCAATTTGGCGTTTTAATAACAAACCATCGCCTTCTTTTAATAATCTCATTTGCGCTTCCATTGCTTCTTGGGCGGCAAACAAACAAGGGGTACTGTAATTAACTAGAGAAACCCCCGCCTCGCGCAATTCTGTCAGACTGCAAGCTGGAGATTTCCCCCCTGCTATTTGGTTAAATACCACGGGTTTATCTATTTTACTCTTTAGAGTTTTTACTACCTCTAAATCTTTGAGTCCGTCCGCTAAGATAGCATCAGCACCAACCTCAGCAAAAGCCTTAGCTCTGTTAATAATTTCATCGACTTCGCTGGCATCGGTTCTCGCCACGACAAATAACTCTTTTCGAGTTGCCAAAACTTTTTTTAATTTCTCCAGAAAATCCTCTAACTCCATCAACAATTTTCCGTCAAAATGACCGCATTTTCTCGGTCGTTTTTGGTCTTCAATAATTACCCCTGCCGCCCCGATCGCTTCCAACATAGTCACTACATGACAAGCTACTTCAGTATCTACATAGCCATCATCAATATCGACCAGCAGATAAGCATTGGGAACTACTATTTTTACCCTTTGAACGAAGGCAACGAGATCCGACCAGGCAATAAAGCCAATATCGGGCAAACCATAAAAGCTCGCGGCAAAACTAAAACCGCTGATAAACAGCCCGTCGTAATATTTGGCGGCAATTGAAGCTGAAAAAACATCGTAAACTCCCATAAAAGGAAAGATGTCTCTTTGTCGCAATTCTTCTTGTAATCTTCTGCCTCGATTGGCTACCATTTTTTCTCCAAAAGAGCTAAATTACTCATTTTTTTCGCCGACTTTACTATTAATTTTTTAGCAGATTTTCGGCTTCTTCATCGGAGAGAGACTCAAGCTCTTCTAACATCCCAGACATCTCAGCATCCTCAACACTTTCTGCCTGCTTTTGAGCAATTAAATCTGCCATTTTTGCCACAGTTGCTTCTTGAAAAAAGAAGATAAACGATAACTCAACATTCAGCGATTCTCGAACTTGATTGACGATTCTCGTAGCTAAAATAGAATCCCAAATTTTTACTAAAAAAATTATCGTAGATGCCCGCTTTATCGACCCTTAAAATCTCCGACAAAATTTTTACCAATTCTGTTTGAATTGGTGTTTCTGGTGGAACGTAATCTGCCCTGGGAATTGTGGGGTCGGAAGCGGTTAAACCTAATTTTTCTGCTAAACCGATGCGCTGTCGTTTGCCTGTGGGGCCTTTGGGAATTTCATCGAGAAAAAGCACCACTCGGGGAATTTTAAAATCAGCCAATCTGGCAGCGGCAAACTCTTTAAGTTCTTCCTCCGTTACCGATGCTCCCTCTTGCAATACTACCGCCACGGCGACATCTTCCCCTAATAAAGTATGGGGGGCGGCAAAGGTGACAACTTGGGCGATCGCCGGATGGTCTAAAAGCACTTCATCTACTTCTCGCGGGGAAATTTTTTCGCCCCCACGATTGATAATTTCTTTAATTCGACCTTTGAGGAAAAGATAGTTCTCTTCATCTAAATAACCCAAGTCTCCCGTCCTAAACCAGCCGTTAGTAAAGGCGCTTTGATTGGCAGTTGGATTTTTATGATAGCCCGAGGTGAGATTAGCACCCCGGATGACTACTTCTCCCACTTCGCCCCCTGGTAGTAAGTTGCCCGCCTCATCCATAATCGCGACTTCTGGCCCTGCTGCTATTCCCACCGAACCCGGTTTGCGATTTTTAGGCGGTAAAGGATTGCTGGTCATTTGATGGGAAGCTTCGGTCATGCCATAAGATTCGATGACCGGCGCGTTAAATTCTGCTTCTAATTCTGCCATGACCCGGGGCGGCAAGGGGGCAGAGGAAGAACGAATGAAGCGAATTTGAGATTGGGCTAAGAGCTGGCGATTTTCTGCGACCCGTGCCAGAATGGCTTGGTGCATGGTGGGAACTGCCGAATACCAGGTTGGCTTAAATTCGGCTACCCAGTCAAAGAATTGGGTGGCGTCAAAACCGGGAGTACAAACCACGCTGGCCCCGGCACTTAAAGATGACAGCAAGGCCCCGATGAGTCCGTGAATGTGGAATAGGGGCATTACGTTCAGACAGCGATCGCTCTGCGTTAAATTCAAAACTCCGCGAATATTTTGAGCCGAGGTGCAGAGGTTGTTGCCAGTCAGGGGCACCATTTTAGGACGGGAGGTGGTTCCAGATGTATGCAACACTAAAGCTACATCTTCCGGTTGGGCGATGCCTCCGCCTCCGTTGGGGGGGGGGATTTTTTCCTTCCTCAACTGCGAGGTTAAAAATTCCCGCTGCTGCTTCTGTAATTGGGGAGAGTTCCACCAACGGGATACCTTTTTTTTGGGCAACCTCTACTGCTGGTTCGGCAACTCCCGACTGAAAGATGAGGGCTTTGGCATCCAGGTCTGACAGATAAAAATCGTATTCCGATTGGCGATAACCGGGATTGAGAGGGGCGCAGGTGGCAGCTGAGGCTACAGCTAAAAAAGCCACTGCCATTTCCGGCCCGTTGGGCAGAGCCACCGCTACTCGGTCGTTGCGACCTACACCCATTGCGTTGAGTTGGCCTATCACTTTGTCGATCGCATCTAGCAAGCCACTGTAGGTCAGGGGAGGGCGAGAGGCTGCGACAATCCCTATCTCCATTGGCTTTTTTTGGGCCCTGGTCTCTAGCAATCGGTATATGCTTGAATTTGGTTCAGTTTGGTTTTTAGCCATCGTCACCTTCTGTTAAAAGGTCTGGTAAGTTTGTCGAGAACTACCATAACATTTTCTTTTTCAACTGTCAATAAATTACTATAGCAGTTTTATTTGAGATGTGTCCAAAAGGCTGACGCTTTTTGGGAATAGGGAATGGGGAATGGGGAATGGGTAAGAGGGTTTCCAGAATTTTTTGCTGGTAGTAAATAGCCCTTTCTTGTTTACATCTCATTTGAAAACGCTATAGATAATTTCTCGACTTCATGAAGTACATTTTTTATTGAGGCAACGGTTAACTGGTCAATTAAAGATTAATTATTAGTAAAAAAAATAAAAAACAATAAAGATTAGATTTTCTTCTGTTTTTATTCCCCGTTCAAAGTCCCCCCTAAAAAAAATTACCTTACCGATTAAGAAAAATGCGATCGATAATTAATAATCGCAGCATTTTCAGGTTTAAACCCTATTTAAAATGGAATAAAAAAGCAAATTTTTCCTCTAATTATCTGCTCCTACTTTTAAGAAGAGGTAATTGTGAATTGTTGATTTTTAATTGTTAATTATTGAACCATTTACCATTGCTAAAAAAAGAGTATTTACGCCTCTGTAGCCAAAATTTGTTACACTAACAAGAGTTCAGAACGAGTCTAAAACTTGCAAAAATAATGAACTTTTCTAGCGACAATGTAACCGGCATCAGCCCGGAAATTATGGCAGCTATAACCGCCGCCAATACAGGGGCAGCCATGCCTTATGGTGCAGACGAATACACCCAACGGTTAGAAGCTAAATTCTCAGAACTATTCGAGACAGGGGTTACGGTTTTCCCAGTAGCCACCGGTTCGGCGGCTAACTCCCTCGCCCTCTCTGTATTTACCCCCCCTTATGGCGCGATTTACTGCCACGAGGAATCTCACATCAATGTGGATGAGTGCGGCGCCCCGGAGTTCTATACCGGTGGTGCTAAATTGGTAACTCTCAAGGGCACTGATTGTCAAATTGACCCTTCAGAGCTAGCCGCCATTTTGGAAAGTGCCGGGGCGGGGGTGGTTCATCACGTTCAACCGGCGGCAGTCAGCATCACTCAGGCAACGGAGGCAGGCACCGTTTATTTCCCAGAACAAATTGCCGAGATAGCCGAGGTTGCTCGCGCAAACAATCTATATTTCCACGTTGACGGAGCGCGTTTTGCCAATGCCGTCGCCAGTTTGGGTTGTTCTCCGGCGGATGTTACTTGGCGATCGGGGGTTGACGTCATGAGTTTTGGGGCTACTAAAAATGGGGCGATGGCTGCGGAAGCGGTTATCTTTTTTAAACCGGAGTTGGCGGAAACTTTTGGTTTTCGTCGCAAGCGCGGCGGACATTTGTTCTCGAAAATGCGCTTTCTTTCTGCTCAGTTAGAAGCTTATATTACTGACGATTTATGGTTGAAAAATGCCGCCCGTGCTAATAATATGGCTACTAAGTTAGCCCAGGGTTTGGTAAATTTGCCTTCGGTGAAATTGTGTCATCCAGTAGAAGCTAACGAGGTATTTTTAGAACTTCCCGAAACTGTTATTAATGCCGTTCTTGCTGATGGTTTTAAGTTCTATCGCTGGCAGGGCAATACGATCCGACTTGTTACTGCTTTTGATACTAAGGAAGAGGATGTAAATGCTTTGATTGAAAGTATTAAACGTTATTCTTTATAGGGAATGGGGAATAGGGAATGGGGAATGGGGAATGGCTAATTGCTAAATTCCCCGCAAGTCTGCCCTTGTCGCCCCGTCTCCCTTGTCGCCCTTGTCGCCCTTGTCGCCCTTGTCTCCCCCCTCTCCCTTGTCCCCGCAAGTCTGCCGCAAGTCCGCGCAAGTCTGCCCTTGTCTCTCCTCATGACCATTGGCCCACTTCAAATTACGATCTTCATAGTTTTATGAAGCTTTTGTAAAAATAGATGCAGTTTGAACATAAGCAGGTTATATTAGAAACATAACCATTACACCAATTTTGATTTAAGGAATGTCCACCATGAACAAAAATACAAGAAAAAGCCTGTCTAAGCTGAATGAAGTCCATAAAGCCAACCTGACCAAAAGAATGCAACACCGTTTAGAAGTGGCCAGAGCTAAAGGGGATGAAAACTTAGTTCAAGCTTTAGAAGCGGAAATGAGGGCGAGCAACCTCCAGTAAGTTGTTACAAACTTTGCCGATAATCGACCGGAGGTCGGATGTTGAGTTGAAAGTTATGTGTTATTGGGGTAGGCGAGTATGACGACTAAAAATTAATTAATAAGTCTTTTGTAAACGGACCATTTTGCAAAAACCCTATAGAGCAATAGATTCTTTTTTGAATTGGTTGCGAAAAAAAAACCGGTTTCTCCAGAGAAGCCGGTTTTTTAAGTTTTGGGGGCCCCAATCGTCAGCAGGCCAAGAAACCCGGCGCAAGCAGGAATTACCGGGTTTCACCAGATACCAACTTGACCGGCTACTAGACATTAGGGCCATCAATGTTTTAAAATAAACTCTTTGCTTGCACTCAACAAAGGAAAATTTATCGATGTTTGTAACATCTCCTGCTAAATCTATCGACTCCCAGTTAAACGACTTAGTAGAAAAAATCGAAAATGATAACCCAACTTTATCAGTCTTGGCGGCCCGTCAATTCTATTATCAACTTTATCAAATTCCGGTAACAGTTCAAGTTGTTAAACCTCGCAATTTTAACGTTTTAGAAGAGTTTATTCTCAGAGCAAGTCTAGAATTTTATCCCCCACCAACGGAAGGGGAATTAGCGCAAGTATTAAAGTTGGCTCCGGTGTTTGTCGAAAATGCGATCGAGACTCTTCAATGGCTGCAAACTTTGGAAAGCACGGAGCCAGATTCTCCGATTAAGATTACTCCCCAAGGTCGGGATTTTTACCAACAAGGTTCCGTACCTCAACCGCCAGAAAATCAGTTAATTTATGCTCTTAGCGACCCTTTATCTGGAGATATTAGCTGGCGCTCTTCTCCTCTGGCAAATAAGAAGGTTTCTTTTCCTAATTTGGCGGAGTTAATATCTTTTGAAAATCAAGGGCCAGATGTTGCTAGTTTAACTACTGAAGAAATACAAACACGACTTTCGGAAACTAATTTAGGTCTGCACGTTCCCAAAGAAGGGCAAGTAGTTAGCGGTTTTTATGTGGATGGAGATTCGGAGGCGATCGCTCTAGAAATTGCTCTTTTTTTAATATTCGATCGCCTGGAAGAAAAGTTAAGCATCCAAGTCAGAAAAGGTCGGCAAATTTTCGAGCTTCCCACACAACTTTTACAAACAATGGAAGCTAAAGAAGAAATTTACGCAGCTAATTTATTTAACTTATCTGAAGAAGAATATCTTGCTTTAGAAACTAACGAAGTTGTAGAAGCAAGACAGGAAAAAATTAGGCAAAAAGAGCGAGAAGAATTGCAGAAACAAGAGGAAAAGCAGAAGTCTGGGGCGGAAGCAGAATTTGTGTTATTGCGCGATCGCCAGATTCGCCCTGAGTTTTTTTCGGCTATTAAAGCAGCTACCCAACAGATTTTAATCTACTCTCCTTGGGCAACTGAGGAGGTAATAGATACCGAATTTATTCAACTTTTACAAAAGGCTGCTAAAAGTGGAGTTTGGATTTTATTTGGATATGGTATCGCCCGCACTGAGGAGGAGGAAACTAAACCAATATCGCCCAAACTAAAGGAAAAGTTATTAAAGGTAAAAACTCCAGAAGATTTACCCGCAGCGCAAATTTTGTGGTTGGGAAACTCCCACGCTAAAGAAGTATTAATAGACAGAAAATTGCATTTATCAGGTTCTCAGAATTGGCTGTCTTATCGGGGCGATCGCCTCCCTCGCCGCGAGACTTCTTATAAGGTAACAAATGCGGAGATGGTGGCGGAAGCTTACGAATATTTGGAGAGGAGATTTCAAATTCGCCTTGAGGAATTGTGGGATGAGGCGGTGGCTAGTTTGGAATTAGATTTAGGTTTAAAATCCCTGTGTATTTGGTTTGCTTTGGGGATGGCGGAAAATGCGCTTCAAGAGTTACAATATCATAACTGGTTGGCGCTGTTGCCGGGGTGGTTAAAGGCAACTTGTCAGGGTTTGAGAAACAAACAAATTTCCCCAGATTCGCCGATTTTTGCTAGTGCGATTTCTTGGACGAGTAAGGTTTCGGAAACTGAGGAAAATCTGGAGTTATTTAGGGAAGGGTGGCGGTTGGTTGTGGAGGCGATCGCTCGTCAAAATCGCGATGTTGCTTTGGGTTTATTAAATGAGGAGGGATGGGCGACTTTTCAACGTTTAGAAATTGCGACTGCTTCGGCGGATACGCCAGAGAAATTTGTCTCGGAGTTGGTGGAAGAAGAGGGAGAAGTTAAGAAAACTAAAGGGAAAAAGACTGCTACTAGAAAAAGGAAAACTAAGAAGTAGTTAACAGTCTAGAAACCCGGTTTTTTGCAAAAACCGGGTTTCTTGTTTTGGGGAGGAAGCGCACAATCGGTTTCTTGGTGGGACTGATGGGTATGACCCCTCATATAGGTAGGCAGTTCTTCCTCATCGAATCGATTATAACATTTAAAAGTGGAAGAAGTATCGTGGAACGATGCGACGGAGTTTTGTCAGCGACTCTCCCGGAAGACGAGGAAAAATTATCAGTTGCCTTCGGAGGCGGAGTGAGAGTATGCTTGTCGGGCGGGTACTGCTACGCCGTTTTATTTTGGAGAGACGATAACTACAGATTTAGTTAATTACAACGGCAACTGAACTTACGGTTCGGAACCCAAAGGAATTTATCGCAAACAAACTACGGATGTCGGCAGTTTTCCTCCCAATGATGCATGGTTTGTACGATATGCACGGGAATGTTTGGGAGTGGTATCAGGATGTTTGGCATGAAAATTATAACGGAGCGCCCACCGATGGTAGTGCTTGGGGGTCTGGTGGAAATAGCTTTCGCCCGTTGCTACGCGGTGGTTCTTGGTTCAACGACCCCTGGTATTGTCGTTGCGCAGGTCGCGGCGAGTACGATGCAGGCTACTGGGCCGGCACCTGCGGTTTCCGTGTGGTTCTGCTGCCAGGCGTGTAGTTTTGTTCCCTTTGGCGGTGACAGGGAGTTTTGAGAAACCGGGTTTTTGCGAAAAATCCGGTTTCTGGCCTATGAGAAAGCGATCGCCCCAGTGCCATATCTGCTCGCTACGAACACCCCCATCAAAACGTGCTAAACTACTAAAAACAATTCGTTAACCATTGCCAAAAATATGTCTCGTACATTGACCGCAATTATTTATTGGGAAGAGGACGTTTATGTGGCAGAATGCCCCGAAGTGGGAACTGCCAGTCAAGGAGAAACCGTTGAAGAAGCGATCGCCAATCTTAAAGAAGCAACGGAACTTTATTTAGAAGAATTTCCGATGCCCAAAAACTCCCGTCCTTTGTTAACCACATTCGAGGTGTTAAATGCCTAAACTACCGCGAGTAACTGGACCGGAAGCTCTCCGTGCTTTAGAGCGGTTAGGATTTATCCGAGTTCGCCATGCATGGCAGCCATGTCATTTTAAAAAAGCAATTGCCCCCAGACAACGGAGAAAGCTCTCAAGAGAGTTAATCGAAGTTGGTTGTGTGGTACCCACTTCACCCACCAAAAACCCATCCGCTACAAACCAACCCTGTCACTCACCAGAAACCGGGTTTTTTGCCAAAACCAGGTTTCTCACAACCCCCTGTCGCCAACCAACCCCATCGCACACCAACAACCCATCCGCTACAAACCAATCCCATGGCACACCAGAAACCGGGTTTTTTGCCAAAACCAGGTTTCTCACAACCCCCTGTCGCCA
>CAZSTZ010000124.1:17227-18556 GCA_964609515.1 uncultured bacterium | reverse complement strand
CGGAACCAACTCCAGAACCGGAACCAACTCCAGAACCGGAACCAACTCCAGAACCGGAACCAACTCCAGAACCAACTCCGCCGCCAGATCCGAGACTGCAATTTCAAGGAGAAGGGGCGGGAACGGAAGATAGCGACGAAGCGATCGGCAGCGCACTTAGCGATACCTTTGGCGGTGGGGCCGGCGATGACACTATTGAAGCATTAGATGGGGACGACCTGATTTTAGGACAAGCAGGGGCCGACTTTATTTTGGGAGGACCGGGTAACGATACTCTCATAGGCAACGAAGACAACGACACCATTTTCGGGGAAGACGGTAACGATTCCCTTTTTGGCGAAGATGGTAACGACTATATCAACGGCAACCGAGGCAACGATACCATTAGCGGCGGTCTCGGCGACGACTGTTTGCGGGGCGGTAGGGATAACGACTTCGTATTCGGAGACGACGGGAACGATACTTTATACGGCGATCGCGACTTCGACGTTCTCCAGGGCAGCGAAGGCAACGACATTATTTTTGGCGGTAAAGAAGACGACACCATCAGCGGCAACCAGGGCGACGATAGTTTGTCGGGAGACCTCGGCAACGACAGCGTGTCCGGCGGCGACGGTAACGATACCGTTGTTGGGGGCGCGGGAGACGACATTTTATCCGGTAACGCAGGTATCGACTGTCTGGACGGCGGCGAAGGTTTCGATCGCCTCTTTGGCGACGAAGATGACGATATACTTTTTGGAGGCAGAAACGACGATATCCTAGACGGCGGTCTCGGCAATGACTGTCTCTCTGGAGGTAAGGATAACGACACCCTTTTGGGTGGTGAAGGAGCAGATACTCTCAACGGCGAGCGCGGAAACGATGTCGTCGAAGGCGGCGCGGGAGACGACCTCCTCTTTGGCGGCAAGGGCGATGATTCCGTCACGGGCGGCGCGGGCAACGACCAAATCTTCGGCGGTCAGGGCAGCAACACTCTCACCGGCGGGGAAGGTAGCGATACTTTCGGCATTTCCGATGCTCCAGATGCCTTTAATTCCTATATCATTACTGACTTTAACACGGCAGAAGACCTGTTGAACTTTGACAGTACTATAGACCCGGCAAATATCGTTATCTCGGACGAAAATGGCAATACTGTTATTCGCAACGGTGCCGATGGGGAACCTTTAGTCGTTCTCTTGGGAGTTGACAGCGCTACCCTCGCCGACTCTAACTTCGACCCGCCCCTGCCGGAACCAGAACCGGAGGAACCAGAACAGCCGGAGGAACCGGAACAGCCGGAGGAACCGGAACAGCCGGAGGAACCGGAACAGCCGGAGGAACCGG
>CAZSTZ010000124.1:3222-17127 GCA_964609515.1 uncultured bacterium | reverse complement strand
AGGAACCGGAACAGCCGGAGGAACCGGAACAGCCGGAGGAACCGGAACAGCCGGAACAGCCAGAGGAACCGGAGCAGCCGGAACAGCCAGAGGAACCGGAGCAGCCGGAACAGCCAGAGGAACCGGAACCGGAACCGCCACCAGGACCGGGGCCGACACCGCCGCCGAGCCCGCTCAACCAAGAGCCTACAGATATAGAACTATCTGACAGCGTAGTGGATGAAAACGTCGAGGACGGTTTCGTAGTCGGTACCTTAACAACTATCGACCCAGACGAGGGCGACTCCCATCGTTTAGAATTAATAGACGATGCGGGGGGAGCGTTTGTCATCGAAGGGAACCAACTAATAGTGGCAGACGGAGAACGGATAGACTTTGAACGGCAAGAAGAGTACGCTATCGAAGTCCGAACCACCGACTCCGGCGGGGAAACCCTGACAAAATCCTTTACCATCGCCGTTAACGACCTCAACGACCCGCCAGAAATCAACGTTTCCGGTGGCGATCGCACCGTTAACGAAGGCAGCAGTTCCGCTATTGGCGGCATCAACGTTAGCGACGACAACCCCGGGGACAGGAAATTGGAAATTAGCTTGATAGCTACCAACTCCAAAACAACTGGAGGCACCCTCAGTCTCGGTATCGCCGATACCGACGGCATCAACTTTATACGAGGAGACGGGGAAGAAGACGGGCAGATGACATTCAGGGCCACCCTGGAAGACATCAACCGAGTTCTGGATAGCCTAGTCTATAACGCAGACGAACCAGGCAGCGACTCCATCAGCATAACCGTTGACGATCGCGACAGCAACAGTCCCGGCAGCGCCCAAACCGGTACCGAGACCATTAATATCTTCGTCAACGACTTGCCGCGAGTCGTTAAAAATAACGAGCTGGTAGTAGCAAACCAGACTCTAACCCAACCGATAGATACCGGACTGCTGCGAACCACCGACAGCGATAACGGCAGCGACACCTTTACCTATACGGTGACTTCTGCTCCAGGAGAAGGGAAACTGTTGGTAAATGGCAAATCTGCCAATAGCTTTACCCAAGAGGATATCGACGAAGGCGCGGTCGAATATAAGTTTACTGGCGGCAATAACGTCTCGGAAGACTCCTTTAAATTCCGCGTCGCCGATGCCGATGGCGGTAAAACCGGACAGCAAACCTTTAACATCCGCATCAACCAACCGCCCGAGGTGGAAAGCAGCCAACTTAACGTGATAGTTGGCAGCCGGGATAATATCGGCAGCGCTAACTTAGATGCAACGGATCCGGACGTTAAAAACGCTCCAGACGCCAGCTTGGTTTATCAATTGGCGGAACAACCGACTAGCGGTAAAGTGCAGCTAAACGGTACGACTCTGGCAGTGGGAGAGAGTTTCTCCCAACAAGATATTAACCAGGGGAACGTCTCCTACGTTCATACCGGCGATAGCACCGGCAGCGATTTCTTCTTCTATTCGGCGAGCGATCGCGACGGCGGCGTTACCACTGGCAAGTTGGCTATCAATATCACCCCGCCCAACTCGGAACCGGTTGCCGGAGACGACTTCTTCGAGACCGACTCCGAAACCCAACTGACCGTAACCGACGAAGAACTCCTCGCCAACGACAGCGACCCCGACGCCGACGACGAAATCTCCATCGTTGACTTTTCTACTAAAAACACCCAAGGCACGGTGGAACGTGACGGCAACAAATTTACCTATACCGCCCCTTCGGAGGAATTTGAGGGTCAGGATAGCTTTACCTATACCATAGAAGACACCAAAGGCGTTACCGATACAGCGACAGTATTCGTAACCGTGGAACTTCCGCCCAACGAACCGCCCGTAGCAGAGAACGACAATTTCGAGACCGACTCCGAAACCCAACTGACCGTAACCGACGAAGAACTCCTCGCCAACGACAGCGACCCCGACGCCGACGACGAAATCTCCATCGTTGACTTTTCTACTAAAAATACCGAAGGCACGGTGGAACGAGACGGCAACAAATTTACCTATACCGCGCCATCGGAGGAATTTGAGGGTCAGGATAGTTTTACCTATACCGTAGAAGATACTAAAGGAGTCACCGATACCGCCACCGTCTTCGTAACCGTGGAACTTCCGCCCAACGAACCGCCCGTAGCAGAGGACGACAGTTTCGAGACCGAAGAAGGCACCCAGCTAACTATCGCCACCTCGGAACTGCTGGCAAACGACAGCGACCCCGACGAAGGAGACGAAATCTCCATCGTTGACTTTTCTGCTAAAAACACCGAAGGCACCGTCCGACAGTTGTCTCCAGAGGGGGGGGAAAACTTTATTTACACCCCTGCGGACGGTTTCAGCGGCGAAGACACCTTTACCTATACCGTAGAAGACAACCGGGGCGAAACCGATACGGCAACAGTAACAGTTAACGTTCTCGCCGTTGCCACCGCGCCGACTCTGGAAATTGCCAGCCCCAGCGTATCGGGAACCGAAGATGGGGAACTTGCTTTAGACATCCAAGCGAGTTTGACTGGGGATGACGAGTCGGAAACTCTATCTATTACTATAGCCGACGTACCCGAAACCGCTACCTTCTCGGCGGGGGTTAATAACGGCGACGGCACCTGGACCCTGACCGCCGACGATCTAGAGGGGCTTACCCTGTCCGTGCCCCAAGACGGTCAGGATGGCACTAACAGTTTTACCCTGACGGTGACGGCAACGGTAACGGACAGCACCAGCGGCGATACTGCCTCCGAGTCCGCAACTATCGATGTCGAAGTGGAAGCGTTAAACGACGCGCCAGTTTTGACCGGGGATAGCTTCGTACTGGATACGATCGACGAAAACGTTACCAACAGCAACGGCATCCTAGTTTCCGACCTCATCGCCGACTCCGTTACCGATGCGGACGCCGGCGCGGTGGCGGGAATAGCAGTTATTAATGCAGACAGCGATAACGGCACTTGGCAATATTCCACCGATGGCGGCGATACTTGGACGGACTTCGACTCCGCATCCAATAACAGCGCCACGGTATTAACTGCCACAGATAGCGATCGCCTCCGGTTCGTCCCCAACACCGACTTTATCGGCGATGCCACCCTCCGCTTCCGCGCCTGGGATACTACCAGCGGCGAAACTAGCGGCACTACCGGCGTGGATGCCTCCACCAACGGCGGCATTACAGCCTTTAGCAGCGATTCGGGAGTGGCAACGATAACCGTTAACGACGTGCCGGAAGTTACGACCAATAGCGAGTTGGTCGTCAACCAAGGGGAAGAAGCAACCGTCGCCCCGCGCCTGTTGGAAACCACCGATAGCGATAACGGCGACGAAACCTTCACCTATCGCGTTATTACCGAACCCAGTCGCGGCCAACTGCTGCTGGATGGGGAAGCAACAACTAAGTTTACCCAGGAGGATATCGACAGCGGTTTGGTGACTTACGAACATACGGCTAATAACGTCGCCGACGATTCTTTCGTCTTCCGGGTATTGGACGTCGATGGCGGCGCGACCAAAGCGACCTTTAATATTCGCGTCAACGACCCCCCCGAGGGAACTACCAGCGATTTAACCGTGCTTATCGGCGAGACGGCAGAAGTTGCCAGCAGCAATTTAACCTATAGCGACCCAGACGTTGCCGACGCGCCCGCAAATTCCTTAACCTATACCCTGACGGAACTGCCAGCGGGGGGCAATTTGCAACTGAACGACGAAAATCTCGCGGTGGGAGATGATTTCTCTCAGGCTAATATTAACAACGGGGCCGTTACTTACGTCAATACCGCTGAGGAAGAAGCAACCGAGAGTTTTAGCTTTACGGTTAGCGACGCCGACGGCGGCACTACTACCGGCAGCCTTAATATCGAAGTTCTGCTGGCAAACCGGGCTCCAGAAGTAGAGGACGATAAGACTATTACTCTGGATGAGGATACCAACGCCGACTTGGAGATTCCCGCCCCCACCGATGCCGACGGCGACGACCTGACGATTACCGTTGACAGCATACCTGATGCGGAAAAAGGAGAGGTGCAACTGCCTAATGGCAATGCCGTTGCCGCAGGTCAGGAATTGACTTCGGCCCAACTCACCGGCTTAACGTTCGTTCCCGTTGCCAACGAAAACGGTGCGGCGGGAGATTTCAGCTACTCCGTTTTTGACGGCAACGAGGAAAATAACTCTGCCACTCAGACGATTACTCTGGATATTACTCCCGTCAACGACCCGCCAGTGGCGGTGGATGACGGGCCGGTGTTTGTCAACTTTGGCAACGTTTTAACTATTACTCCCCTTGCCAACGACAGCGACATCGACGGTCCCGACGATTTAAGCATCCAAACCCTAGAATTTGTTGACGCTCCCTTGGGTATTCTGAACAATCAAGGCACTCAGGTACAATTTACCGCAGTATTCGGCACCGGCACCAGTATCTTCAACTACACCGTAACCGACGGTGCAACTACCGCCAGCGCCCAGGTAACGGTTAACGTTCTCGAAGTCAGCGACGATGGCGACCTTCTCGAAGGAGGCGATTTTGGCGATGCCTTCAATGGCGGTGCGGGCAACGATACTCTGGTAGGCGCGGGGGGTAATGACACTCTGGATGGGGGTGACGGCAACGACTCCCTGGATGGAGGTGCCGGCAACGACTCTCTAAATGGGGGCGACGGCATCGATACTTTTATCGGCGGTTTGGGTGTCGATACTTTGAATGTCGGCGGCGATAGCGATGTCTTGGTTTACAACGAGCTCGATGCCGAGACGACGGTCTTTAATGCTAGCGATGCCGCTTCTATCGGTACTGCCGTTGATGCCGGTTTGTACGATCGCATCTCCGGTTTTAGCGGACTGGGTGCCGAAGGCGGGGATACCATTCAGTTGTCCTCGGAGATTATTTCCTCTTTGGATAACATTTCCACTACCGTCCAAACTATCGATTTGTTGGAAAACAATTTGGTAGCGGGGACGCCCGGTTTGTTTGCTTTAGAGTTCGAGGGCAGCACTTATCTGATTTACGATGCCAATGGCGACAGTACCAGCGGCGAAGATTCTCAGATTATCGCTCGGTTGGAAAGTGTCAACGGCGTTGAGAGTATCAACGTAGATGATGATTTTACGATCGTCTAGGTTAGATATACTCCAACGGCAGCGAAAATGCGCTTTTTATGATGAGTACTCGTTAAGAGTACTCGTTAAGAGTACTCGTTCTGAAAAGCGCATTTCTTTCCGTTGCCGAATATAATAGGTAATGGGTAATTTTCTATTTCCCATTCCCTATTCCCAATTGCCAAAATGATTAGAAGAAGTTTAAAGTTTGTTATCCCTGCGGTGGCGATCGCTGTATTGCTCAACAGCGAAACTTCCGGGTTTTCCCAGGAATATCCGGGATGTTTTATGATAAACGAGGAGGACAACTTTATCGATTTATCGTACATTTGTCCCGCGCCGCCGCCCCCGCCAGCACCCCCAGACGAGCCGGTTTTAGGTACCGGAGACGTGCAGGTAACGTTAAGATGGTCCACCACGGACGATCTAGATTTAGCTGTCGAGGATCCCGGTGGCGAACAGGCCGATTTTACCAATCCCCGGATTTCCTCTGGAGGGGAATTAGACGTTGATTCTAACGCAGGTTGTGGGGGTACGACTACAAGTCCTGTAGAAAATGTTTTTTGGCCGACCTCGGGGGCTCCTTCTGGAGATTATGTAGCAAAAGTTAATTTTTTCTCTCGCTGTCAAAGCGCTATCCAAGAGGTAGAATTTACGCTCACAATTTTAGTCAATGGAAACGCCCAAGATTTTTCCGGCACCCTGAGTTCTGAAAATGAAACGCTGACTTTTCCTTTTTCTTATCCTTGATTTTTTCCGAAGTAGCGAACGGGTTAATTGTTAGTTGTTAATTGTTAATTGTTAGAGGGTTATTGGCAGCGGTTTCAGGAAAAAATTATTGCGGAGCGCAAGCCACAATAGCCAAGAATTTTCCCAAAATTTTCTGATAGGAAAGAAAATCCTTGTAAGAGTAGCTAGGATAGTCCCGCCTGGTCTATCTAAAACCGACTAACAATTAACAATCAACAATTAACAACTAACAACTAACAACCAACAATTAACAACTAACAATTAACAATTATGCGCGTTTCCACTGTAACTCTGATAACTTTAGCTACCCTCACCGCCCAGAGTTTAACGGATGAGGCCCATTCTGCTGTTTATGGCAGAGCTGTCTCTGGGGGGCGAGTACCGGACATTAATAACCTGAGAGATGCCATTGGGGATACCCCAATAACATCCGTTGCATCTATCAGCCCTCCGGAAATGTTGGTAAGTCAAAATTTCTCCTCAGCTCCTGCAACAAGTCCAGAAACCCGGTTTTTTGAAAAAACCGGGTTTCTACCCGCCCCCCAAACTGACGAGTTGTTAGCTAGGGTTGTTGAAGAAACTTGGCTGGCAAAGCTGGTAGAATTTAGCGTTGAAAATAACCCTCAAGCACGCAGCTTTGCCGAAGAAATGGCTGCCGAAGAAATGGCTCTGAGAAACGAGATTTCTCCCGAGGGCAATCTCAACCTTAACCCCACTCTAACTTTACTCAATACTTTGCTGATTGTCGCTACTGGATTACCTCTGGCGACGATAGCATTCTTTTGGTTGGTGCGAAGACTGGTCATTAAAGAGTTGGTTTCTGAAGTTAATAAGCGATTAAATCGGATTAGCGATTTGGAAACTAAATTGAATAATTCTCGGGAGTTATCCGAGGCTTTAATTCGAGAATTGGAAAGCCAAATTGTTGTTACTAAAAAATCTCTGAATTTGATTAATAAAGAAGCCAAAATATCCCAGTCTTCCATAGAACAAATAGAAACTTTAAAATCTCAATTTTTGATGCAGTTACAGACAATTGTAGCTGAGGCTCAAGAAGCAAAACATAAGGCTTTTGAGGATATTTATCAAGTTGAAAAGCCCCCAAGAGAGAGAAATATTGATTCGGTGGTTTCCCCGATAAATTTAATGGTTTCTTCCCCGGAAATGAAAAGACAAAAAACAGCGGTAAAAGGACATGAAGCTAAACGGGTAAAACAAATAGTTAAAACGAACGGGCAAGATTCCCGTTCTAACAACGCTCAAATAATACCTCTTTTAACAACTAGAAAACACCGCCAGCCAACTGCTGAGGAAACAATTCAGGAATTAACGGTTATTCCTCAAGAAAATACGATCGCGGACGATTATATCAAGCAAGGGGAAGGGCTATTATTTGAAGGGCGGTATCAGGAAGCAATAGCCGCTTGCGATAAGGCGATCGCTCTCAATCCTTCTTTGAGTCAAGCTTGGTATCAACGAGGTAACGCTTTGTTTAAGTTACAACGCTTTGCCGAGTCGATCGCTTCTTACGATAAAGCTATTGCTCTTAATCCCACTAAGTACGATTTTTGGTATAATCGCGCTCGCTCGTTCGTTAAATTGCAGCGCTATGAGGAGGCGATCGCTTCTTGCGATAAGGCCGTCGCCCTCCAACCGGATGCGGTGGAGGTTTGGAATTATCGCGGTAGCGTTTTGAAAAGGTTGCAACGCTACGAGGAGGCGATCGCTTCTTACGATAAGGCTCTGGAACTCGAACCAGAAAATGCCGAATCTTGGCACAACAGAGGGGTTTTACTGGGAAGGTTGCAGCGCTACGACGAGGCGATCGCTTCTTACGATAAGGCTATTGCCTTGGGACCGGATAAGTACGAGATTTGGTACAACCGAGGCAATTTATTGGGCAGGTTGCAGCGTTACGAGGAGGGAGTCGCTTCTTACGATAAGGCGATCGCTCTGGTGGCGGATAAGTACGAGATTTGGTATAACCGAGGTGCTTTGTTGTGGAGGTTGGGCCGCTACGACGAGGCGATCGCTTCTTACGATAAGTCTCTGGCCCTGGAAAGCGGCGATTACGAGGTTTGGCACAACCGGGGCGCGGCTTTGAGCGCTTTGGGTAAGTATTCGGAGGCGATCGCTTCTTACGATAAGGCTGTCGTGCTTCAGCCCCAGTGTTACGAGGCTTTGCTGGGGAAAGGCGAGGGGTTGTGGAAGTTGGAGCGTTACGAGGAGGCGATCGCTACTTACCAGCAAGCAACCCAAATTAATCCCGGTCGCTTCGAGGCTTGGTTGTGTTGCGGTAGCGTGTTGGAAAAGTTGGAACGTCTTGAAGAAGCTCTCATCTGTTTGGATAAAGCTTTGGCTATCTATCCCGATAGTTATGAGGCTTGGGGACAGCGGGGTATCGTTTTGGAAAAGTTAGAACGCTACCAAGAAGCTTTGGCTGCTTACGATAGGGCTATAGCGATTCAGCCGGAGGATGCCGAGTCTTGGCGCAACCGGGGGGCAGTGCTATCGGAGTTACAGCGCTACGAGGAGGCGATCGCTTCTCTCTCTCAAGCGATTTCCATCCAGCAGAATTTACGCAATTTGTCCGCCGATGTGGAGGATGAGGAGAAGGTGGAGGCGATCGCTCTCTAATATCAAGTCGCAATGAATGACCATAATAAAAAAGGGGAAAGGGTGGTCCGGGTGGGGAGTGTGGTCCGGGTGGGGAGTTGGGGAGTGACAAGGGCGGACTTGCGGGGACAAGCTTCTAATCGCCTCCCCCTACCCTTGTAAGACCCCCACACTCCCCACACCGGACACACTCCCCACACCGGACACACTCCCCACACCGGACACACTCCCCACACTCCCGTTAACAAGGTAATTGTAAAAAACCTACCCCTGCGAGCCTCCCCCCCCTCTCCCTTGTCTCTCCCCTTTAAGGGCAACCCGAGCGATCGCCACCGCTACTAATAATAGTAAAGCACCGCTGAAAAAAGGCCAATCCCGTCCCAAGACAGTAAAGAGAAAACCGGCCCAAACCGAGCCCATAATCCGGGAAAAGACAAAAGCAGATTGTGCCGCACCTAAAGTAGTGCCAAGCTGGGTAGCTGGCGTTGACTGAGACAGAAGGCTATTGAGAGTAGGTCGATAAATAGCATTGCCGACGCCTATAAACATCCAGCCTACCAACAGTAGGGACAAACTGTTAGAAATTGGTATCGCAAGCAAACCTATCCCCAGAAAAAGCAATCCAGAAATCATCAATCGACTTTCCCCAAAGCGTTTGGCGAGCTTTCCGATTAAGCCACCTTGTATCAAAACGCCGATGACACCTACGAACATAAATAGATATCCGTTTTGCTGCGGTCCCCAGCCTAACTCTCGTTCCGTCCACAGGGTAAATACCGACTCTATACCCGAGAAAGCAAGTCCGACTAAAAACAAAATGCTCGTAAATAGCAGCACCCGGGAGTTTTTGGATACCGCTATCAACGCCGATATACCTCTTTTAGATGGTTGCGAGCTGCCATCGCCGGTGTTGGAGTAGGACTCTGGGAGGGCGAAAAAGGCAAAAACAAAGGCTATCAGCGACAGGGAAGTTGCCGCCAAAAAAGGTAATTGATAATTGAGATTTTCCGGGTCGCTGCCCGCTAAGATGCCGCCGATGGCCGGACCGAGAGTTAAAGAACCTCCGATAGCCGCCCCGATAATGCCCATGCCCTTAGCTCGGTTTTCTGGAGTGGTAATATCTGCCATATATGCCTGGGACACGGCAAGAGTCGAGCCCATCGCCCCAGATAACGCACGGGCTAAAAACAACATCGACAGAGAGTTGGTAAAGGCAAACAAAAGATAGGAGAGCCCGCTGCCGGCTATGCTGGCGAGAATAATAGGACGGCGACCGAAGCGATCGCTCAAATTACCCCATATAGGAGTAAAGATAAACTGCATTAACGAGAACGTTGCCACAACTAAGGTAACGACCTGGGGCGTGGCCCCGAAGTCTTGGGCATAGAAGGGCAGCAAGGGAATGATAATCCCAAAGCCGACTAAATCGATAAATACGCTGGAAAATAGTACCAGAAAGACTTTGGATTGTTTCATTTAATAATTAGCAATTAACTATGTAGAACAGGCATCTTGCCCGTTCTACCCAGGCAGGGCATCTCCTAAAGCTTGACGCTGTGCTTGAAATAGCTCTTTAATTCCTCCCTCGGCAAAATCCAAAATCAGATTTAACTGAGTGCGAGAAAAACTCTCTTTCTCGGCAGTGCCCTGAACTTCAATAATACCGAGTTTGTCGTTCATCACCATATTAAAATCGATTTCGGCAGCTACGTCTTCAGCATAGTTTAGGTCTAAAAAAGGTTCTCCTTCTATCAGTCCCACCGAAACGGCAGCCACCTGTCGAACCAGAGGCGATCGCTCTAATTCTCCTTTTTCTACTAACTTTGCCAGGGCATCGGCAACAGCCACATACCCCCCAGTAATAGAAGTAGTGCGAGTTCCCGCATCGGCCTGGAGAACGTCGGCATCGACAATAATAGTACGTTCTCCTAACAAACTCAAATCTACAGCAGAACGCAAGCTCCGCCCGATAAGTCTTTGTATTTCCTGAGTGCGACCGGAAAGCTTCATAAATTCTCGCCCCTGTCTTTGGGGAGTTGCTCCGGGCAGCATTCTATATTCAGCCGTCAGCCACCCTTGCCCCGTATTTTGCAAAAATTTCGGCACTCCTTGCTGAACGGTTACGCTACAAAGTACCTTCGTCTCCCCGGAGCGGGCGAGAACGGAACTTGTCGCAAAGCCGGTATAGTTAAGTTTATATGCGACCGGGCGCAGTTGGTTAGGTTCTCTACCATCGGAACGTTTCCCAGACATAATTAACTAACAATTAACAACTAACAATTAACAACTAACAATTAACAATTAACAACCAACAACTAACAACCAACAACTAACAGCCAACAACTAACAACCAACAACTAACAACCAACAACTAACAACTAACAACCAGCTTTTAGTTTGCCCAAAATATCTTGTCGAAGTTCTTCGACTGACTTTGTGCCGTCAATCCTCAACAGTTTTTGTTTATATTTGTAATACTCCACCAAAGGAATAGTACATTCTTGGAACAGTTCGAGCCGCCGTTTGATAATTTCCGGGCGATCGTCAGAACGCGATCGCGCCACAGTTCGACTCACCAAGATATCCTGGGGCACTTCTAAATAAATAGCCCAGTCCAGTCCTTGTCCGAACTCATCCAATAAAAAGTCCAACTCCTCGGCCTGAAAAGCAGTGCGCGGGTAGCCGTCCAACAGCCACCCCTTGTCCGCATCCGGTTGGGCGAGTCGCCGGCGAATAAATCGAATCATAGTTTCATCTGGGACCAGTTCCCCCTTTTCCAGATAAGGTTGTGCTAATTTACCTAAATCGGTTTGAGAAGCGATCGCCTCCCTGAGAATGTCCCCAACCGAAATTAAGGGGATGCCCAGTGCCTCGCAAAGCTTTGGGGCCTGAGTTCCCTTGCCGGCACCCGGCCCACCTACAATTGTCAGTCTCACAACAGTTTGCTCCAGTTTTGCCAGTAATTCTCTCAAAATTTAGTCCAAATTAGCCAAAAGTGCAACTTTAATTTGGAGCCACGCCAATTTTGAAGCGAACCAATAACTTGCCGCTTTTTGGTCATGGGTAACAGGTAATGGGTAATGGGCAGTTATCCCCAAAATTTCAAATAGTCGCTCTCGCGACAAAACTGACTCGAACCTTTTTATTTGGACATTGGCAATCGGGCCTCGGTCCTCAAAAGTAGCGATCGCCCTTTGGACTCCCAACCCAGATATAGTGTTTGCTTGGCTGTAAAATTAGCAAAAAACGCTATATATTGTAAATGGGAAACCGAAATCGGGCCACCTCGAATCGGTCCCAACTGAACGCTCAAATAGGTCTGAATATGGTCGCACAACTAGAAACCCCCACCCTCAACCTTCGCATCGATGGAGGACTAACAGTCCCCGGACTGGTCCAAGTCTTTACCTGCAGCCAGCGTAACTTTTTTAGCAGCGTTATGGCTAACGCCCTGAGAATGGCAGGACAGGGGACATCAGTCTTAATAGTTCAGTTTCTCAAAGGCGGTATCAATCAAGGACACAAAAACCCGGTACGTCTGGGGCAAAATTTAGATTGGGTTCGCTGCGAGCTTCCCCGTTGCATCGACACCCCAGAACTCGACGAAACCCAAAAACGTTCTTTAACGGACTTGTGGCGTTATACCCAGGCCGTCGTCTCCGAGGGACGCTATTCTTTAGTGGTCCTGGACGAGTTAAGTTTGGGCATTAATTTTAACCTCATCCCAGAAGCAGAAGTGTTAGAACTATTAGAAAAACGTCCCCCCCATGTAGATGTTATTTTAACTGGACCAAATATGCCCCAAGCCATTCTCGACCTGGCCGACCAAATTACAGAAGTTCGCCGCAGTCACGGCCCCTAAAAGAGGGTGTGGGGATAGGCAAAAGGCAAGAGGCAAAAGGCAAGAGTAATCAGGAAGCAAGAGACTTGAGTCAATTCCTGATTCGCCATTCCCCGCTATTTTCATATCGGCACTTTTGCCTCTTGCCTACTATTGCCTTTTGCCTTTTGCCTATTGCCTGCTTCTCAAACTCTGGCTAGTTTCGACCATCTTAATAAACTCGCTGCGATAGCCTTCCAAATCAACTCCCTTCGATTCTTTAGCCAATTTCAACACATCATTAAAATTGGCATTTCCTTTATATTCTGAATCCCGCAAAATCATCCCAAATTGAGCCACAGCCGCCGCAAATTTCAAATCGTTAGAAGCATTTTCAAACCGCAAACCTCCATCCAAAACTGGCTGTTCGATAAGTTGAGAAACGGTTCCTTTTGGTTGCTTATAACGCAACTTAACTAACATCAATTCATCGCTATTATTCGCAGATGGAGCCGTGTTATTTTGCTGATACCTTAAATCTTCAAATTCTGGCAACTTGACGTTAGTTTCTACTCCCACGGGAATCACTTCATAAAGAGCAGTTACCGAATGCCCCGCCCCCAATTCTCCCGCATCTTTTTTATCGTCGTTAAAGTCTTGAGCCGCTAACAACCGATTTTCATAACCAATTAAGCGGTAAGCTTGCACTTTTGCGGGGTTAAATTCTACTTGAATTTTTACATCTTTGGCAATAGTTAAAAGCGTAGCTCCCATCTCGGTTACTAATACTTTTTTCGCCTCTAGCAAGCTGTCGATATAGGCGTAGTTGCCGTTTCCTTTATCTGCCAGTTTTTCCATTTTGGCATCTTTAAAATTGCCGGTTCCAAAACCTAAAACCGTCAAGAAAATCCCTTCGTCGCGATAATTTTCTATCAGCCGAACCAGTTCCGCATCGCTGGAAGTACCGACGTTAAAATCGCCGTCTGTCGCTAAAATAACTCGGTTATTTCCCGAAGATTTATAAAAGCGTTTGGCGAGTTCGTAAGCTAATTTAATTCCTTCCCCGCCAGCAGTGGAACCGCCGGCATCTAACTGCTCGATCGCTCCCAAGATTTTATCTTTTTCGTTGCCGCCGGTCGGCGGTAAAACTAAACCCGCCGCCCCGGCATAAACGACAATAGAAACGGTATCTTTTTCGGTCAATTCGTCAACTAATAACCGAAAAGCCGATTTAATTAAAGGCAGTTTATTGGCATAGTTCATGGAACCGGAAACGTCTAACAAAAATACTAAATTGTTAGGAGGTAAATTTTCCGTGTCAATTTTTTTTCCTTGCAAGCCGACTCGGACTAATTTATGCTTTTGGTTCCAGGGCGCGTTCGAGATTTCCGTAGTAATAGAAAAAGGGCGATCGCCTTCTGGTTGCGGATAGTCGTAGCTGAAATAATTAATTAATTCTTCGATTCTCACCGCATCTTTTGGAGGTACTCGACCTTCGCTAATAAAGCGACGCAAATTACTGTAAGATGCCGTATCGACATCGATAGAAAATGTCGAGAGAGGGTCGTTTTGAACCAGTTTAAACGGGTTATCGTCGATTTTGTCGTATTCTTCCGTATT
>CAZSTZ010000124.1:0-3122 GCA_964609515.1 uncultured bacterium | reverse complement strand
GGAATTGAAAATGGGTAATTGCCTCCCCATTACCTATTACCTATTACCCATTACCCATTACCCATTTCTGGGAACAGAGGTAGGACTTAATAAAGAAGATGCTGCCATTTTGGCCATAGTTTCCGAGAGCTTAATTTGTTTGAGAGTCACCAAGCCATCGCTAACAAACATATCTCTTAAAGCTGCCTTTTCTCCGCTGTTAAAAACTGTCTCGTAAAAGACCTCTTTAATACCAGCAGAAATAACTAATTTTAAACAAGAAATACAAGGCTCTAGGGTGACGTAAATGCTCGAACCGGCAGTAGAAATGCCGTGTTTGGCAGCTTGAGCGATCGCGTTTGCCTCCGCATGAACCGCCCGAGAAGGTAAAACTTTACTAGCATCGCAACTGCTCAAACCGGGGTAACAAAAACCTTGAGAAGTACAATGAACGGAACCCGAGGGGGAACCGTTATAACCGGTAGCTAAAATTTGCTTGTCTTTAACAATAACTGCCCCCACCGGAAAGGCGAGACAAGTAGAACGAGTGGCGGCTAATTTAGCCATCATTAAAAAGTATTCATCCCAGGTGGGGCGCGTCAATAATTCTTCTGTCATGTTCCTGTAGATCCAAATCCTCCAGTAAGGCGATCGCTTGAGTTTAACTCCTCAACTTCTTCTACTTTTACATACAAAACCGGCGAAATTACCATTTGAGCAATTTTCATTCCCGGAGTAACTTTAAAATCGCTTTTACCGTGATTAATTAAAATTACCCCAATTTCCCCGCGATAACCTTCATCTATAGTACCGGGACTGTTAAGGACGGTAATTTGATGTTTGAGTGCCAGTCCGCTTCTAGGTCTAATTTGTGCCTCGGTTCCCGTCGGTAATTCTATCGCAATTCCCGTAGGAATTAACTTACTTTTGTTAGGAGAAATTGTCGCTTCTAAAGTAGAAAATAAATCGAGACCGGCATCGGTTGGATGGGCGTAATAAGGAATAATTGCTATTTCGTTTAGTTTTTTAATTTTGAGTTTCATTGGCAACGGATTTTGTAACGGATTTAACGGATGGGTTGTTGGTAGGCGATTAGCGATTAGCTAAAAAATATTTATTTAGTCTATTTTACCTCATGTTGTAATGAAAATCTATGGATAACATTTCTCCTTCTAAATTGTAATATAAAGTCGCAAAACAGTAGCGAGCGTAAAGAATGCCGTACTTTTGTTCTTGGATACCTCCCAGAGCTATTTGGACTCGATAACCGCTTCTAAAATTAACATCATAGTATTCTTTCAGCAAAACTTTAGTCACAATTTCTACCCTCGGATTTTCGGGAATAAAAACTGTCTTACCCTCTGCCTCATCCAATTCAATTTCCACGCCTTTTTCTTGAGTATATTCCCGCAACACGATTAAAATATCTTTGACGATTTTCTCGTCTGGTAATGCCTCATCAAGAACTACCAAAGCTTTATCAAGTATTGTCATAAACCACATTTTTTGAAACCTCAGAAACCAGGTTTTTTGAAAAAACCTGGTTTCTTGACCGACTCTACTGCGAAATATTTAAGGCGATAATTTTGCCTTACCCAGACGATTTTTTTCGTACCATTCGGCAATAGCTGGAGCCCATTCTTGAAAATGAGGAAACATTAATTCGCATAACTTTTGAATTTCTAATTGAGCGTCTGGCTTAAACCTTAAATCTAAAAAGTGCATCAAACTGCGACAATTAAAACTAACCACAAAATGCTGGCGATAATCGAAAGGAATTTTTCCCCTAGCGTGTTCTTCAGACATACCAGATTCCATGTCTTCTTGGTAGCGTTTGGCAGCTTCCAAACACCAATCTAAATCTGCTTGACGCCGTTCGGGAGAATAATAATAACGTTTGCCCGCCCTATCGCTATAATGCCCCACCGGACGCAAATAAAAAGCCTCCTCTATGGGCGTAATTCCTTTAGCAACTGCTAAAACTTTCCCCGAACAAAAACGATAACTTTGCACGTCAAAAGAAACCCCCACCCGGTGAGTTCTAGCTTGCTGCATAACGCTATGGGGAAAATAACCGCAATTAAAGACAATATTAGCGTGTTCTATGCAGCCATAATGTCCCCTATTTCCTGCTAACAAACGCTTGACAACAATCTCGCCACATTTAGACTCGCCAGGCCATTCATCCCGTTCGTCAAAAACAAATCCTTCGCTATAATCTTGGTGAAGGGCTGCATAAATTACTTGCTGCGGATTGGCAGTTTTACTAATAACTTCTACTCGAAATTTTTCCATGATTTTGTAATTGGGAATGGGGAATTGGGAATGGGAAATTGGCAACTCTTAATTAGCTATTAGCCATTACCCAGAACTTTCAAGGCATTTTTAGGAAGCCTTTAAGACCAATACACTATCGAAGCGCCATAAACTCATTTTTTTAGGTTATCTTAACAAAAGCGAATAGCCCCAAAAGTCCAACTTCTTATGCTCTCAAACCGATTTACCGAAGCCCTAGTTTACGCTAAGGAACTACACGACACCCAAACTCGCAAGGGAGGGAATGTCCCTTATGTTGCCCACCTGTTAGGCGCCGCCAGTATTGCCCTCGAATACGGGGCCAACGAAGACGAGGCCATCGCCGCCCTGCTTCACGACGCGATCGAGGACCAAGGCGGGCCACCTACTGGCAGAGAAATTCGCCGCCGTTTTGGCGATGCGGTGGCGGATATCGTGGAGGGTTGCACCGATGCGGATACTACCCCCAAACCTCCCTGGCGAAAACGTAAAGAAGCATACATCGCCCATCTCCCCACCGCTTCCTCATCGGTGCAATTGGTGTCGGCGGCTGATAAACTATACAATGCCTGGTCGATTTTAAAAGATTATCGGGTTTTGGGGGAGTCTGTTTGGCAGCGGTTTAAAGGGGGCGGTAAAAAAGGCACTCTGTGGTATTATCGATCGCTCGTTAACGCTTTCCGTCAAGCACCACCTAGCCCTAACTTGACTCTTTTGGTTGACGAGTTGGATCGGGTAGTCACTAAATTAGAAGAGTTGGTGGCGGCAGCAAACTCTTAAGGAATTTGCTGTTCTCTGAAACTGTTGGTGTTGGGTTGCGTTGCACTCCACCCAACCTACAAGTTGTT
>CAZSTZ010000123.1:7350-18579 GCA_964609515.1 uncultured bacterium | reverse complement strand
ATCGCCGACTCCTCCGGTATCGCCGACTCCTCCGCCATCGCCGGCTCCTCCCGTGTCGCCGACTCCCACGCCATCGCCGGCTCCTCCCGTGTCGCCGCCAGATAATCCTGGGGAGTCCCCCCCAAGAGAGGAAAACTTCTTAGAAAATCCGGACATAGAGCGGGAACTTCTTAACTTTTCCGCAATCTTGGAAAATCCAACGCCCGCATCGACAAACGCAAACCTAAGCGTTACCAGCAGCGAGACTGCAAGCGCTGAAACTAGCCCATCTATATTATCTGGAACCGAAATTTCTCGCGTTAATGTAAATAACGCTCTAAAAGCAGGCAATATCGAACGTGCAACAATCTTAATAGACCGCTTGTTTGCCGAAGAATTTCAGCAATATCTAGAACGAGATTTATCCAGAGAGCTTATATCTATCTCAGAATTACAAGAACGATTGCGAGATATACAAAAAGCAACTGGAACTAAACCAACCATTATCTATGCGTTAGCCAGAAACGAGCAATTAGACTTAATAATGATTCCCCCCGATGGGGAACTTATTTACCACAGCGTGCCAGACGCACCGAGAGAAGCTATTTTAACGGTAGCTAGAGACTTGCGCAACGAAATTACCAATCCGATGAGACGCTCTTTCAAGAGCTATTTGCCACCCGCCCAACAGCTTTATCAGTGGACGATCGCTCCACTGGCAGCAGATTTGCAACGGCTGGAAATCGATACTTTGGTTTTTTCTCTGGATGGAGGGTTGCGCTCTTTACCCGTGGCAGCGTTACACGACGGTCAACAGTTTTTAGTAGAAAACTATAGTATGTCGCTGATTCCCAGCGTCAATTTAGTTGATACTACCTACCAAAGTCTCAAAAATGCGAGAATTTTGGCGATGGGGGCATCTGAATTTGAAGAACTCCCGCCCTTACCTGCGGTGCCGGTGGAGGTAGCCACTATTACTTCTCTATGGGAGGGGGCAAGTTTCCTCAATAAGACTTTTACCCTGGATAATTTGAAACTGCAACGGGCCCAGTTCGCCTATCCAATTATTCACTTGGCAACTCATGGGGAGTTTCAACCGGGGGCGATCGATAATTCTTACATTCAATTGTGGAACGAGAAGCTACAGTTAAGCGATCTGCGACAGTTGGGATGGAACAATCCTCCAGTAGAGTTATTGGTTTTGAGCGCTTGCCAAACTGCTTTGGGAGACGAACAAGCGGAGTTGGGGTTTGGCGGGTTGGCAGTCCAAGCAGGGGTTAAGTCCGCTGTAGCAAGTCTCTGGTATGTTAGCGATGAGGGAACTTTGGCCTTGATGAGTAGCTTTTACAATTATTTGGAGAACGTTCCGATTAAAGCTGAGGCCTTGAGGCAGGCTCAGATCGCTATGCTTAAAGGAGAAGCTCGTATCGAGGATGGAGTTTTAATCTTTCCAGGAGAATCTGGAAGAGTTACCCTCCCACCAGAATTGTCCTACATCGAAAGCCGCAATTTGTCCGATCCTTATTATTGGTCGGCCTTCACTACTATCGGCAGTCCTTGGTAATGGGGACAAGGTGCTTTTTAAGCTGCTTTCATGTCAATTTCTCCTCTGCTAGCAACAAAGGCGCAAACGGTGCGATTTGGCGCAACCCCTCCTCGCGCCAATCATCAGTTTCCCGATTTTCCAGAGCAAACAGACATTCCCGACAGAGGATTTGCAGCAAACACTGCCAGCGTCCGCTTTCGGTTAAAATCCACTCTACATCCTCCTCGGCAAAAGCGATCGCCGAACTGGCAATTAACTCCCTCGCTTCCACCTCGGTCAAAGGTCCGAGAGTCATAGCTTGAGCAAAAATGCTGAAAAACGACGAAGCGCGCCCCGTATCTTTGGCGATCTCGATGGGGGCTCTCAAACTTGCCAACACGAAAGCTAAATTCCCGTTAGTCGAGTTAGTGGCAAGCGATCGCAAACTATCCCAAAAGCGATCGTCTAATTCGGCACCCCGTTCTAACCCCACTCCGATTTCATCCATCAATATTACTGTAGGCGAATTTAGGTTGTCGCTGACAACTTCCATAAAGTTATCTAAGTTGCAAGGACTCGGTACTGTCATCTTCAGACTTTCTAATATGTGGGTCAGCAGTTTTTCTCTGTCGGTCATCCGCGAATCTTGAAAGTCAACGAAAACCCATCTATAGTTTTCTGGATGCGGCAACCAATCGTTTTTTTGACCGGGCCGTAATTGGTTCGCTGGTGTATTCGTGATGTTTTTTAAATAATGCAGTAAAGAAGTTTTGCCAGTGCGTCGTTTACCGATAATTGCCGCGTTTTGTAGGGGGTGTTTTTTTAGTAAATTGAATAACCGCTTTAGTTCTTTCTCTCGTCCGAAAAAGTAACGAGGTTCGGTTATAGGGTTGCCAGTAATAAAAGATGCAGGTTCTAGGTTGAGAGAGTTTTTTGTGGTGGGGGATGCATCTTCTAGGTAGGCGATTTTTTGCCAATCTAAGTCTAATTTCCCACTAATTTCTACAAAATTTAAGCGCTCGACAGCTTTCCCTGTTAAGAATCTGTTCAAAGTAGATCTAGAAATTCCTAACTCTATAGCTAGGGCATTCTGACTGGGAAAGCGGCGTTGGAGACTACTTCTGGCTTTTTTAACGTACTCTGGGGCAACCTTGAGACTTCGAGACATGACGGAGTAATTGAGGATGTCCATCCTATTGTAGCAATTAAAGTCATTCATAACTCAGCCTAAAAATTAAAAAAGTCAGACACAAGTCTGACATAAGTCATACGCAAACTCTGTCATCGACCTTTTATAATGCAGAAGGGATGGAGTTTAAACTTAAATTTTAATAATGAGCAGTCAATTAAAAGTGCCAGATATTTCGGCAAAGGAAGAAATACTAGAAATCTCTGAAGCATCGTCTAAATACCCCCAACAATGGGTGACGGTGGACATCACCGAGTTTGATGACTATGGCTGGCCTGCTAAGGGAAGAGTTGTACTCAACTCAAAAGATAGAAGCGAAATTAGCAAAAATCTAAAAAATTTGAATGGCAATTTGTATGTTTTCTACACTGGCAGCATCGACGATGATGCAGATGTTTAAACGGAAAGCAATTTGCAAAAACAGAAAAATAGGTAAACAGTGGCCGTAATTATAGCTAAAAAGAAAGTAGGTCAGAATGAAGCAACCTTTAACAAGCTTTCACTCTGGACTATCCCAGTTACTATCAAAGCATTAGAAAAAGCGATCGCTTACAATCTGCTTTTAGATACGGGAGCGCAGAGAACGGTTATAACACCTTACGTTGCCGATGAAATAGGCATACAGCTAAAAAAAGGAAGTAAGTCAGGTGTGGGTATAGGCGGTAAAATTACTTATCAGATAGGAAATGTCGATTTAGAAATAGCTTCAATAACTTTAGGTAGTTTAGATGTTCTGGTTGGCGCGTTACCAGGAGCATTTAGCAAATATAAGATTGATGGTTTATTAGGAGCCGATGCACTGGGGATGCTAAAGGTCGAACTTGATTATCCAGGAAAAACGCTAGAGATATCAAAAACTATTGTTCTGCCATAGAAAGATAGGGTATAATTTTTATCTGAAAATTTGAGGATTTTTGAATGTCTGAAACTTCCAAACCAGAGAAAAAGTTAAAACTCGTATCTTTAGAACCGAAAGTTGTTTTTGTCAACAAAAGCGAGCCCGAAGTTGTATCTGGCGAACCCGATGAAGAGTCAGTAATTCTGGCTCCTTTTTTTATTGATGAGGAACGGGCGATCGAAGACCTCGGCGAATTGGTTGACAAAGTGTGCGACGAATTTTCCCAAGCTTGCGAAAAGCGGAATCTAGACTGGGAAGCAGAACTCGAACTAGGTATGGAATTTGGTGTAAAGTTTACAGCCAAGCTAAAGATCTTTCCCAAACCCTCGGACGAACAATCCTAAACTATTAGTTAACTTTTAGAAATCCGGTTGATTCTTCAACCGGGTTTTCTTGTGGCTTATGAATTGCTAATACCAATTTATTATCGAAAACCGCAATTTGTCCCATCCTTATTATTGGTCGGCCTTTACTACTATCGGCAGTCCTTGGTAATGGAGATTCCCCATTTCCCATTGCCCATTCCGAAAAATAAAAAACGCCCAACTGGTGGACGTTCGTCAGGGTGCATCTACTATTAATTATTATGCTAGACCCCTAACGGGTAAAACCCATCATCTTGTTACAAAAATTTACAATTAACGAAAACTCGGTTTTCGGCTCTCCCAGAAACCCGGTTTTTTGAAAATTTTAACCATGTTTTTTGATTGGTTTTCTAACGGAGAGGGTGGGATTCGAACCCACGGAACTTTTGGTTCACTCGATTTCAAGTCGAGCGCATTCGACCACTCTGCCACCTCTCCAGGTTTTAAATTTTAATTTAGGGCCAAGACTCACGTCTGTGGCTTGGCCTAGTCAATTATTATAACACGGCTTTCTAGCTAAACGACAGATTCAACTGCTTTACGATAAAGAATGTCTTGGGACGCTACGGACAAATTCGGCCCCACCCAAACCAAAGATGCCTCTACCACCGCCCCACCGACGAGGGACACTATCGAAAAATTCCGCAACTTCTGTCCTTCGACCTCCACAATACGGGGGGCGTTGGCCGCGTTTAAATAAACAGTCCCGCCCACTCCCACGTCTAGGGACTTTCTTAACCTGCTCTTAGTATGTCGCAACTTATGGTGCATGTGACCAAAAGCGACTAAGGGGATGGTCTTGCCTAAACTGCGCGTTCGTGTTATTGCTTGGGCAAAATCTGGATCGCCATAATCTCCCCCCAAGGGGTTCCAGTCTTTACCGCAGGGGGCCTCGGGCTCTTCTCCTAATCCAGTGGGGCCGTTGTGACCTAAAAAGATGATGGTATTAGAGGCCGCACTCTTCGCTGCTTCTACTATTCGATCGCTAGATTCTGCAAAACTATTGATACCAAAGCGATCGCGATAAAATTCCTTTAAATTCCACTCCGGCCCGCCCCAAGTAAAAGGACGACTGCCGACTGCGCTCAAACCTAATTCTGGGAACTCTCGCTTGCCGTAACCTACATGACATTCCCCCAGAAGCTCTAGCTGTTGTTGCACTCTGTCTTCTAGGTTGGCATCGTAGGGGCGTTTTTTTCTCCCCCAGTTGGTGGCGGTAAACCAAGCGTCGTGGTTGCCTAAAATTGCTGCTTTGGGGAGGTCGACGGCGGCGATCGCTCTTACTATTTCCACCGCTTCGTTACCAAAGTCTCCCACAAACAAGACTAAATCGACTCCCAAATATTTGAGGGCTCTTTCGTCTTCTGGTTCCCAGCGATCGTGAACGTCCCCCACTACGGCAATTTTTATCGGTTTTTCTTGAAGCTTTGTCATTTTATCTCCCTGAGTTTCCTTTCTTAAGGATAAAACACGACTTTCTGTCGCATCTAAAATCTAATCTTCAAGGGCCTTCCCAGACAGTTTTGGTGAAATCAACTATAATTAAAGAAAGATTGTTTTTTTTAAAACCATAATTATGTTTGCAACAACACTAAAACGGGACGCTACCCAAACAAACCAACTGCCCCAAGATTTATTTGGGGCCATCGATAACCTCAAAAAAGAACTCAACGCCGTAGTCTTGGCCCATTATTACCAAGAAGGGGAGATCCAAGATACAGCCGACTTTATCGGCGACTCCCTCCAACTCTCCCGCCAAGCGGCCAATACCAGGGCCGATGTTATCGTCTTTGCCGGAGTCCACTTTATGGCCGAAACGGCAAAAATCCTCAACCCCGATAAATTGGTATTATTGCCAGACTTGGATGCCGGCTGCTCTCTGGCCGATAGTTGTCCTCCCGCTGAATTTGCCGCCTTTAAGGCCGCCCATCCCGACCATCTGGTAATTTCTTATATCAATTGCTCTGCTGCAATTAAAGCAATGAGCGATATTATTTGCACCAGTTCTAATGCTGTAAATATCGTCAAACAAATTCCCGAAGACCGGCCAATTATTTTCGGTCCAGACCGCAATTTAGGACGGTATGTTATTAAGGAAACTGGCAGAGAGATGTTGCTTTGGGAAGGCGCTTGCATGGTCCATGAAATTTTCTCGGAAAGAAAAATTATTGAATTAAAAGTACGCAATCCAGAAGCAGAATTAATCGCCCATCCAGAATGCGAAGAAACTGTCTTGCGTCACGCTCAATTTATCGGCTCCACCAGCGCTTTATTAAAGTATTCTCAAGAAAGTTCTAGCAATACTTTTATCGTGGCAACGGAACCGGGTATTATTCACCAAATGCAGCGAGCATCTCCTGGAAAACAGTTTATTCCCGCACCGCCGACTAATAATTGCGCCTGTAACGAATGCCCCCACATGAGGTTAAATACTTTAGAAAAGTTGTATTTGGCGATGAAAAATAAATCTCCAGAAATCACCATGCCCGAAGATGTTATAATGGCTGCTTTGCAACCTATCGAACGAATGTTAGCAATGAGTTAGCAATTAATATAGCAGTCCTATTTGAGTTGTGTCTAAAACCTTACCGCTTTTAGGCAAGAGGCAAGAGGCAAGAGGCATGCATGCAAGAAGGAAAAGTAGGGTGCGCAATGGGCACCTTACTATTTTTACTCGTTATCCAGTAACGTAGGGTGCGCTGCGGCGCACCTTACAAAAATAGCACCTTACTACAATACTTGAACGGCTAGAATATAACGTAGGGTGCGCTGCGGCGCACCTTACAAAAATAGTTAACAATTCCCCATTCCCCATTCCCAAAAAAATGAACTGTTTAATTATTTTTACTCGCTATCCAGAACCGGGAAAAACTAAGACAAGATTAATTCCTGCTTTGGGAGCAGAAGGCGCTGCCAATCTTCAACGTAAATTGACCGAAGAAACTGTCGCTAAAGCTAGGCAGTTAGCGGCAGTTTTTCCTATATCTGTTGAAGTGCGGTTTGTCGGGGGGAATTTGCAGTTGATGGAGAGTTGGTTGGGGTCAGATTTAAACTATCAAGAACAGGATGCGGGAGATTTGGGCGATCGCATGAGATTAGCTTTTCAAAGTGCTTTTAATTCGGGCATTCAGCGAGCAGTAATTATCGGTATCGACTGCCCGGGTTTGAACGCGGAAATCCTCCAGCAGGGTTTTGAAAAATTAGAGGAAAACGATTTAGTATTAGGTCCGGCGGAGGATGGAGGTTATTATTTAATCGGTCTGGGCCGCTCGATTCCCGAATTGTTTCGAGGTATTAATTGGGGCACTGCTGAGGTGCTAGAAAAGACGGTGGCGATCGCTTCTTATCTCGATTTAGCTATCGGTTATCTTTCTCAACTCCCAGATTTAGACCGTCCAGAAGATTTATGGATTTTAAAGTAATTAATAATTGTTAATTGTTAATTGAAGAGTTGAAGTACGGGGTTTCGATCCCCCCCTGCCCCCCAACTCAGCGGGGGGAGCAGTTCAAAGTCCCCCGCTGAGTTGGGGGGAGCAATTCAAAGTCCCCCGCTGAGTTGGGGGGAGCAGTTCAAAGTCCCCCTTGTTAAGGGGGATTTAGGGGGATCGTCAATCTATTTTGCCCAACAAAGAGTCGCTACAATTATTAATTCCCCATTCCCCATTCCCAATGACAAAAATTTCGATAATCATCCCGGTATTAAATGAAGCAAAGGCGATCGCTCGAACTATTGCAACTGCCAGAGAGGCAACAGACATAGAAATAATTGTCGTCGATGGTGGGAGTGTGGATGGAACAATTGAAGCAGTAGAGTCTTTAGGGGTCCGAGTTTTAGAGACTCCCCCAGGAAGGGCCTTGCAAATGAATCGGGGGGCGGACGAGGCCAACGGAGAAATTCTCTTATTTTTACACGGGGATACTATTTTGCCTGCCGACTTCGATCGGTCCATCAGATTTGCTCTGGGTAAACCGAAAGTTGTGGCGGGTGCTTTTGAATTGAAAATTGAGGGCTCGATGAGAGGTTTGCCAGTAGTAGAGAAGATGGTCAATTGGCGATCGCGCTATTTACAGATGCCCTACGGAGACCAAGGCATTTTTTTAACCAGCAAAATCTTTTGGCAAATTGGCGGTTTCCCAGAGATGCCCATTATGGAAGATTTTGAATTAATCCGACGGTTGAAGTGGTGGGGAAAGATTGAGATTGTGCCCTTGCCAGTAGTTACTTCCGGTCGTCGGTGGCAGAAACTTGGGGTCTGGAAGACTACTTTAATCAATCAGTTAGTAGTAATTGCTTATTTCCTCGGTGTCTCCCCAGAGAGACTTGCCCGGTGGTATCGCGGGCAAAAGAAAGCTCTCTAAAGTAGGATAAAAAGTATTAACAAAAGTTTTGATTAACTTTTTTAAAGCTGAAAGTCATTTTTGAGACTAGATGACCCACTACAGCGTAAAATGAACCTTAATATCTTGTAAAGATTTTCAAAGGAGAATTTTCAGTATGGCCGAAGCTACCGATCGAGGGCTGATTCAACCATATAAAGGCGATCCCTTTGTGGGTCACTTATCAACCCCCATCAGCGATTCTGCTTTAACCAGGGCTTGGATTAACAATCTGCCTGCCTACCGCAAAGGTTTATCTCCAATTCTGCGGGGGCTAGAAGTTGGTATGGCCCACGGTTATTTTATTATCGGTCCTTGGGCCAAGTTTGGTCCCTTACGGGACGATCCCAATGCTTATCTAGGGGCACTAATTTCGACGATCGCTCTGATTCTAGTGGCCACTATTTGCTTATCAGCTTATGGTATAGCTTCCTTCCAAGGGGATAAAAAGGATAGCGATCCGATGAAAACTGCGGAAGGTTGGAGTCAGTTTGCCGGCGGCTTCTTCGTGGGAGCCATGGGCGCGGCCTTCGTTGCCTTTTTCCTACTAGAAAACTTTGACGTCGTTGATTCTATTTTCCGAGGGTTAATTAACTAGCCATTGGTATTTTAGGCAAAAATAATGATTCCCTCTGGGGATTCAGATTTGGGTATTCCCACCAAAGAAAATTAGCTTGTGTTGTAACAAAGATTAGGAGAATTTGAAATGACAGGTTCCTACGCAGCTGCATACTTACCTTGGATTTTAATTCCTGTGGTTTGCTGGTTAATGCCGGTAGTGGTTATGGGTTTGTTATTCATCCATATTGAAAGCGATGCCTAATTTTTAGGTGCAAACTTTAACCAATTTTAAACAGGCGACACTGTGGATTTCTACAGATTTGTGGAAATTTACGGTGTCGCTAATTGTTAATTGCGTTCTTGTTAATTGCGTTCTTGCTAATTGCGCTCTTGTTAATTGCGCTCTTGTTAATTAAAAACCTGCCTGCCAATATTGTTCGGGAGAATATAGTTTTCTTAATTTATATAATTCAGTTTCGGAGATTAACCCCTTGACTTGGGCTATCAAGTCGCGCCACTCCAGGCGATCGCTCTCTGTCTCGGCCTGTTTAAACTGATAAATAAAAAACCTAGTCCAAAATTCTGGGGCCAGTCTTTGCCCCCAGCGTTTGTACCAACGCCGACGCCACCTGGGGAAATCTGCTAAAGTCGGGGCCGCAATTCCCAAAACTGGCGGAAAGTCGGCGTAGCTGACAAAGCGACTGACTCTTCGACCGTGAACGTAAACCATATTCTTCCAGCATTCAATTCGATAAATTTCTTCGGGCCTAATGTTAAACATCAGGGCCGCTGTTTCTTCCGTAACGAATCGGGCCAAGGGATGCGGTTTGTTGGACTTATAAATAATTTTCGATCGCTTTTGGGATGCTTTTGATAACATAGTTTTTAGTTGGAGCAGGCTTATAGCCCGCCAAATTATGCGTCTTGTTGTAAGACAGCAAGACTTTGCCGACAACAGCCATCACTTTAAACCGTGATGCCATACAGATTCAACTGCCTGCCTGTAGGTTGTTGAGTAGTTCAACTGCCTGCCTGTAGGTTGTTGAGTAGGTTAAATGTTGTACAGGTTTTTCCTGTCTATTCACTTTGAAATTCGATCGCTCGCCAGCTTTTTAGGGCCAGGGAGCGATTGCTCTTTCATAATATCTTATTAAATCCAAAATATTGTAATTTGTCAAGGGAATATGAGTAGAGGCTTAGTACGGTTGCGAGTTAGGGAATTTGCGGCAGAAAAAGGCTGGACCCTAAAAGAAGTGGCCAAGCGTTCCGGTGTCGGCTACACCACAATTAGTAATTACGCCCGTTCCCCGGGAATGGCGATGGTAGATTTCACTGCTATATATAAACTAGCTCAAACTTTTGAGTCGACGATAGAAGACTTGGTAGAAATAATAGAAATGTAGGGTGTAGGGCGATCGCATAACGTTGTGCCTCTAAATTTTTAATCCCTGTAAACCTGTTTCCATCAAATCAGTGCAGGGAGTCGGTTTCTCTCTTGACGAGTACTCAAAAAGACCGCTTTTTATTTGAGTACTCGTCAAGAGTTTGCGTCAACGAAACAACTTAGGATAAATCTGCCGCCAGGCCAAAACCGCACAAACGGCCGTCCAGAGCAAGAGCAAAATTAAAGAAAAAATCCAACCGCCAGACAATCCCAAATGCCAGCGCAACAAATCCACCAAAGGAGATAAAGGCAATACTCCTGCTAGGTTCTGCAAAAACGGAGGCAGAACTTCCCGTGGGAAATAAGTTCCGCACAAAGTGAACATGGGAACGATTAGCAAAAAAAGCGGCACGTTAACCTGGTCGATAGTTCGGGCAATGCCGGCGCTCAACAAACCCACGGCAGCAAATAACAGACTGCCTAAGACTATCAGCGGGAAAGATAACAAAAACTGCCATCCCGAAAACAATCCCCAGATAATAGCAACCAAACCGGTAATAGTTGCTGCCAGCACGCCTTTAGTGGCGGCCCAGAACCAATCTCCGAAAAAAACTTCGGTAAAGGTTAAGGGTGCAGTTAGTAAAGCGTGCCAAGTTTTTTGGTAGTTAAGGCGAAGGAAACTGCCAAAAGCTCCTTCAACGAAGGATTGAAATAAGATAGCGATCGCCATCATTCCGGGAGCGAGAAATTGTAAATAATCGATTTCTTTGCCGGCGTAAGTAACCTCTCCGACTAATGGAGTCAAACCGTAACCGAATGCCAGCAGATAAATTATCGGTTCGGATAGCGGTGGCAGACTATTGACGAGCCAAGTTTTCTGATAAACCCGGGCGTGTCGCCGCCACACCGAATAAACTCCCCAAAAAGTTATAGTATCGTTTTTCATAAAAA
>CAZSTZ010000123.1:0-7250 GCA_964609515.1 uncultured bacterium | reverse complement strand
ATTTAACAAAGTGCCAGTCAAGCGCAAAAAGACATCTTCTAAATTGGCGCGTCGGCGACTCAACCTTTCTGGATGCAAAGCGCTTAACTCCGACCACAAACTGTCGGCATTCTCCGGTGGTAAAACCAACGTATATCCAGTAGCAAAATGACGATACCAGGTTTGATATTTAACTGCGAGTTGCTCCAAAGCGGTTTCGGGGATGCCTTCGACTTCGGCAACTTCTCGACCGATGACGCGATCGATTAGTTCTGGGGGAGTGCCGGAGTCGATCGCTTTTCCTTTTTGCATCAGTAGGAGGCGATCGCACAACCTTTGAGCCTCATCCATATAATGAGTAGTCAGCAACACCCCACAACCGGACTGTTTTAAATCCTTAACCAAGCGCCAAAAATCTTGACGGGCATCGGGATCCAGTCCGGTTGTGGGTTCGTCGAGAAAAACTACTTTTGGATTATTGATGAGGGCCCGGGCGAGGACCAAACGCCGTTTCAAACCCCCAGAGAGTTCGTCGATGCGGTGGCGGGCGTATTCTTGCAAACCGACGCGATCGAGGAGTTTGGCGGCTATATTTCTGGCCTCCTTACCCCTAATGCGGTAAAAATTGGCGAAAAACATTAAGTTTTCTAATACTCCAAAGTCGGGGTCGAGGTTGTCTTCTTGGGTGACTATGCCCATGAGACTCCGAGCTTTTCTGCCTTGGGAGCGAACCTCGTATTTGTCCATTTGGACGAACCCGCGAGTAGGGACGACTGCTCCGTAGAGCATACCGACAGTGGTAGTTTTACCGGCACCGTTGGCTCCCAGGAGGCCCAAGACTTGCCCCGGTTCGAGGGTGAAACTGACTCCAGAGACTACGGTAGCGTCGCCGTAAGATTTCCACAGGTCGTAAGCTGTTAATACCATTTGCTTTAATAGATGGCCTTTTTTGGATGCCATAGTTTTTTGTAATACGTTTGTATTATAAAGCAGTTCTTGAGAAAATGACAAGGATGGGATTGTAGAACAGGCATCTTGCCTGTTCTCCTTTTTGCTATAATCAACAGCCGTGAAGCTTTATAGTTTAGCTCAGAATTTCTACTTATGATGCAAGCTAATCCAAACAAATACCCCCACTCCGAACTAAGCAAATCTTCTCACGACGGCTCGGATTTGCGAGAGTTAGTCGATCGCTTGCACCAAAAAATGCAGCGAGATGCTTTAATCCAGGAAACCACCGACGAACTGAGAGATTATCTCAAGGTCGATCGCGTAGTTATTTATTATTTTTATCGTCAGTGGGAAGGTCAAGTGACTTATGAATCTTTAAGCTCTGTAGAGCGATCGATATACGGTTCCACCGGACCGGATGATTGTTTTGGCGGAGAGTATGCCGACCTGTATCTAGCCGGTAGGGTGCGAGCAATTGGCGATATTGAAGTAGAACCCATCAACGATTGCCATCGAGATTTTTTGCGCGGTCTGGGAGTTCGGGCTAATTTAGCAGTACCGATCCTTAATTATAAAGGATTGTGGGGTTTATTAATAGCCCATCATTGCCAGGACGTTCGCAGTTGGTCCGAGTCCGATCTAGAAATGATGAAAAAAGCCGCAGCAACTCTGGCGAATGCGCCTACTATTCGAGAATAAAATAGTTTGTAGTAATCGCTTTAGCGATAAAACTATTTTTTATTGCTAATGGAGGTTGTTGTTTGGGGGAGCATCTCATACGTTGTTTGGCAAGCCCTAATTATTAATTGCCTGTAATGATACGGATAACGAGTATAATTTTTTTTCTAAGCTAGTAGTAAAACTACGGACGCTAAGGTTTATTGAGAAAAAATTGGGTTTTTGCAATAACCCTATTGCGCTTTGACAAATCCTTCTGTAATAATAAATAACATACTGAAGACAAGTTCAGTTAAACCCTGGTGCTAACAACACCAATTTATCGCATAAGCTCGTTAACCAACAGTCGCCTTAAGAGATTGGGGCGACTGCTAAAATTATAGCAATACCGGGCTATTTTTATGGAACTTGTAGGGGCAATTCCCCTGGGTTGCCTCGCCCCCATTTTGCGAATCTTTCAAAGATGAATTAAAGGAGAATACTATGCTAACTATGCCAGGAAAAAGCTATCGCGGTCCTTTACCTTCCTTAACGCAACAAGAGAAGGTTTTGAGTCTTGCTTTGAAATTGGATTTAGAAAAACTGGCGGTCGATATAGGAGAACGTAACAGATATAATTACTTAAAACTGATGGAAACCGCTAAATTTATAGAAGGCGAAATGTCTAATTGCGGTTACGAAGTTAAGCGACAAAGATATAAAATTAGCAATCAAAGTTTTGATAATTTAGAAGTAGAAATAAAGGGCGATCGCTACCCTGATGAAATAGTAATAATTGGGGCTCATTACGATACGGTTTATGGCTGTCCGGGAGCTAACGATAACGGTTCTGGAGTGGCAGGGTTGCTGGCATTAGGGAGAGCTTTTGCGGGGAAAGAAACGGGGCGAACTTTGCGTTTTGTTTTCTTTACTAACGAAGAACCGCCATTTTTTATGACGGAACACATGGGCAGCGTGGTTTATGCCAAACGTTGCCGCCGAAGAGAGGAAAAAATAGTGGCAATGCTGAGTTTAGAAACTATCGGTTATTACTCCGACAAATTGGGCAGCCAAAAATTTCCTCCCGGTCTTAACGAGTTCTATCCTTCTACTGGAAATTATCTTGCTTTTGTTAGCAATCTCAATAATAGCAAACTTGTTTGCGATGTTATAGAATCCTTTCGCCGCCACACTCAATTTCCTTCGGAAGGGGCAGCTCTTCCTCCTTTTGGAACGGGGGTAAATTTATCGGATCATTGGTCTTTTTGGCAAGAGGGATATCCGTCTTTAATGGTAACTGATACTGCCTTCTTTCGCTATCCTTATTACCACCGCCGCCAAGATACTCCCGACAAGGTAGATTGCGATCGCACTGCTAGAGTTATTGCGGGTTTGGAGAGAGTTATAGAGGAGTTAGCGGGGGTAAAAAAGTATGAATTAGTAGCTAGTTAAGAGAATAACTAAGAAACCCGTTCGTAGTAATCGCGTTGACTCGATTGAAGATTTTTCGGATTTATAAAAATACAATTAAAAAAGAGGGCGATGGGGTGGCGATCGCCCTTTAATTTTTGGCCGAGGGGTTAAAATAGGTCTGTGCTTTCCCAGTTAATACCCTGACCCCTTATGAACTCACAACCTAACTACTCCTATCAAGTTGGCGGCAGTTTGCCGGCGGACGCCCCTACCTACGTCAGGCGAGAGGCAGATGCCCAACTTTATCGGGGCCTCAAGGCAGGGCAATTCTGCTACGTCCTGAACTCGCGACAAATGGGCAAGTCCAGTTTGCGCGTCCAAACCATGCGGAGGTTGCAGGAGGAGGGGGTTGCTTGTGGGGCCATCGATTTGACGGCTATCGGCAGTCAGGATATTACTGCCCAACAGTGGTATGCGGGGATTTTTTATTCGTTGGCCAGCGGTTTTGAGTTGTTGGATAAATTCGATTTGTTGGGTTGGTGGGGCGATCGCTCTTTCCTCTCCCCCATACAGCGTTTGAGTCAGTTTATCGATGAAGTTTTGCTGGTGGAGGTAACAGAAAATATTTCGATTTTTATCGATGAAATTGATAGTATTCTGAGCTTGGGTTTTAATGGGGATGATTTTTTTGGTTTGATTCGAGCTTGTTATAATAAGCGATCGGATAGCGAAAAATATCGGCGTTTGAGTTTTGCTTTGTTGGGAGTTGCCACGCCGTCGGATTTGATTAGAAATAGGAATGTTAGTACGCCTTTTAATATTGGTAAGGCCATAGAGTTACAGGGGTTTAAATTAGAGGAAGCGATGCCTTTAGCGAGGGGTTTTGAGGGGGTTTTTCCCGAGGCGATCGCCGTACTGAAAGAGGTTTTAGATTGGACGGGGGGACAACCTTTTCTCACTCAAAAGGTTTGCCTGTTAGCGTTAGAAACGGCAGGAAAAGAAGAGGTAGAAAATATTGGCGAGTGGGTGGCGGGGGTGGTGCGATCGCGAGTTATAGAGAATTGGGAAGGACAAGACGAACCGGAACATTTAAAGACGATACGCGATCGCTTGTTATATAGCTGTCACCACCAGCAAGATTTGTTGCTGTCTTATCGGCGGATATTGCGAGAGGGGGAGATTAGAGTTAGCAACAAACCGGAAGAAATGGAGTTGCGACTGACGGGGTTGGTGGTGAGGCGGGGAGGGAAGTTAAGGGTTTATAATCGGATATATGCTGCGGTGTTTAATCTGAGTTGGGTGGAGGGGGAGTTGGGAGAGATGGGGTTGTTGCCAGAGGTTGAGGAGACAAAAGCGGCATATTTCCGGAAGGAGACAGGGGCGATCGCTGTTTCCCATAAAAAAGATGACCGTCGCCCCACCAAACAAATCCAGCAAAGACTGATAACTACAATCTCTTCCAATCCCGAAGACAGATTTTTCAGTGAATTATCGACTAACGATAAATTAATTAGAGTTTATCGCGGGGACATCGTTGACCTCATAGTTGATGCGATCGTCAGTTCCGACGATACGAGATTAAAAATGGGTGGAGGAGTGTCTCGCAAAATTAGAGAAGTCGGGGGAGAGGAGATTTACTATCGCGTCCAGAAACTTGCTCCCATCGGTTTAGGGCAAGTTGCCGTGACTAGCGCTGGCAACCTTCTGGCAAAAAAAGTATTTCATCCAGCGGTTATCGACTGGTCTAAGAAAAACCTATCCTCAGCGGATGTGATTAAGCAGGCTGTTTGCAACTGCATGACTGGAGCGCGGCAATATAACTTTAAAAGTATTGCTTTTCCTTTGATGGCAACTGGGGCAGGTATGTTGCAACCAAAGGTGGTTTGGAAGGCGATGTTGTCGCAGCTTAAGGTGGAGTTATCCAAAGAAGAGCAAACCGTTAGAGAAGTGGCGATTTGTATCTATGGAATAGCAGCCCAACTCTTAGTGGAATAATGCGGCAAAACTTCCCAACCGTCGCGGTAAAATTTGGCAGCAAGTTCGCTTAATTATCGTTCACTCGACGGAGGTTTATGGCGGATTAGATATTAATTCTTCTCCACTGGCAGGAGTTGGTTTAGAGGTTGCTTTGTCTGGTTTTAATTTAGAACAAGTAAAGCAGTTGGCGGGAGGTTACGGACTGGGTTTCAATGATGGAGAAATTCAACAACTTATGGATGTCTTTGGCGGTCATCCTTATTTAGTAAAAAATGCGATGGAGTCTCTGAAAAAAGGAGAGTTTAATTTAACAGAGTTGCTGGAAGTCGCGCCGACGGAAGCTAGTCTTTTTGGCAACCATTTACGGGAGCTTTTGGGTAGGCTACAACAACAACCGGAATTAGCGGCAGCTTATTTGGAAGTTCTTGGCAAAAATCAGCCGGTACAACTGGAAACTAATTTTACTTTTAAGTTAGAAAGTTTGGGTTTAGTTAAGATTGAAAAAGATTTTTGCCGGCCCTATTGCGAACTTTACCGTCAATATTTTTCTAGTCGGTTAAAGGGTGGTTAGCAGCGGTATTGTACGCGGATGTAGCGGATGGGTTTTTCCCCTAAAATATATACATGACTTACATAAGAAGAACCAAAAGCAAGCGTAATTGAGATTGCCTCGCACCTCGCGAGCAATGACAGAAATGGGCTTTTTTGCGTAAGTCCTAATACAGTTATCAAAGGTCAACAACCATGAGTCAATACGATAACCTCTGCAAATACTTAGCAGAAAAACATCCAGACCGCTTTGCCAGTTGGCTTCTGGGGCGGGAAATAACCGGAACGAAAGTGTTCAAAACCGAATTAAGCCTCGAACCAGTGCGGGCCGACTCCGTAACCTTTTTACGACTGGCAGACCGCATCCTACATCTGGAGTTCCAAGTTAAGGTACCCCAAAACAAACCGATGCCGTTGAGAATGCTCAATTATTGGGTGCGACTTTACTGGCAGCACAACTTACCGATTACCCAAGTGCTGATTTGGTTAAAACAAACCAACAACCCGGCCGTACTTGAAACTCAATTCCAATTGGAATCTGTGCGGTGTGGTTTTCAAGTGGTGCGGATGTGGGAACAACCATCCGAAGCGCTTTTGCAAACTCCGGGATTATTGCCACTGGCAGTATTGTGTCAGAGCGAAAATCCTACGGGATTGCTAAACCAAGTAGCTTCGGAGGTTGCTAAAGTCGCTCGGCCAGGCAAAGGCAGCGCAGCGATGTTGCCGCAACGCCCTGCGCCAGAAAATAGAACGGCCCGAAGAACGAGAGGAAATTATCAGTTCCACTCAACTTCTGGCAGGTTTACGATTTCAGGCGGATTTAGTTAGCAGTCTATTTCAAGGAGGATTTATGCGCGAATCAACTGTTTTCCAAAAGATTTTACAAGAAGGTCGAGTAGAAGGGAAATTGGCCATGATTTATCGCCAACTTCCACGTCGTATCGGTACCGTGGCCCCGGAGTTGCAGCAGCGTTTGTTGCAATTATCGGTTTCCCAGTTGGAGGATTTGGGCGAGGCGTTGTTGGATTTTGAAGAACCAAACGACTTAATCGCTTGGTTGAATCAAACAGAAGCTACCCGAATAGAAGGGCGACAGGAGGGGAAATTGGCCATGATTTATCGCCAACTTCCACGTCGTATCGGTACCGTGACCCCGGAGTTGCAGCAGCGTTTGTTGCAATTATCGGCTTCCCAGTTGGAAGATTTGGGCGAGGCGTTGTTGGATTTTGAAGAACCAAACGATTTAATCGCCTGGTTGGATCGACTCCAAGATAGTTAATGGATGGGGTACACTGCAATGCAAGAAGAAAACCAAGAAGTTAACGCTTTTGTCAATTGTTAATTGTCAATGGTTAACGGTAAAGTAGTGCAGTTCCCGTAGCAAAAAAGTAGGTTGTGCGGACCTCCGCGAAACCCAACCTAATTCTATTATGTTGGGTGGAGGTTACGGGAGCCCGACCTACACGCTGTAACCCATGGGTTATCGGTGGGTGAGTTTGGCTGTCGCCTGGTTCTAAATCAATCCATACCGCTTAGAAATCAATCCCGATCGCTCTATTGGATGACAGCGATCGCTCCCTCCACAGAGATTTAAGAAACCGGGTTTTTCGCAAAAACCCGGTTTCTGCCGTTCGAGAAAGGCTTTCTGCCGTGGTTAGCAGCGGTATTGTACGGGACGAGTGCGGATGGGTTGTTGGTGTGTGGGATGGATTGTTTGCCACTCA
>CAZSTZ010000122.1:7832-18662 GCA_964609515.1 uncultured bacterium | reverse complement strand
CCAAAGAAAAGGAGTATCTCTCTTATCGTGGTTGTTAATGAAAGAACAAGAATCATCTAAAAAACGTCGCCGTTAATACCGAAAATCCAACAATTAAAAGTTAATGTTTTTGGGAGCATCGAATCCCAAAAAACTTTCTGGAGCAATTAACAATTAACAATTGACAATTGACAAAAAGCGTTCGATCCCCCCCCCGCCCCCCTTAACAAGGGGGGAGCCAGAGGAATAATTTTTAGTTTTACTGGTTTTCTTCAAAATTGAGATGGACCCATGTTTTTATTTCTTTCCAAATTATTACCGCTATTTATTTATCCTTTGGGACTGAGTTGCCTGCTAATAATAGTAGGTTTAATTTTATTGTGGCGCAGAAATACCAGAGGAGGGTCAGGAGCAATTATTCTGGGTTTAACTATCCTACTTATTGCTAGTAATAGCTGGGTTTCTCAATGGTTGGTTAAATCTTTAGAATGGCAAAATTTGCCTCCGGTAGAATTGCCCCAAGCAGAAGCTATTGTAGTTTTAGGTGGAGGAGTTAAACCCGCCACTCCACCTCGCCCCAATGTCGATGTTAGCGAAGCGGGCGATCGCATTATTTACGGTGCCGAATTATTCCGCCAGGGCAAAGCACCTTGGTTAATTCTCAGTGGGGGCAGGATTAATTGGAAAGATGGGGGCCCGCCGGAATCTCAAGATATGGCCTCTCTGGCAGAAATTATGGGAGTACCGAAATCGGCCATTTTGCAAGATCCTAATTCTCTGAACACTCATCAAAATGCCGTTGAGGTGCGGAAAATTTTGGAGAGTCAAGGAATAAAGGGCCCTGTTTTATTAGTAACTTCTGCGATGCATACGCCGCGATCGCTCTTAGTTTTCCAGCGCCAAGGCATCGACGTTATTGCTGCCCCAACAGATTTTTTAGTTACGGAAAACCCAATTGAAGATAGCAGTTGGCAAGCTAACTTGCTGAATTTGCTTCCCAATGCTTACAGCCTCCAGCAGTCAACCAAAGCCTTAAAAGAATACATCGGTTTAGTAGTGTATCGCCTCCGAGGCTGGGCTTAAGTCTGTTTTAACCCCTGTGCTAACGTGAAAAGAAGATTGCACTATGGAGCAGCTAGCTAATGTCCCAGCAGTTCAGCAGAATAATTCCCCAACCCGAACAACCGGCAGCAGAAATTCTCCGAGCTACTCAAGCGGCCCAGGAATTTTATCGAGAAGTTCGATATCGCGAAAACTTTAACAACTATTGCCAGTGGTACTACGCCACCGCCGAACAACATCAAAAAGAGCTTCAAGAAATGCGAGGAGATATTAATATTTTCGGTTGGTTTCTGCGCGGCTTTGGAAATTAAAAGTTTTAGGTCTAAATTTAAACTAACGGCGCGGACGGGGACAGAGCCCCGTAAGCCGTTAATTATGTGGCAGTTTAGCTACTCTGTACGATTTCTAATTCATCCTCTCGGAGGTGGGCCTTAAACTTTTTGCTAAATTGGACCAAAATCGGCAAATTAGCACTAACCGGTCTGCCGTTCCATTCCGTAACAATGGCCTTGACTTCCCCTTCTTGCCCTTTAATATCAAAAGGCTGCCCTCGATTTTCTGGATGAATGTAAACAACCACAGATGTACTGACGCGAACGCGATCGCCCGTTTTCATAGACAAAAAACCTTCTGTTCTGCTTCCTCTCAAATTGGCAATACCACTACAGCTCCTACAAGGAGCCACAATAGCACGACAATTTTTTTATTGTCGCATACAAACGGCCTGTTGTAGAACGGGCATCCTGCCTGTTAAAGCTGCCCCTATCCTGCCTGTTACGAATTATTGCGGATTTGGGGGAGCTACGGGAGTTTCCCAAGGATAGGGAAAATCTTCTGGTGTCTTTTGCAGGTTTTCGCGATAGCGCCACAAAGCGATACCAATAGCCAAGGCCAATAACACCAACAGGCCCCCTATAAGCAGCCAACGTTTCCAGTGGCCTCCATTGGTAGCTTTTGTCGGTTCTGGTTCCCTTACCGTTTCATCGTAAAGCAACACCTTAGAAGCCTCAGACATTTCCGACTCCTCATTTTTTGCCGATACTTCTGGAGGTTGATTATTAGTTGCCAATGCCAATTTCTGGGGAGTAACGCGACAGTTAAGCAGTACCACAGAAGTATTATCGTGGCCATTTTTCTGATTGGCTAAATCTATCAGAGAATCAACCGCCACTTCCACCGAAAGTTCCCCATTAATAACCGGAGCTGCGTAATGATGCCAATATTTCTCGATCCAATCGTTATCGCTGAGTCCGTCAGAACATAGCAATAAGAGGCCATTATCTTCGACAATAAAACGCCGAACCGTAGGGCGGATAAATTCTCCATCCCTGGTTCCCAAAGCTTGAGTGAGGGCACCGGCATCGGGACGTTGGAGGGCCTCCCAATACAAACAGCGGCCAAACATAACCTCTCTAGCAGACACATCATCATCTACAGTTAACTGCTGGCAGGAATCTGCCGTCAGCCAATAGGCCCGACTATCTCCCACATGAGCCACATAAAGTTCGTGGGCGTTATTGAGGTTGGTATCTGAGGAGGAGGTTATTTTTTGGGGCAACTGGAGAGCCATAACGAGGGTAGTACCCATGCGCTGGCGATACTCTCGTTTTTGTTCGTCATTTTTAGCAGCGATCGCGTTATTAACTACCCGAATAATTTCTTCGAGTTGCTTGCTGACTAACTCGGGTGGCATCAACTCTTGCTGAGTGGCGGCCTCAGTTATGAGGCGAGCGACCAGATACTTGAGATTTTCGATACCCAACTGACTCGCTACTTCTCCCCCTTCGTGGCCTCCTACCCCATCGCAAATAATGGCTAGCCGTGGAATTAATTGGTTGTGGGGAGGAGCGTTCCTCTGTTGTAAATCTTTTTTGGTTGGATAGCAGCTATCTTCGTTATGCAAGCGTACCGGGCCTGTAGTCGTGGCCCCTGCTATTTCTAACAGTAAAGGTAGTTTGGCTGCTTCTTCTAATAACAGTTGGTTTAATTGAGGGGCGATCGCCTGCCAATCTTCCCCACCTGCCATCCGATAGCTAATCTCTTGCAGGGGTTCTTTTACTGATGTTTGTGCGGTTTCGGACAAATTAAACCAAAAATCCGCTAAATCTCGGAAGGTCGGTTTATAATTCCCGAATTCCAGCTCCTGCAACCGCACCCGCCAACTGTCAACCCGCAGATTTTCTGAGAGCAAACTAGAGGCTACCCCCAGCTCTGATAAAGGCATCCATAACTGACCTATCTGCCACAGCCAATAAAACTGACGGGCTGCCGTAGCCGTTGGCCAAGCTTCTGTTAAAGAAGGAAGGAGATGGCCCGTCCCATCTAAAGGCACGTTTTCTAAAAGCACGATTTGCCTGCCATCGGCTTCTTCTCCCAGTTGGTAAAAACCATAGACTTCAGGAAGATGAATTCTGTAGGAATATAAAAATAAATAAGGAATAATATAATCTGGCAGTTCTTCTGGGGCGAAAGGAAACTCTCCCGGTTTGGTATCCAGCCAGACTTGAGGGGCTACGACTTGATAGCGATCGCCCACTAACTCTCCCGTTGGGATGTCGGCTGCGGCCAAACCCACTGCCCACAAGTAGCGATAGGTTAAAGGAGTTTGACAAGCTTCGCATTCAGAGCGACCTAATGAGTTTAGGGGGTTGGGACAAGTTGGATTTGTACAGTACATCGGCAGTGGGGAAGCGATCGTATATCTTGGGTAGAAGTACCTGTAGTTTACAGGGAAAAATTTCTTGTTGGGAGAGGGAGAGACAAACAATCCGAGCTATCCCCGATTGGGATCTAGAAGCACTCCTGACCCCATTACTCAAGACCCTGATGGGCAATAGGCAGTATTTTACCATCTCAATAAACACTTGGACCAATTGTAAACTCAATCTCCAAGGTTGCGATAAGCTCTAAACTAAATTAACAATTCTATGGTATGAGTCCGACAATATTTTGGTTACTGGCCGGAGCGGCATTGTGTTTGATGGAGTTGTTCGTACCAACGGCTTTTATCATCTTTATGATGGGACTGAGCGCCTTGGCTGTGGCGGCAGTGTCTCTAGTCGTGCCAGTTGTCAGCGTACAAGTGGCCCTGTGGATGTTGCTGTCCGTGGCTTCGATCTTTTTCTTGCGTCGATTGTTACCTAAAGTCAAGGTGGCCGCGTTAAGCGATGCCGAAGAGGTCGAGACTTTGACTGAAATACCAGCGGGGGAAGCGGGCAGGGTACTCTACGAAGGCAATTCTTGGCGGGCTAAGTGCGAGGACGAAACTTTAGCTATCGCTGCTAATCAAAAAGTCATCATCATTAGACGACAAGGCAATACTTTATTCGTCATGCCAGAAAAACTCTTGCGTTATTAAAACAATTTTGTCAACTAATTTATAAGGAGAAAAAAAAAATGGAAGGATGGATTGCTACTATTATTATTGCTGTTTTTGGAACCACCGCTTTTAAAGGTGTCAGAATTATCAATCAAGGTAACGAAGCTTTAGTAGAAACTTTGGGAAAATATAGCGGTCGCAAACTGGAACCTGGTTTGAATTTTGTCGTACCTTTTCTAGACCGGGTTGCTTACCAAGAAACCATCCGAGAAAAGGTTTTAGATATTCCGCCCCAACAGTGTATTACCCGCGATAACGTCTCTATTAGCGTAGATGCTGTCGTTTATTGGCGGATTATGGATTTGGAAAAAGCTTTTTATAAAGTGGAAAATCTCCAAGCGGCAATGGTTAATCTGGTTTTAACTCAAATACGTTCTGAAATGGGTAAATTAGAATTAGACCAAACTTTTACCGCCAGAACGGAAGTTAACGAGTTGTTGCTGCGAGAATTAGATGTTTCTACTGACCCTTGGGGAGTTAAAGTAACTCGGGTAGAATTGCGCGATATTGCTCCTTCTAAAGCGGTGCAAGATTCTATGGAATTGCAGATGGCTGCCGAAAGGAAAAAACGGGCGGCAATTTTAAATTCTGAAGGGGAAAGAGATTCTGCTATTAACTCTGCTAAAGGTAAAGCTGAAGCTCAAGTTTTGGAGGCTAAAGCTAACCAACAAGCAATGGTGTTAGAAGCGGAGGCCGAAAAAAAGGCGATCGTTTTGAGGGCAGAAGCGGAACGTCAAGGTCAAGTTCTCAAAGCTCAAGCTACTTCTGAAGCTTTACAAATTCTTGCTAAGGTTTTAGAAAATGACCCACAAGCTAAAGAAGCGCTTCAATTTTTGTTAGCTCAAAATTATCTTGATATGGGTCTAAAAATTGGTAGCAGTCACAGTAGTAAGGTGATGTTTATGGATCCCCGCGCTATTCCCGCTACTTTGGAAGGGATGCGATCGATGATTGCAGATAAGGAAAGTATTGTTAAGGGGTAAGCTAAGACGCATTTAAAATGCAAGGCCCCTATTGCCTTTTGCATATGGCCTCGTAACAGCGATCGCATACTCCAAAAAACTCTAAAGTATGATAGTAAATTTTAAAACTGTGGGAATCTTGCAGTTTAACCTCTAAGTCGTGGACGGGACATTCGTGAATGGGGACGGACATTCCACATTCGAGACAGGTGAGGTGATGTTGGTCTTCCTGGACGCAACTGTAAAGAGATTCTCCGTTGGCCAAAGTTCTGGCCTGTACGACACCTTCGCGCTTGAGGGTGTCCAAAGAGCGATAAACCGTTGCTAAACCGATGGGTCGATCGCTTTGCCGCAATTCTAAATAGAGGTCCTGGGCGGAAAGCGATCGCTTCAGGGCCTTTAATAGGTTTAAAATTACTTCTTGGGAACGGGTGCGACGGTTTGTCATGGCCAGTATCAGTTTTTGGGGAAATGTGTTTTTATTTTATAACCCCTCCAAACGCTATAATCTTGGGTGAATCTCAATTTTGAGAAAGTCAGCTTCTGCGGCTCTTTTGACGCGCAGCAAGGGAAGCCCAAGTCCTGACTAAGAGTTGGCGCTTACCGATGAGCCCAAAGCGATAACACTTCCGGGTATTTCCCTAGCCCAGATTATCTGGAGCGCCTTCTTGGGTGCGCGGCATCGTGTAATTGCGAGTCACAACGCTTTTGGTGGTCTTAGGGACACACAACTTTTCTCGAAAAGGATTATCTCCATGATTCGAGATTAATAATTTCACGGCGGTTAAAACCGCCTTTCGCCTTTCCTCCCCGCGTTAAAACGAGGGGGATTCCAGGCTCTCTATTACTTAGTTGAAGAGACTTTAAATTAAGGGAAAATGGGGAATGGGGAAAATATTGCTAATTGCTAATTGCTAATTGCCCCTTCCCTACTTTTGCCTCTTGCATGCATGCCTTTTGCCTAGTTTTAACTGTGACTAAAAAATATCTCGCTAAAATTTATGTGACTCTTCGCCCCTCGGTGTTGGATCCTGCCGGTACTGCAGTCCAGTCTGGGTTGGCTCAGATGGGCTACGATAATGTCGATGGGGTCAGAATTGGTAAATATATAGAAATGACTGTTACCGCAGAGGAAACCGATAAAGCTAAAGAACAAATAGATGCGGTTTGCGATCGCTTATTGGCAAATCCGGTAATTGAAAATTATCGATTTGAGCTTGTTAATTGTTAATTGTCAATTGTTAATTGTAAAAGATAAGCGATGAAATTTGGAGTTATAGTTTTTCCGGGTTCTAATTGCGATCGCGATGTAGTCTGGGTAACTTCGGGGTTGCTGGACCGACCGACGCGCAGGATTTGGCATCAAGAAACGGATATTTCTGATGTGGATGTCGTCGTTTTGCCGGGGGGTTTTAGCTATGGAGATTATTTAAGATGCGGGGCGATCGCTCGTTTTTCTCCTGTTATTCCCGCCGTGGTGGAACACGCTAATAAAGGTAAGTTAGTTTTAGGTATTTGTAACGGCTTTCAGGTATTAACTGAAGTGGGATTATTACCCGGTGCTTTAATTAGAAATCAAGAGCTAAATTTTATTTGCGATCGCCAGTTTTTAAAAGTAAAAAATACTCAGACACCTTGGACTTCTGCCTATTCATCTGGAGAAGTAATTAACTTACCCATAGCTAACGGCGAAGGTCGTTATTATGCCGACGGCGACACTCTGGCAGAATTAGAAGATAAAGACCTAATTTTATTCCGTTATTGTACGGCTGATGGGGAAGTTAATCTAGCAGGTAATCCCAACGGTTCCATTAATAATATTGCTGGAATTTGCAACCCGAAAAGGAACGTGTTAGGTATGATGCCCCACCCAGAAAGAGCATCGGATCCGGCTTTAGGTTGCACCGACGGCATTAAATTATTTGAAGGATTATTAGCTGTTGGTGCAGCTAATTGATAAGAAAAAAATGGGGAATTGTTAGTTGTGGGATTGGGAAAATCCAATTCCCAATTCCCAATTCCCAATTCCCCATTCCCAATTAACAATATTGAGACACATCTTCGCCACAGACATCTGCTAAATAACACAAGGCCCTAAAACGCAAACCGATTAATTCGTCGTAAAGGGGATTGAGCTTGCACATTGGGGGGATGTGGAATAAGGTGCGACCGAAAAGCTTCACGTCCCGTTCGAAAGGACACTGGGTGGGAATTAGCCGACACGCAATTCTAGCTAATGTCCTATTCTGGACTTCAATTCCATCCAACCACTGCCGCAGTGGAGACCAAGGATCGAATCGAGGAGCTTTGGAAGGTTCTAACTTATTAGTAGTTGTGGCGAAATGGAAGAAGGTGTTTTGTTGGCGATTCCATACTTCTCGGACTTTTTCCAGATTATGTATGGTAGAAAACATTATGTTCATAATTTTTCGTTCTTAAAAGTAGCTAGGTACGAAGGACTCTACAGTATTTGGTTTGAACTCACCGGAAAGGCATTTTCCGTTCCGGAGCCAGTTTCGGGATAGCAGTTGGGTGCATCTTCAGCTTAGATGTCGCAGGCCACCTGACTTTCTCGCAACCTTTACGATCTTGACTCAAATCGAGCCGTTTGTGGCTGAAGTTACATCAAAACTATAAATTATTCATATTAATTCAATAAAAAATTTTTATCTTAAAATTGTTGACAAAGAAAAGAAAAAGTGATATTGAAGATTTGACGGAACGTCGGAGGTCGAAAAAGCGGTAAAGAGTCCCAAGAAAGCAAATAAAATAGAAAAAAATCCAAACAGCAGAATTATGGCCAACGGTGACAGCCAATACTCCGAGACCACTACCGATGTGCCCCAAGCTATTCCCCAGAAAGGAATATTCAGCATCTTTAAAGCTTTGCCAGAATACAACCGGGGTAATAGGTTGTATGACATGAGAAGGTACGAGGGGGCGGCAGAATATTATCAAAAAGCGGTGGCGATCGCGCCAGATTGGGCCCGGCCCTGGTTAAGGCTGGGCCATTGCCTGAAAAATTTACAGCGTTACGAGGAGGCCGCCGCTGCTTACGATCGCTCTATTTCCTTAAACCCGCGCAACTACTCTAGCTGGTTTGAACGAGGGAAAATTCTCTTCCACTTACAAAGATACGAAGAGGCGATCGCCTGTTTGGAAGAGGCGATTAACCTAAAATCCTACAACTACGAACCTTGGTACTATCAAGGTTTGGCATTATACGAACTCAAACAGTACCAAAAAGCAGTTAGCTGCTACGAAAAAGCTTTAGAACTCGAAACCCAAATAGCCGATATTTGGTACCGTCAAGGCAAGGTGCAGCTAAAGGGCGGCAAGTATGCCCTGGCGTCGGCATCTTTTGAACGGGCGGTTCAACTCGAACCGAACAATTATTATGGATGGTTTAATCGCGGGGTGGCGCTGATGCACCAAGAACGATATCTGGAAGCTTTGGTTTGTTACGATCGCGCCGTACAGTTAGATCCGAACAATTATCAAGCTTGGTTTAATCGGGCGATCGCTCAAGATAAACTGCATAAATATCACGATGCGGTTACATCTTATAACCAAGCGATAAAACTCAATCCAGACGATTACGAGGCTTGGTTTTATAAAGGTTTGGCCTTGAGAAATCATTGGAAAGAAGGGGCGATCGCTTGTTTTGATAAAGCGATTAATTGGAATCCCAATTTGCCGGAAGTTTGGATTAGTCGCGGTCGGACTTTATGCGATTTATTTAAGTACGAAGAAGCTCTGGAATCTTTTAATGTAGCAATAGCAGCTAATAAGAATTTTCCCGAAGCTTGGGTGGGTCGAGGAATTGCTTTGGCGGGTATGGGTAAAGATAAGGAAGCGGTGGTAGCTTATAGTAACGCGATCGCCATTCAAGCCGACTTTTTAGAAGCTTGGAATTTGCGGGGGGAAACTTTGGAAAGATTGCATCAATACGAGGATGCTTTAACGGCTTACGATCGCGTCTTGGAAATTAGCAATCTCCAGGGAGTTATCCCTGCTAAATTTGCTTTGCAACGAGGGCAAGCTTTAGAAAAGTTGGAGAGATATGCGGAAGCGGTGGCGACTTACGACGGAATTATTAGAAGACAAAGAGATAATTTTGATGCTTGGTTAAGGCGAGGTTTTGCTTTAGAAAAAATGCGTCGTAACGACGAGGCAATTGTTAGTTACAATCAAGCTATTGGTCTGTGGCAGGATAACTATGATGCTTGGTCTCATTTAGCTTTTTTGTTGGGAAATTTGGGGCGGTTTGACGAGGCGATCGCTGCTTATAATAAGATAGTTGCTATTAGACCGGGCAGCGAAAGAGCTTGGTTTAGACGGGGTGGCATTTTGGAAAAATTAGGACAGTTTAAAGAGGCATTTAATTCTTATGGAATTGCTTTAGAAATTAAGCAAAATTATACCGAGGCAATTGAGGCAAGGAAAAGATTAGAGGAAGCATCTGAATAGACTTCGCCGCAGTTGTAGGCAACAGGCAAAAGGCAATAGGCATGCATTTAAGAGTTTTTGGCGAAAAATAGATTTAAAAAGATTTTGCTCGGACAATTGCTGCGAAGTCTTATTTTGTAACCAACCGCCGCTGTTTGCTAATTGTTAATTGCTAATGGTTATGGCTAACAATTCCCAATTCCCAATTCCCTATTCCCAATTTCCTATTCCCAACTATGAATTATTTAGAAATTGCTAAAGATAAAATCGCGGATTTTGAATTTTCTAAAGTGCCGGGAGTTTGGCCGAATTTAGATAAGAGACAAATTATTTACGAGCTGCGATCGCGCTTGGAAAATCCCTTTTTAGTTAACCAAGGTTCGCAACCTTTATGCGGTCCGGCGACGGTAATTTTTGAACTGATTAGAAAGCAACCGATTAGATATGTAGAAATATGTCGGAGTTTATATCAAATTGGCGGTTTTCACACTCAATCTGGCAAGTGGATTTTTCCTTCTAATAATTTAAGAGAAAGCGGGGGAGATTTAAAGATGCCTCAAGTTGATTGGATGTTATCGGCGACTTTGCGGGAGTCGGAAAATTTGCTTTTTCCTGTAGCGCCAGATAGCCCCCAATTGATTAGAAATATTAGCGGCATGACTAAATCTTGGGAAATTTCCGGCTGGCTGAAAGAGATTTTAGGCTATAGAAAAATAGGTTATAATAATGCTTATTTATTCGGGGATTTTCCTGCCTTGCGGGTAGCCGCTGAAGTGGTGGATGCTGGTGGAGTAGCTTTGGCTTTGGTAACTGCTAAAGGGTTGTTAATTGACGAGCTGCCTTTGCTGCCTTATCCTACTCATTGGATCGTAATTTTAGGGGGTATTAAAATAGAAGAAACTACCAGGGAAAGGCATCGGATTAAATTTGACTGTTATAGTTGGGGTAGAAAGTTGCGAGTTGATGTGGATGCTTGGCGATTTAAAAGTTATTTTTGGG
>CAZSTZ010000122.1:0-7732 GCA_964609515.1 uncultured bacterium | reverse complement strand
TTAGTGTATTTTCAAGGAGTAAAAAGCTTAGAAATTCAAGAGCGAAAAGTAGAAAAGCTGCACGAACGTCGGGGCAGGGTAAAAGATTTAGCATATAGCATTTCAGCTATGCAACAAACTTTCAGGGGATATTTGATTAGTAAAAATCAACAAGAATTAAAAGAATACGAGGAATGGGATACTAATTTTTACGAACTATCGGAAAGACTGAGAAACGAGATAGTAGCTCCCGAACAACGAAAAAACTTAAATGTAATTATAGAGGTAGGAGATAAATTAAATGAATTTAATAGAAGGTTGATTTCTTATATGGAATTAGGAAAGCCAGAAAAAGCAACGGAAGCGTTTGTCACTGGAGAAGTTGAAGCATTAAGCAACAATGTAGATGAGTTAGTTAACGAATTTCAAGCTATAGAAGAAAAGGAACTACAAGCAGAAGAAGTAGTCTTAAAAGATGCTATAATGTTTTTGACAGTAGTGGTTTTTGGGGCAGCTATAGCTGCGGCTATTATAGCGATCGCTCTGGGAGGATTAATATCTAAGGCGATAGGCGATCGCATGAGAGGAGAAACGACGGCGATCGCTTCGAGCTCCTCAGAAATTGCAGCGACTATAGTACAACAAGAACGCGTTAGCGTCCAACAAGCAACCTCGGTTAATCAAGTTACTTCTAGTATAGATGAGTTAAATGCCTCATTCCAAAAGGTAACGGAACAAACCCAAACCACCGCCAGGGATGCTAATGAGGCTTTAAAGCTTGCCGGAGCTGGTGGGGATGCTGTAAATTTGACATTAGAAGGAATGTCGGCATTGAGAAATACGGTAGAAGCGATCGCCTCTCAAAGCGATCTACTCAACGATAAATCCTCGGAAATTAATAAGATTGTTGCTTTAGTCGGCGAACTTTCCAGCCAAATTAATATGCTAGCCCTCAATGCCAGCATCGAAGCGGTAAGGGCGGGGGAAAACGGGAAGGGTTTTGGGGTGGTTGCAAGCGAGATTAGACGACTTGCCGATCGCAGCCAAGAATACACCGGAAGTATTAATAATCTAATTAAGGAACTGCAAAAGGCGATCGCTCAGACTGCAACTGCCACCGGAGAAGGTACCCTGAAAGTAGAGGAGGGCATGAAGATAGTTAGCGAAATGGCGAGTGCTTTTACTGGAGTCAGCGAAGCTATTAATAATGTAGATTTAAGCAACAAACAAATTGCTCTTAATGCCAAACAGCAACTTGCTGCGATCGAACAAATAGCCCAAGGGATGAATGCTATTAATCAAGGGGCACAAGAAAATGCTTCCGGCGTGAGTCAGGTAAAAATCGGCATTCAACGCCTCGACTCTGCCCTCCAAAATTTGATAGCTTTATATCAATAGGGAATAGGGAATGGGGAATGGGGAATGGGGAATAGGGAATGGGGAAGAGTTTTCTTTACATTTAAAATTTGTAGGAGTAGATAATGTCAGAAATCAATGATTTTAAAGATTTAATAATTTGGCAAAAAGGTATGGATATAGCTGAAAAATGTTATTTTTTAACTAAGAAATTTCCTAAAGACGAGTTATATGGAATGATTCAACAAATTAGAAGAGCGGCCTCATCTGTGCCTGCCAATATTGCTGAAGGATATGGTAGAAGAAAGTCAGCAGAATATAAGCGTTTTTTAAGCATTGCACAAGGCTCAGTTAACGAACTACAAACTCATCTTCTTTTAGCAGTGAGAGTAGGGTTATGCGAGAAAAACGACATAGATTTTTGGCTTCAAGAACTGCAATCAGAAACAAAAATGATTATTTCCCTTATGAGAAAATTAGAAGATAGGGAATAGTTAACAAAAAAAATATTCCCCATTCCCTATTCCCTACCATTCCCTATTCCCCATTCCCTATTCCCTAATAAGAAAAATGATACTTAAAAGCAACTCAAACCTACTGAAAAATCAATGTCCTGAATGTGGAGGATTTCATCGGGCATCAAGCCACTTTCTCCCAGACTTGCCACAAGAGCCCGTAGAATTAATTAATGACTTGTTAAAAATGGGTGTTTATAGCGATAAAACTTTGTCGCTGGCGCGGGATTTTAGCAATCAAAATTTAAGAGAAGCTTTATTAGTTAAAAATATTGCTAATGGCGATGTCGAGAAAGAGAAGATTTGTCTGGAATTAGTTCGACAAGCGGGGGGAATTGATGCAGCTTTTGGGGCGGCTTTCGGTCATAAATCCGATGAATTTTTTCGCGATACTATCCGCGCTTCTCGGTTTAGCCGCCGGCAGTTTTTAAAACAAGTAGGAGCTGTAGCAACTTTAATTGCTCTCGCTAATTGCAGCCAACCAGAAACAGAAGAAAAATTCGATTTTAACTCCCCTCTAAGATTGGAAAAAAATCAGTTAAAAATTGGTTTTTTACCAATTACCTGTGCTGCGCCAATTCTTACTTCTAAATATTTGGGTTTTTATGAAAAATATGGTTTAGAAGTAGAATTGGTAAAAGTTAATAGTTGGTCTGAGGTAAGAGATGGGGCGATCGCTGGAGAATTAGATGCCTATCATATGCTCTCCCCCATGCCCCTCGCCATTACTCTCGGTTTGGGTTCTCGGCCTTATCCTATTAAGTTAGCATGCATTCAAAACCTGAATGGCAATGCTATTACTGTTGCTATGAAACACAAGGGAAAAGTCAATAAACCCGAAGATTTTAAGGGCTTTACTATTGGCATTCCTTTTGCTTATTCCATGCACAATCTGTTGCTGCGATACTATCTAGCTGCTGGCAATCTCAATCCAGATAAAGATGTTAAGCTAATTACTCTATCCCCGGTAGAAATGGTTAGTCAATTAGTAAGGGGAAACATTGATGCTTTCATCGTTGCCGAACCTTTTAATCAAATAGCAGTGAGGAGAAAGGCAGGTTTTATTCACCTTTTAACTCGGGATCTTTGGCCGGCACATCCTTGTTGTTCTTTTACCGCTAGCAAAAATTGGATAGACGAAAATCCCAATACATTTCGGGCGTTGAATAAAGCGATTATTGAGGCTTCTAGTTATGCTAGCAACATGGGCAACCGACGACAAATTGCTCGGGAAATTTCTGCCCCAGAATATGTGGATGCCCCTGTAGAAATCCTAGAAGCTGTTTTAACTGGAGTATTTGAAGATGGATTGGGAAATTTGCGGGATGTTTTCGATTTCATCGATTTCGATCCTTATCCTTGGAAGAGTTTTTCTTATTGGATAACTACCCAGTTAGTTCGTTGGAATTTCACCCCTGAAAATCTCGAACATGAAGAAATAGCTGATGAGGTTTTTATGACCGGAATAGCGCGGCAACTTGCCAAACAATTAGGTCAAAATCCACCTACTTTGATTCTGGACTACGAACGCTTAAAATACGATTTATTAGACCCTACAGAACCTAATAATTATCTGAAGGAACAAATTAAAAAGTATGGTTTTTAGTTGCTAATTGTCAATTGCTAATTGTCAATTGTTAATTGCCTACTCTTGCCTCTTGCCTCGTACTAATTGTTAATTGATACACCCTGGGTTTTTTAGCAATTAATCCTTAGATTTATCCTTCTCTTCCTCTTCCTCTTCGGAAGGGGGGACATCTTTGGGTTTTGTTTTGTCGGCTGGCTTTTTATCTAACAATTCTGCCCCAGACCAAGCCATACTTACAATTATCGCCTTAGCCATAGCTTTTATTTGTTCTTCCAGAGTTGTTTCTCCTTCTGACTCTTTTTTCGTTTCATTTTCAGTCAATTTTTTTTCCTCCTCTTTTTAGGTAAATTAACCATTAGCAAACAGCGGCGGTTGATTACAAAATAAGACAATGTATTTTTCGCCAAAAACTCTTAAATGCATGCCTATTGCCTCTTGCCTACAAGTCTATTGAGACGCACCCTTGTTTCTATTATAACACGACGGGGGCGGAAATGACACCCCGAGCCTCCAAAACGGCCCCTACTCGCAAGATTAACTCTTCGCGATAAGGGGCGGCGATAATTTGCACTCCCACGGGCAAAGCATGGGGACGACAAACGGGAACCGATAAAACCGGTAAGCCGATAAAAGATAAAGGTTGAGTATATAATCCCAAATTCGGACGCACTAACACTTCCTCCCCGGCAACGACCATTTTTTCCTGCCCCAGAAGCGGGGCGACGCAGGGAGTGGTAGGGGCGAGAATTACATCTACCGTTTGGAAGAGTTCCCGGAGGCGATCGCGATACCAACTTCTAAACCGTTGCGCTCGATCGTACCATTGGGCGGGAATTAAAGCGCCGGCTAAAAAGCGATCGCGAGTTGCCGGATCGAAGTCTTGCGGGCGGGTTCGCAAATTATCTAAATGCAAATTCGCCCCCTCGGCAGCAGTAATAATATAAGCGGCGGCCCTCCCCCGACCGGCCTCCGGTATCGTCACTCGCCGACTTACTCCCAGGGCAGCGGCAACCTCCTCCACCGCCGCCATAGTTTCCGGTTCCCCGCCAGTGGCGAAGTAACCGCCGGCAACCGCTATCCGCAAACCGTCTATTCCTTTGTTTATCTCCGGCAAACAAGGTTCGGCGGGGCGAGAAGTGCAAGCGGGGTCTGTCGGCTCCGGCCCTTGCAAGACATCGTAAACCGTGGCGAGGTCTCGCAGCGATCGCCCGAAAGGTCCGATCTGGTCGAGACTGGAGGAAAAAAGGAAAACTCCCGATCGCGACAAACGACCGTAAGTAGGTTTGAACCCGAAAACCCCGCAGAGAGAGGCCGGAACTCTGATAGAACCGTTAGTATCGCTTCCGAGAGAGATAGGAACCAAACCGGCAGCGACTACAGCGGCGGAACCACCGGAGGAACCCCCAGAGATCCGCGTGAGGTCGCGGGGGTTGGGAGTTGCGCCGTAGTGACTGTTTTCGGTGACAAAACCGTAGGCATATTCGTCCATATTGAGGGCACCGACGAGGATGGCACCTGCTGCTTTGAGTCGGGCGACGGCGGTGGCGTCTTTAGTGGCGGGGGGTTTTTCCGCTTCAATTTTAGAACCGGCGAGGGTGGTGATGCCCGCGATGTCGTAGAGATTTTTGACGGCGAAGGGAACCCCCGCCAGAGGTCCGGGGTCGCTGCCGGCGGCGATCGCTTTATCGATAGTTTTGGCGGTGGCGATAAGCCGTCCGGCACGCGGGGCGCGTTCGCGCAGCGTTGCGGATGCAATATCGCTTCTTCGGCGGTGACTGCGGTAAAGCAGTTGAGCTCTTTATTGCGGGCGTTAATTTGTTCGAGACATTGATTAATAACAGTTTGGGCAGTTATTTCGCCGTTTTTGATAGCGGCGGCGAGGGCCGTTGCGTCTAATTGTTGGTAATTTAGAGTCATTGTTAATTAGGGAATAGGGAATAGGGAATGGGGAATGGGGAATGGGGAATAGAAGAAACCCGGTTTTTTGCCAACGGTCGAAACCCGGTTTTTTGCCAACGGTCGAAACCCGGTTTTTTGCCAACCGGGTTTCTGGGGTCCGAAGAAACCCGGTTTTTTCCCAACGGTCGAAACCCGGTTTTTTCCCAACCGGGTTTCTGGGGCCGGCTTTCTTATGGTTCAAATTTTGGGGCGGGTTCGGTTTCTTTTTCTAAGGGAAATTCTAACACTAATCGAGCGATTTCGCTGAGTTTTTCAAAGTTAGCTACCACGCCGGGGCGGTGTTCTGGCAATAGGGGCAAATTGATTAACTCTGCCGTAGTTTGGACGTATTGTTCTAGGTTTTTTTTGTTCATAATTAGGAAATGGGGAATAGGGAATAGGGAATAGGGAATAGCCATTACCCATTACCCATTACCCATTACCCATTCAGACAAGAATACAACAAATCGATTAATTCTCGGTCTAAATAAGGTTTAGTTAAATAGCCGTTAGACTTTAACTGTTTGGCTAGTTGGCGATAGCGATCGCTACTGCGACTCGTTACCATAATAACAGGTAATTTATCTTGGGAAAATTCCTGACGGCAACGGCTGAGAAATTCTAAACCGTTCATGTTTGGCATTTCCACATCGCAGATAACCGCCCTAATTAAAAAGTTTTGTTGAAGCCGTGCCAGTCCTTCCCAACCGTCTCCTGCTTGGATAACGTTAAACCCTGCTTTTTGTAAAGTCGAAGATAGGGTTTGGCGAGTAGTTAAAGAATCATCTATGATTAAAACAGTTGGTAAAGCTGCCACTCCCGGCATTTTACCCTGCATTATATCTAAAGAAGAAGGTGGTGCAAATAGGGCTGCTGGCGACTTTAATTTGCGGAATTTTTCTAATAATTGAATCCCATCTATTACGGGAACCAAACGACCGTCTCCTAAAATAGTACAACCAGATAAATAAGATGGCGGATTTAGACCTTTACTAAAAGGTTTTATCGTCAAACTTTGTTCCATAATTACCCGGTCAATTTTAAGAGCTATAGTCTCGTTAGCTTGAGAAATTAAAAGCAACATTACTTTACTAGAAAATTGTCCTACATAAAAATTAGATGCAGTTTTTTCTTGAAAGTCCGTGCCCGGAATTAAAGGATAATTATAATTTAACAACATCGACTGAACGAGGGGAAATTTTTTCCCTTGCCAAAGATAAATTTGTTGGTCCTCATCAATTTCTATTTCCTCTGAGGAAATAGAGACTATGCCCGATAAGCTATTCATAGGAATGGCAAACAAACTTCCTTCTAAACTAAATACCAGTAATTTAGTAATAGTTAATTTCCAGGGCAAGCGCAGGGTAAAAACAGTACCTTTTCCTACCTCTGAGCTAAGAGTAAAAGTACCTTTCAAGCCTTCTATTTGGCGGCGAACTGCTTCTAAACCCATGCCCCTTCCCGAGAGTTCGCTGACTTTTTCTTTAGTAGAAAAATCTGGTAAAAATAACAGTTCGTAGAGTTGTTCTGGGGATAATTGATTCGCTTCTGCTTGGGAAATAATATTTTTTTGGACAGCTTTCTGGCGGACTTTTTCTAAATCGATACCGCCCCCATCGTCGCGGACTTCTATGTAGGTGCGATCGCCCCGATGGTAAGCGGCTATTTCTATTTTTCCTTGCTCGGGTTTTCCCCTGCTTTTTCTAATTTCTAGCGGCTCGATGCCGTGGTCGAAGGCGTTGCGGACTAAATGAACTAATGGGTCGTAAAGTTTCTCTAAAATTGCCTTATCTACTAAAGTATTAGTACCGATTAAATCTAGTTGAACTGGCTTGTTTTCTCCCACGGATAAATCGCGAACCATCCGAGGAAATCGTTCGAGCAAAGATTCCAGAGACAGCATTCTAGTTTCGGTGATATTTTTTTCTACTTTTTGCAAAGTTTGCTGTCTTTTTTTGAGGATTTGGTTGCTTTGTTTGTTAAATAATTTGAGGTCGTAAATAGCCTCGCCAATTTGCGATATTTCTTCGAGAATAGTCTGTCCCAATTCTTGCCGTTCTGTTTTCTGGCCCTCGGCGTCGGCAACATCGCTGTCGCTAAACTTGCCGGCCCGAGCGACACCGCTATTTTCCTGCAATTTTACCATTAATTGATAAAATCGATTCCAGCCTTTTTCTACGGTTTCTAAAGAGGTTTGAGATTGCTGGTTTTGCAGCAGCAAGCTATTATCTTGGGTAGCTAGTTCTCCTACTAAATTAGTGAGCATTTCTAAACGGTCTAAATCAACCCGAACTCCCAGGGAGGGAGAGGGGGAAGACAAGGGAGAGGGGGAAGACAAGGGAGAGGGGGAAGACAA
>CAZSTZ010000121.1:0-18916 GCA_964609515.1 uncultured bacterium | reverse complement strand
TTGGTACTAACATGATGCCGAATTTTTCTCCGGGATTCATGTTAAATGTTTTGATGCCTTCATACTCGCCGGAGTTATTTCCTCCTTGAATATTTGCTCCTTCTGTTTTGTCGGAAATAACGACGTAGCCTAATTCTGAATTGCTGAGGGCGCGGTTGGTTGCTTCTTTAATATATGCAGGGTAATTGTTGAGGGCATCTGCTGGAAATTCTTCGAGGCTATAGATTGCCATTACCGGACGAAACCAGCCGCCGTCGTAAATAAAGTCTATGGTTATTTCTCCGGTTTCTCCTACTATGAAATATCCCGAACTAAAGAAGTTTTCTTCTGGTAAAACAATAGAGCTGGTTCGCAGGGGGGAACCTGTGAGAAGGTCGATTTCTGTATTTTCTAATAGGGTACTATCGGTTAATTTTGGGTAGGGAGGAAACTGCGAAAGTACCTCTTTATGGTAATTTGCGGAATTTGCGCGGGGGGGTAGATATCACTTGTTTCGTCGCTTCCACCGAAAAATCTGACTGATAGTATGTCGGACTCGCTCCCGAAAACTGCCGATAAAATGTCTCTCTCGAAGGGGTTCGAGTTAGGTATGGGATAATTTTGGTCTTCTAACATTGGTTTGGTTAAAGTTGTTTTTAATAAATTGATAAATTTTTTATAAGTTAGTCCGGTCTTTGGGAGGGTTTCTGTAAAATTAGTTACCACATTGGGGAAATATCGGAAAAATCTCTTTTTTTAGATTTTAGATTGGGACCGAGGGGCGATGGTCCATTTTTATTTAGGGATTGTCCTTTTTGAGGGGTGTAACCAAGCACGGTTTTGTTTTTTCGGTAACACTGTTGCTTCTGCCAGCGCGGATGATACGATTAAAATATGGAGTTTGGATGGGGAAGAGTTGGCTAGTTTGGTGGGGCATGGCGATCGCGTTTACGATTTGAGTTTTAGTCCCGATGGCAAGATTTTGGTTTCCGGTTCTTGGGATTTTACTGCTTTGTTACAGTCTGCCAAGCAGGAAAATCGGAAGGTAACATACGCCACTCAATTCCGCCTTTCAAAACGTAGAAAATGCTATTCACAATTTTTCTACGAGCGCGCTCGCCCCCACTTCCACGACGCTCTGAAGATTCAAGATAAGGAAACAGTATTTCCCATTCTGCGTCTTGGATACATTGACTTGACCCTAATTAAATTTCAACACATTATATCATCTTTTTTTTTCCAAAACAGTTTCTAATTTAAAGAGGTATCCCTCATGCAAACAATCGAGCAACTCGCCCTCGAAGCCCCCGTATCGGTAGTAACTCTCTTAGAAGACCGCGCCCTCGTCCGCCGGCGGGGCAAAATCAACCTCAACCCCGGTTTGTGGCGACTCCGAATCGAAAAAGTCGCCCCCGTCCTCGCCGACAAATCCCTGCGGGCCGAATTTATCGGCCAATACCCCGACTCCCGCATCGACGACGTGCGGGCCCGCCGTCGGATGTTAGTAAAAGACGAAGAGCGCCCCCAGGAAATTCAGACCTTGCTCGCCGAATGGAAACTATTGCGCAATAGTTTCGACAACGCCACCGAAGATCGCCAACACCTCGAAAATAGCTTCCACGAAATAGAAGCAATCTTGGTGAAAACCTTAACAGAAATCCCCGACGATGCCGCTTGGGGGCAGCTCGACCCGAAAATTTGGCGCGACCAATTCCAAACCCTCTTCAGTCAGATGCGATCGCTCCGCAGCCAAATCCTCAGCGGTTACAACTCCCAAAAGCGCCTCAGCGAAGAACTCCAAGACTTAGCAGCCAAAATCAAAGCCCTCTCTCGCCCAGACTTCCTCTATACCGCCTACATCGAAGCCGATCTAACTATTGCCGCCGCCGGCGAATACGAAATTGCCTTCGATTATGTAGTGCCGAACGGTTTCTGGCGACCGTGGCATCAAGCTCGCCTCCAACTCGGAGACCGACCTACCGTCTCTTTCCGTTGCGATGGTTGCGTCTGGCAGCGCACCGGCGAAGATTGGAACGATGTGGATTTAATCTTTTCCACCGCCCGCGCCTCCCTCGGTACGGAACCCCCACTCCTCGCAGACGACTATTTGAGCGTTCGGGAAAAAGCTAAAGATATCGAGGTACAATTGCGCGATCGCCTAGTCCAAAGCACCGGTTTAGGGGCGGGGGCACCCGAAACCGTAGAACTCCCCGGCGTGGATGATGGCGGCGAAGTCCGCAACCTCCGCCCCGCCACCAAGGCAACCATCCCCTCCGACGGTCGCCCCTACCGAGTACCGATTTTTGAGTTCGAGTCGCCAGCAGAGGTAGAATATGTATTGATGCCCGAAATCTCTCTGCGAGTCGTACTCAAAAGCGTGCAGGCAAATAACAGTCAATATCCCATTTTGGCCGGACCGGTGGATTTGGTGCGATCGCAAGAATTTATCGGCAAAACCTCGGTCATGTTTATCGCCCCAGGAGAAAATTTCGCCCTGGGTTGGGGCCCCGATGCCGCCCTCCGAGTCCAACGCACGCTGGAACAGGAAACAGAAGTAAACCCCGAGACCAACTGGAGGACAGTTACCAGGGAAGTTAAGTTATTTATTTCTAATATCGGTCCCGACGTGCGGGAGATTAAAACTACCGAAAGGGTAGCAGTTTCCGAATTAGAAGAAGTTAAAATCGAGGTACTAACCGACGAGACTACCGAAGGAGTTTTACCCGATGAAAATGGTTTTTGTCGCTGGAGTTTTACCCTCTTACCTTACTCTCAAATGCAAGCAAAATTAACCTATAAAATTGCCGCTGCCCCAGAAGTTAAAGGTATTTAATAGTTCGCAGTCAGCATTTAGGTGCTAAAATTAAAGTAGCTTTTTAGCACCTAAATGCTTGCTACAAACGAATAAACTATGGCATCATTACCCGCAAACTTTCCCCCACCGACAGAAGTGGGAGTTATCGAAGTAAAAGAATACCCCCAATATCGCGCCGTTACTTACAGCCACCAAGGGGCACCGGAAATAGCAACCCGCGTTGCTTTTAATCCGCTATTCAATCATATTAGCAGCAATCAAATTTCCATGACAACTCCGGTGGAAGCTCGTTATTTAACCCCATCGGAAACCACCGAAGTTTCCTTCCTTTATCCCCAACCAAATATGAATCCTCAAACTATTAATTCCGAGGTAATGGTTAGGGATACTTTGCCGATGCTGGTAGTTAGTATTGGCGTACAAGGGGCTTATTCTTGGGAGAGTTACCAACAAAATTTAGAGCAATTAAAAGAGTGGTTGGCAGCACATCCAGAATATGAAATAGTCGGCCCTCCCCGACGTTTGTTATATAACTCTCCCATGACTCCAGAAGCAATCAAAAGGAGCGAAGTTCAAATAGCGATCGCCCCCAATTAGTAGTAATCGCAAAGCGCGATTTTTTCCTTATTTGTTATCAAGTAGGGTGCGCACCGCGCACCTTATTTATTCCTTAGTTATTAAAAATCTCTCGCAACCATTAAAGAACGTAAAAAGCGATAACTCTCTGGTCATTTTCTTATGGAAGGTCCATCCTTCCTAATTCCCCCTTTTCCTAACTTCAAATACTAACTCAAACACAAAATAACTAACAACAAAAACCAGACAAAAAGGCGCTAATAAATAACCAAAACTGGCATAAAAAGTAAGAAGTGATTTTGCATCCGCTTCCCCAGAAATAGTCCCAGTCAAACCAACCCCCAAACTCTCCTTAACCCGTCCAAAAGGATCGATAATTTGAGAAATACCCGAACTGGCAGCGCGGATCGCCCACCGTCGATATTCGATCGCCCTCGCCGGTGCCATCGCCGAATGTTGAAAGTGTTGTAACTCGGACCACCACATGGCATCGTAAGTGGGTACCGCTAATATTTCCGCCCCATTATTAACCAAGTTTCTAAAAACATAAGGAAAATCCATGTCGTAACAGATAGCAATACCAATTTTTCCTAACTCGGTATCGAATACTGGAAAGCTATTTCCCGGAGTTCCGTCATCGAAAAATTGCACCGGATTATTTTTATAATAGCTGCCTATTTTTTCTCCCTTTGGCGATAGCAATAAAGCAGTATTATAGAATTTATTCTCATCCGAACCCGGGATTTTTTCTTTAGCTCCAACTATTAAATAAGCTTGAGTTTCTCTCGCTAAATCCGCTAATTTAGTAAATAATTCCGTCTCGGGATTTACATACTCCATTAAAGAATATTCCGGCCAAACAATTAACCTTGTTTTACCTGTAAGTTGTCAAGATAATTTTCGATTTTCTTTCAAACTACTAGCTTCTGTTTGAATTGCTCCAACTTGAATATTACCAGCGCTTGGTTGCTGTATTTGACTCGCGCCCCAGAAGTAAATTAGACCGATAAAAAGCAGACTCAATCCCGTCGGTATCCAGCGTTTTTTTAGAGGAGTTTTACCGATAATTAAATAGCAAATAGAGCAGTTAACAGCTAATACTAAAGCAGAAATGCCATAGACTCCTAAAACCGAAGCAAATTGTAAAAAAGGTAAATTAGTTGCTTGAGAAAAACCCGGAGTTAACCAAGCAAATTTGAGATGCCAGCATTCCGAGCGAAAATATTCTAATCCCAACCAAATAAAAGGAGCAAAAGAAAGAGCGATCGCCCGATTAAACCGTCGTTTTAGTAAAAACAACCCCCAGGCAAACAACCCGGGAAAAAGAGCGAGCGCTATCCATAAAAGTATGCTAAAACCGGGAAAAATATTCCACAACCACCGCAAACTAAAGCCATAAAATAAAAAGCCAAAAATAAATCCTCCGCCGCGAGCTAGGAGGGATTTTTTAGCAGTTAAAGTAGTAATTAATAGAGGAATAAAAGCTATAAATGCTACCTGCCAGACGTTATATGGTGGGAAACAAAAGGCGAAAAGTACCGCAGATATTATGGGGAATATTAGCTGTCCCCATTCACCTTTTCCTTCAAAGCTCTTTTTCATTTATTCAATAACCCAGATAGCACCGCTTCTAACACCTTCATAAACCCGATTAATCTGAGAATGATCCTCGGTACTAAAATTATCTTTTGACAATAAAACAGATTTAATTAATTCTCTGTCAATAGGAGTAATTTGGCGGAAAGCAAAGATCCGCTCAACTACTTTTTCCAGAGAAACTACAGACGAATTGATATTAGTAGATGCCATGTTTTCATCCCCTGACAGTTTTAAGCACAAAGACGTGCTTTTATTTTTAAAGATTTGTTAAGGATTGGCAGCGATCGCCGCCATAACCTACAAGTGACAATTGTACATAATTATAGCGATCGCTCTCCTTGACAATTATAAAGTTTTTACATAAAATCGCCCTCTTTTAAGTACAATAACTGAGAAGCAACAAATATTTATAACCATGACAAAAGCAACCATCGGAATTATTGGCGGTAGCGGTCTCTATCAAATGGAGGCCCTCAAAGACATCGAAGAAATACGGATAGAGACCCCCTTCGGGCCCCCTTCCGATGCCTTAATTGTCGGCACCTTAGAAGGAGCCAAAGTGGCCTTTCTCTCCCGTCACGATCGCAACCATCGCCTCCTCCCCTCGGAATTGCCATTTCGGGCCAACATCTACGCCATGAAAACTCTCGGAGTCGAATACATCATCTCCGCCTCCGCAACGGGCTCCCTCCAAGAAGAAGTAAAACCCTTAGATTTAGTAGTAATAGATCAATTCATCGATCGCACCAAAAATCGCCACTCCACCTTCTTCGGCGAAGGAATCGTGGCCCACATCACCTTTGCCGATCCCGTTTGCTCCCAACTGGCCCAAGTATTGGCCGACGCAGCAGAAAGCTTGAACCTCCCAGATATAACCATCCACCGAAGCGGCACTTATTTATGCATGGAAGGACCTGCCTTTTCTACCAAAGCAGAATCCAATTTATATCGCAGTTGGGGCGCCACAGTTATCGGCATGACCAATCTACCAGAAGCAAAATTGGCGCGGGAAGCAGAAATTGCTTATGCAACTTTAGCTCTAGCAACCGATTACGATTGCTGGCATCAAGAACACGATAGCGTTACGGTAGAAATGGTCATCGATAACTTGCGACGCAATGCCGCCAACGCCCAAAAAGTGATTCGAGAAACAGTGCGGCAAATCAACGAAAATCCCTTTGTTTCCGACTCTCATTCTGCCTTGAAAAACGCGATTTTAACCCCCTTGGATAAAGTGCCTTATGGCACCAAAGACAAATTGGGATTGTTGTTGAAAAAATATTTATAGAAATTGGGAATGGGGAATAGCAATTAACAATTAGCAATTAGCAATTAACAATTAGCAATCTTCTATAGCAATCCTAAATGGGTTGTCAACAATTAAAAAGTAGAAAAAAATCGGAAAATTTCTTTTTGTATCTACTTTTCCCTACTATTGCATGCATGCCTCTTGCCTCTTGCATGCATGCCAAATTCCCAATTCCCCATTCCCTAAAAAGGTACTGGCTCTTGTTCCACCAATTGCAATCGTCCCAATCCCAACTCTTTACCCCGGAGCGATCGCACTTCAAACAAAGCCACCATATCCTTAAACTCAGGTTTGCCCCGGGATGCCCCGGCAATACCCCGGGCGACAATCAAACCGCACCAACCCTTAGTTTGCTTGCAACGGCGGTCCCATTTCTTCTTAGCTTCTAAATGAACCGGATCGTCTTCCCCAAACTCCCCAAACACATGAAGCATACCATCGCTAGTTTTGAGAATCCCCAAATCGTAATTAGCATCGATTCTGGGATCTTCTCCAGGATTAAAGCAAATGCCATCGAGTCCCTCTGATTCCTGTATCTCCTCAATTAACTTATTTGCTTTTGGCAAGGAAGTTTGAATCAAGACCACCGGCAAACCCTCTCCAGATGTCTCGATTTCTTCAGTCGCTTCTTGATGCCACTTAGTGTTATCGCGCAAATATTCCACGCTCTCCCAAGGCAGCATTCCCAGACTCAAGAAACACCCCGGCGGAACCAGATCGTCCCTTAGCACTGGCATATCCAGAGCGAACTCTTCTTCTTCTGCCACTGCCTCTGCCACCATGTCTATAAGTTCCTCTGCCACCTTTGGCATAGTGGAAACTTTAACAGTAGTAGTTTTCTTTTCGCTATGTGGCTCTGGAAAAGGAATGCGATAATTGCCTGTTATTGCAGGGAATTTTTTTGTAGCAATGCCAAACTTCCGATGAGAAGCGCGCAAAAACCGATGCAAAGCTTCTAGGGCAACTAAAACTATAGCCGCTTCTTCTTCATACAAAATAGAGCGCAATCCTTCTAAAGGATGAAGGTTGCCAAAATTTGCTTTAACTTCTGAAGCTGAAAGCTTTCCTATACTAATATCCTCATCCTCATCATCCGTGCTGCTTTCAAAAGTGACAAACAAGCAATCTTGTCCTAAAAAAGCTTCTTCCAAATCCTCAAAAGATTGCTCGCCAACTACTCGCTGTCTAAACCTTTTTAGGGAATCTAAAGACCGATAAAAAAGCACTCCATAATCCATTCCCAATTTGCCAAGAGTACAAACATAGAGTTCTTTTAGATCCCACTCGTTGAGTTCTATAGAAATTATTTGATGTTCTCCTAAGATTTCCCAAGGAGCATCGTCCCAAATTTGATAAGCTTTTTCTAATAATTCTTCGGCGTACTCAGGGGGTAAATTGGGGGGGCGATTTTCTGCCACTTCCTGCATGCCCCGAAAGATTTCATCGATGAGAGGCAAGTCCGGCACATAATCGATCGTAATTCCCAAATCTTGCAATACCCCCCGCAGGAAAAATTGAATTTCTCGATCTTTGACCACAATTTTTTGGGGACGAACTTGAGGGGCAGGACTTTGGGGGTGTTCCATTGCCCGGAGTAAGGTACGGACAATTACTTCCGGGCCAGTATCCCAGGACACCATGTCCATTGCTCGGACCATGCCTTGAGAACCATCAACCCAGATGACACATTCTCCTTTTGCTTCTGCCTCTGGGTCAACACTTGGACTGGAGTCAGCAGACATGGGACGGCGATCGCCTTCCCAGACGCTAGGTACTTGTTGTAGTTTCTGTAAACGACGAACTGTTGAAGGATTTAAGGCTGCCATAGAAATGTGCTGAGTTGGAGGCGTTCAGTGGTGCTGGATAAAAATTTATAGTTATTTCCTTTAAGCCTAATCGGCATTTGGCATATCATAACACGCGGCGTCATTTCTTTTCCTTCTTACTGGCCATTTTACCCTTTTTCTCCTAACTCATACTCGTGACGAGTACTCTCGAATAAGTATTTTGAAGCTAAAATTGATAAAGTTCAACCGTTAACCGAAATAAAGACTTATGACACAAGCCGTTCAATCCCAAGAAAATGGTATTTTAATGAGCGATGCCGCTCTCAAGCAGGTTTTATTTCTCAAAGAAAAACAAGGAAAAGACCTTTGTCTGCGGGTGGGAGTCCGTCAAGGAGGTTGCTCTGGAATGTCCTATCTGATGGACTTCGCCGACCCTAGCAGTATTAGAGAAGATGATAAGGTCTTCGAGTACGAGGGTTTTAAGGTCGTTTGCGATCCGAAAAGCCTTCTTTACCTCTACGGTTTGGTCTTGGACTACAGCGACTCTTTAATTGGCGGCGGGTTTCAGTTTACTAACCCCAATGCCTCTCAAACCTGCGGTTGTGGCAAGTCTTTTTCTACTTAGATGAGGATTTTCAGTCCTCTTTTTCCTTGGGAGCGGGCCATAAGGTATAACTGGGAATATAAATCAAAGTAGGACTATTAGCACGAATTGGGACGATTGTCCCTGTTCGTGCTAAACTTTTAACGGCCAAAACACATCTAAATTCTAAAATCTAATGGCTGACAAAGCAGAAGAATTGTACCAACAAGGATTAGAAAGGTATCAGGCAGGAGAAGGGCCAGATACGCTCATACCCGTATTTAAAGAAATTACCACCAAAAGTCCCAAAAATAGCAGCGCTTGGATTAGTTTGGCCTGGTTATATCTCTTAAACGACAAACCAAAATCTGCTTATAAAGCAGCTAAAACAGGAGTGAAATTAAATCCAGACGACCCCCAGGCTAGAGTAAATCTAGCGATCGCCATGGTCGAATTAGAAGAAAAAGGGGTGCGTTCCCACGTCGAAAGAGCAATGCAAATGATAATGGTTGACTCAGATTGGCGAGATGAAGTTAAAAACAATATTGAAGATGGATTGCAGCGAAAACCTGATTGGAAAAGTTTAATTAGAGTCAAAAAATGGCTTTTTGAAGTCTAGTTGGCTCCACTAAGGGACTTGACAAAAAACGTAGGTTGGGTTCCGTTGCACTGCACCCAAGACAACAGTCGAGTTATTAAATTGCAAGTCCCTAACTCGATTCGAGACGATATAAATGAGTATTTATGCTCGTTTATATTTTTTAACAATTATTTACACTAATTTACCCAAATCGAGACCCAACGTATGTTATAATTCAAAAACTTCGATAGAATCCTGAATCTCTATCGCCTTTCAAAACTATTTAATAAAAATAAGGAGTTGTAACAAATGAATTTAGACAAAGAAAACGTAAAAGTTAAACCAGAAACCCGCAACCACAAAGGATTCTTCATACAACAAGCCGATTACAAGCTGATGAATATTGAGGACTCTGGCTGGGCTTTAATATGCATCGATAATGCAGTCTGCCACTATGTAGATCCAGACAACTTGGAAAACAACAACAACAAACAGTTTGAATCCCGGGGAGTAAACCAATAGTAATCTAGGCTACTGAATCCTTGAAAAACTTTAAATATTTTCCTAGTGATGGCTGCCACAAATTCAATAACAACCACATTTTTTGGATGCACGTCACATAAGAAAAGAACCAGAGACTTATCGCTTTTTGGGCTCTTGAAGACAGGCTAATGGTTAGGGACTTGCAATTTAATAAAATACTAGCGTTGACTCGACAGTTGTTGACGGCCATCTAACTGTCTAGTGACTTGTCTAGTCATGTACGATGGACAGTTGTAAGCTATGCCTATCAAGCTTTTCAAGCTTTTGTCTCGTGGTGTCTATTAGACAGTACGCTAGACAGTTAAGCGGGTAAAATATGGCGAGGTGTCTAGTGAATGCTAGACAGTTACTTGACAGAAGTGGGCCATTTACCGCTTTTAGAAAATAGATAATAGACGAGATTTAAAAATGAATTTGCAGGATTTGATGGAGCGCTACAACTTAAATTCGAGGCAATCTCTCTACGCCAGGTTTAAGAGTTTAGGTTTGAGTTTAGAGAAGGGGGAGCGCGGGAAGATTGATGCTTCTCCAGAGCAGGTTGAGTTGCTGGATGAACTCGACGAGCATCTCAAAAAAGGGGGCAGTTTGAAGAGTTTCTTGGGACCGACGGAAACTGTGGTGGTTTCTGATGGCCAGCTTAAGTCGGATAGCGGGGCGTTGGAAGTGGCCCCAGAGCAGCAGTTGTTGGAGGCTTTGGTTGGGGCCATTGCTGCCAACCTCCAACCCCGCAGTCCGCTTTGGTACCACGGGGAGCTGGAGAAGGCCGAGAAAGGTGGATGGTTGTTGACAAGCAAGGAAATCAAGGAGTTGATTGGGGTAAAGCCCTATTTTAGAAAGAGCTCGGACGTTTTTACTCGGGGTTGCTGGCAGTTTGTGAAGGCGGGCAAGATTGGCGGGGCCTTGGCCTGGTGGGTTGAGAAAGTTTGATGGACCAACGGGCATTCCCTCAATTGTTATTGTCCGCCATCTGTAAATTAAATTCATTTAATGTAGGTTTAACTGTTCACACATTTAGTTTTGTGATTCGTGTTCTTCACAAATACAAATTTTGACAGCAGCATCTAAATATTTATCTAATAAATACAGATCGGATATATTAGGCAAGACTAATTCGACTGCCATAGTGATTTCTATTACTCCACCATACTCTTCTCCATCTTTAAAAGCTGAGATAGAACCCCACAATCGAGCTATGGCGGTTTGAATTTCTTCCCTCTCAGGCAAATCCCATATTTCTCGACTAATTTTATCCCATTGTAAAGGAGTTAAAATATTAGACCTCTCCAAAATAAAAATTCATGTTATAATGAGACGGAAAAACCTTCATTTAGGGAAAGTAGTCAATGACTTATACATGGACGCATTTGCCAAAAAATTCTCAAGACGCAAAGCGACTTTTGGGTGTCAACTATTAAAAGGCGCGTTGCATTAATTGAATTGGCTAAAAGTTTAGAGAAACAAGCCCAAGAAAAAGTGGAAAATACTACCAATGAAACAAGAGGGGCTAAACCTAAGCTAGAAGCAGAAGAACAAATCATCTTAACCCTAGTTTATCTGCGTCAGAATCTGACATTTTTGGTTTTAGGTTTAATGTTTCAAGTCACAGAGTCAACGGCGAATAATTATTTTCATTATTGGATAAAAATTTTAAATGATGCACTGCCTCCTAGTTTAATCGAACAAGCTAAAAATCAGGAATTTGGTCGGATAATTTGTCAGATTTTTTGAGTCAATCTGAGTTAATTGTAGATAGCTTAGAGCAACCGAGACCAAGACCTGTAAAGTATCAAGAGCAAAAAAAATGTTAATAAGAGTAAAAAAGGCGATCGTACAAGAAAAAGTCAGTTAATTGTCTGACCTCGCGGTGCAGATATTGTGGATATTTGCTCGGGAAAAGAAGGACCATGCAGTGACATCAACAGCGAGCCAGAACAAGAGTTTGCTGGTAATAAAGCTTATCTAGGAGAACCTCAAATTAACACTCCTCATAAACAACCTAGAAAAAGAGAGTTAACGACGGAACAAAAAGAAGAAAATCGTCGATTTTCTTCTTCAAGAGTCTTCGTAGAACATGTCATCGGAAAGCTGAAAATATTTAGAGTAATTGGAGAGAAATTTCGCTGAAAAATGGCAAAGTATAATACGGTATTTGAAGCAGTTTGTGGGCTTGTAAGATTGAAGCTAGGAACTCTAATTTTATAATTCTTAAATCAGAAGGATGCTGATGAGGAAATTGAAGTTTATATAGACTCTCTTTGGGACTCTTTTTTAACAAAAAATTCCTGCAATCTCGCTCTTAGGTTAAATTGATTCAAGTGAGTTAAGCGAGTATAAAGCTGGAAACGCAAAACTGACAAGCATTTCAATTTTTGGAGAGGTCTTATGCTTTTCAAAGCTCAATCTAATACATAAAGCTCTTTGCCTCACTAGATGGTGTTTGCTTTGTTTGCTACGAAACATCTCTCTTTAACAAGAGAGATGTTTCGTAGCTTAAGTTTTGTATGAATCTCATTTGGGAGCAAGTCAGTTTTGTAATTTTTCTCTAGTATGAGAGAATAAATATGCAAAACTGACGTACTCCCATCTCATTTTTATTTGTTTATATATATTAAGGTTGTCTGTTTAAGCGTGCTTTTCTTAGCTGATGAAACACTGGCGGCTCACCCTTTGAAATCATTGTAACACGAATTTTAAAAATGTGCAAATATTTTAGCATGACTACTTATTGCTTCTTCTGCTAGCGTTTTGAGCGGAGACCGGGTGATGAGTCTCGAAGCCGGTTGTAACGATTTTCTCCACAAACCCGTTGACTTAGAGCAGTTGTTGGCTTACTTGCAAAAGTATCTCAAGTTGGAGTGGAGGTACGAGGAGTTGGCTGTGGCTAACCTAGAAGCTGCCGAACAGACTACGGATGTAGGGATCGCGTCAGCGCGTGTCATCCACACAAGTAATGCTGTTGTCTATTTTCTATTGTCAATCCCTTAATAGCTAGTTCTTTACCATTTTCTATTGTCAATCCCTTAATAGCTTCTTGACCATTGACCATTGACCATTGACCATTGACAAAACGCGACAAATATTTGCTTCGCTTCAAAGGTGACGCGATCCCACGGATGTAGAGCAGGCGATACCGCCAAGGGAGGAGTTAGATAACACCCTGCTGCTAGAATTGGGGATATTATGGCCATCAAGCAGGAGGCAGAACGACTGATGGCAACGAACAAAGGCTATCGCGCTTTTGGGCAGCCCATCGTCAAACTCGCCGCCGAGTTTGACGATGGGGCGATCGCTCGGTTAGTAGAAAAGTATTTAAATGGCTAATTGCTAATATAGACGCTTAACAATTAACAAGACTGCAATTAACAAGACCGCAGTTAACTTGACAAATCTCTATGAGTAAACGCCTTAGCATTCTTACCCGCATAAGTCGCCACTACATGACCGTTCCCCACTAACTGATACTTATAAGTAACAATCCCCTCCAAACCAACCGGACCTCGGGGCGGCATCTGTTGGGTACTGATACCAACTTCTGCCCCAAAACCGTAACGAAATCCGTCGGCAAAGCGAGTAGAACAATTATGAAAAACCCCCGCAGCATTGACTAAATTCAGGAAAGTCTCGGCAGCGTCTTTATCTTCCGTAGCGATCGCCTCCGTATGACCGGAACCGTAATTATTAATATGAGCGATCGCCTCCTCCAAACTATCCACCACCTTAATCGACAAAATCAAATCCGTATATTCCGTCCCCCAGTCTTCCTCCGTGGTCGCCTTCAGGGAAGGCAAAATCTGGCAAGTTCGGCGATCGCCCCGCAACTCCACCCCATGTTGCAGCAACGCCGGCATCAACTCGGGCAAAAACTTAGAAGCAATCTCCCCATGAACCAACAAAGTCTCCACCGCATTACAAGCAGCAGGATACTGAACCTTAGAATCTACCGTAACTTCCACCGCTTTCCGAATCTCCGCAGACTTGTCTATATAAACGTGACAGATACCCTCAGCGTGACCCAAAACCGGAATGCGAGTATTATCCTGGATGAAACGCACAAAAGAATTAGAACCCCGAGGAACGATTAAATCTACATACTCATCCAGTTTTAACAACTCCAAAATCTCCTCTCTGGTAGTCAACAACTGAACCGCCGAAGGATTAACCGCCGTTTGCGCCAACCCCTCCCGTATCGCCTTCACCAACTCCCGACAAGAATTAGTCGCCTCCTTACCGCCCTTGAGGATGACACCGTTACCCGACTTTATCGCCAAAGCAGAAATCTGGACCACCGCATCGGGACGCGCTTCAAACACTACTCCCATTACTCCCAGAGGGCAAGTAACCCGTTTGAGAATCAACCCCTCATCCAGTTCGCGGTTAATTTGCACCACTCCCACCGGCTCCGGCAGTTTGCCCACATCCCGCAAACCCGCGATCGCCCCTTGGAGTTTCGTCTCGTCCATTTTTAAGCGATTGTATAGCGGTTTGGGGATACCCTCTTTTTGCGCAATCTCGCAGTCTGCCTTATTCGCCGCCACTATCTCTGGGGCCGCAGTTTCTAAAGCGCGGGCAACTGCTTCGATAGCTTGATTTTTTTCCTCCGTCGATAACACCGCCAATTTTTGAGCTGCTTGACGGGTAGTTTTAGCAATCTCAATTAATGAAACTTCAGCAATCATTGATTTTTATTTGGTAGATTTAGTCAGTATTCCGATTGTACAAGAAAATAGTTTACTAGATTCCGAATGCCACTGACTTAAATTCTCAGCTGTCCGAAGCGAGGCGGCAGGAAAACCAGTTAACTTTCTGCTTCCATCCTTCAAACTGCTTCGATAGTGCAATCTCATCAACTCCAAGCTGTCCGAAGCGAGACGGCGGGAAAACGAGTTATTTCTTTCGGGAGCACCTCACCTTTGAAGCTTTCCCAAATATTTGTCGCTTTTTGTCAATGGTCAATGGTCAATGGTCAAGAAGCTATTAAGGGATTGACAATAGAAAATGGTAAAAAACTAACAATTAAGTATTGACAATAGAAAATAGACAACAGCGTTACTTCTGTGGATGACAAAACTGACCTGCTCCCTTTCTTTCCCTTTTGCCACACGAGCTCTTGCCTACTTCTATGAAATTGCCACGGGGGGCATAACGATAAAACCAACTACTTAGGGTAGTAGTGAAAAAGGCAGAGTGTGGGGAGTGTGGGGAGTTGGGGAGTGTGGGGAGTGTGGGATTGCCAAAAAGTTTATTTTACCCGTCAGTTTTACTGTACAAATCTTTCCCCCCACCCCGGACACACCGGACACACTCCCCACCCTTCAGAACTTTGGAGACTCCCGACAGCAAGCCCTACTTAACTATTATCCACCCCCCCCTCGCCATCACACGGAATCATGCATTAATTGATAATGCGCCCCATCCCTAAACAATTTCAAACTCTAAACCCTGACTTTTTAAAAAGTCGTGGCTGTAATGGTCAACCTCGTTAGTGTCGCTCAATTCTAAATTATAAAAGTCGATAAAATCCTCCTCAAAATACGGTCCTGCGTGCCAAGTTCCCGCCTCTAATTTAATAAAGCAATTACCAGGAATTATAAAAGCAGCTAACTTTTCTAAATCCGGTTCCTTACTTTGCGAAGGTGGAGCAACAGCTATTAACCATTCTTGCCCCGCGATCGAACCCAAACATTGAGTGCAGAGAACGTGGCGCGTAATTTTCTGAAATTTTCGACCCGGTTTTTCTAGCCGCATAATATAAAATCGCGGCGTACCATTGGCGAGATTTAATTGAGCATCTGTCTCATCGTATTCTTTATCATCCACCGTCGGAAAAATCACTTGTCCGTAGGGCGAAAAATTCTCCTTTGTAATCTCTTGGGCAGCTAGTTTTTGAATTAAAATTGATTTATTCATTTGGGAATTGCTAATTGCTAGCTAATTTGACTTAAACTCAAAACCTTTAGCTGAGGCGTAACGGTTAAAAAAGCGCATAACTCTCTCGAAAACCTCTTCCGAATCTACTTCAAAAGAACACTCTACTTTAGAGAATTCTTCATTATCGTCAGAGTAAAACTTGATGCCGGTGGGGATGACTTTAATATCCCCTTCCTCGTCTCTCAACCAGAGATTTTCGATTTTATTCGTAAAAGAACGAAACTTTTCCAGAGCCTTGAGTTTATCGAACATCACAACTACTATTTTAGTATTAGAAACGCGCTTTTTTCTCAGGCTAATTTGGCTGATTTCCTCATCGAGTCCTTCGATAAATTGAACGGATACAGTCATGGTATTTTAACTTGTTCTAGTTGATTGTTAACTCGTTCGTAGTAATCGCGCTCTGCGATTTTAATTTGACTTTTAAGAATCCCTAAAGCCATTACTACCAACTCTATATTACACCATCATCCTACTTTTGGCAAGAGAATTGCTGACATTGCTCTAAAAAGCGTTGCGGAATCTCAACCCTACCACCCCAGTGCAGGTGAAGGTAAGAAGCATGGACTCGATAAATTTCCCATCCTTCCAACCTTGCCAAACTGTCTTTAGTTTCTTCCTCTGCCCGCCACATTTTCAATAACGGCGTAGAACAGGCATCTCGCCTGTTTGCTATTAATTCCGAACGGTGGAACTCGTGACCGAAAACCTTATCTCCTTCCTTTAATAAAACACTATTTTTAACCGCTATTGCCTGGCGATATCCTAATGTTAACTTTTTCCCCATCGCCGCAGCAGCAGGCAAAATTCCTACCATCTCCCAAGAGTTCTTATTAAAGTCAATAATAGCCTGGCATAAATACATCAATCCCCCGCATTCCGCATAAGTTGGCATTCCCTTAATAATTGCTGTTTTTACTGACTCCCGCATCTTAATATTTTCGCTCAATTGTTCTGCAAAAACTTCGGGAAAACCGCCGCCGAAATACAGTCCTTGAGTTTCTGGAGGTAAAGAGGTATCTTTAAGAGGACTAAAAAAGATTAATTCTGCCCCCAATTCTGCTAATAAGTCCAGGTTGTCTTGGTAATAAAAATTAAAGGCCGCATCTCGGGCCACGGCCAAGACTATTTTCTCAATTTTTTTCTCAATTTTTTTCTCAAAAACTGCCGATTTTTTTTCGGAAAAACCCTTGACAAATTCCGATAGAGAAGTTAAGATATCATTGGGAGGGATCTGCATACTTAACTGTTGCTCTGACCCCTCATCTTGACTTTTTAACTTGCTCTTTAGCTGACTCCTTAAAAAAGGCAAAAGTTCTTCCCAGTTAAAACAACTTTTCGCCATCAATGCCAGGTCGTCGATTAAACTATTAAGTTCTGGCATTTCGTCAGTGGGAATTAAACCCAAATGGCGGTCGGGAATAGTAATATTTTGTTGGCGGCGCAGTACCCCCAGAATAGGTAAATTTAAAGGAGCGATCGCCTCTTGGAGAAGATAAAGATGCCGATCGCTCCCCACCCGATTTAAAACCAAACCGGCAAATTGAATTGTAGGGTCAAAAGTAGTAAAACCGCGAGCGATCGCCGCAACGGAACCCGATAATTTACTACAATCTATTACTAATAAAACGGGTAAATTTAACAGCAAAGCAACATGAGCCGTACTGGCAAAGTTAGAGGTAACAGGCGAGACGCCTGTTCTACGGGGGATGCCGTCGAACAAACCCATCACCCCTTCTATTAAGGCAAACTCGGCGCTTTGACTGTGACGGGCAAAACATTCTCGCACATAATTTTCCGAGGTCAATACCGGATCTAAATTGCGACAAGAACGACCCGTAACATAAGTATGAAACATCGGGTCGATGTAGTCTGGACCTACTTTAAAAGATTGTACTGACAAATGTTGTCGCGTAAGATATGCCAGAAGGGCGAGAGTAACAGTAGTTTTACCCGCACTGCTGCGATCGCCCCCAACAACTAAACTCATATTTTTGGGAATGGGGAATAGGGAATGGGGAATAGGGAATTATTAATTATGCGATTTTAACCCGGCAATTTTCTGTTGCATTTCGGTTCGATGTTGTGCTTCCAGAGTAGAAATAGCTTGTTGGAGGCGAGCCCGGTGAGTAGTTTCTAACTCCGCAATTTTCCGTTGCATTTCCGCTTCATGTTTGAGCCTCAAAGTAGAAATAGTTTGCTCCAAGCGTCTCTCGTGAATTTTTTCCAACTCCGCAACTCGCTGTTGCATTTTGCCTTCCCGTTGCTGTTGGAGATTAGTTCTAGTTTCCTCCAAACGGGCCTCGTAATCTTTTTCCAACTCGCCAACTCGCTGTTGCATTTGAGTGTCGCGTTGCTGTTGGAGATTAGTTCTAGTTTCCTCCAAACGCGCCTCATAACTTTTTTCTAACTCCGCCTCTCGGCGTTGCATTTCGGTTTCGTGTTGCTCTTGGAGAGAAGCGATCGCCTCCTGCCGTTGAGCTTCCAAACTCTCTAATTGCTCGGTTAATTGTTGCAATTGAGATTGATGTTCCGCCCTTTCCGACTCCAAAACTTCCGACCATTGAAGCTCATAAACTTCTTGTAACTCCCCTTGATGGGAAGCGATCGCCTCAGATAATTGAGCTTGATAATTTTTTTCTAACTCCTCCGTGCTTTTCCTAAATCTTTCCTCTGCTTCCTGGAGAGCCTTCTCTTTATCTGCTTGGTGGGTTCGTTCCAACTCCCGAACTTTTTGTGCCAGCTTATTGTCTTCCTCTTTCTGGAGACTAACCATAGTTTCTTGCATCCGAGCTTGATGCTGCTTTTCCAATTGCTCTTTTAGCAAATTAATTTTATTCTCTTCTTCTTTCTGGTGCTTGCGCGATCGCTTTTTAAACCAGAAATCTGCCGCCACCACTCCCACACCTAGACCTAAGATAAGTCCGAAAATTAACATACTTAATTCTTCCATAGCAAATAATTAATAATTAACTAATTAACAATTGGGGATTTGGGTTTAAATTCTAATGTCTATTTTTTTTGTGCGCAATTGCGCACTTTTTGGGGCCCTTAACTGTTTTTTGTGCGCAATTGCGCACTTTTTGGGGCCCTTAACTGTTTTTTGTGCGCAATTGCGCACTTTTTGAGGCCCTTAACTGTTTTTTGTGCGCAATTGCGCACTTTTTGACACCAATTTGGTGTCATTTTTTTGACCTTCCCTCAATGACAGTTGTCA
>CAZSTZ010000120.1:0-18954 GCA_964609515.1 uncultured bacterium | reverse complement strand
TTTCGCAGCACCCGGGTCTTATCATAAAATAGTCAATTTGTCAATAGACTTCTTGTAGAAGTAGGCATGCATGCAAAAGGCATGCATGCAAAAGTAAATAGTTTTAGAGGAAAAACACATTAAAAAATATTTTGCACGGACAAGCAAACCACTAACCACTAACCACCAACCACTAACAATTCCCTTTAATCTTCCTCATCTTCCCGGGCAAGAGAGATATTTTTATGGGGGAAAAGAGTTTTCATCATGCCTTGGACATAATCTAGGCCCGCAACAGGATTTTTAGGAGTTGGAGATTTTTCTTCCTCTTCAGGCTCCGGTGGTTCAGCTTCAACTTCAGGAGTGAGAACATCGTTGTTAACTGTAGAATAGGCATCTTGCCTCTTAACAGTAATCTCGGGAATCGAAATCGGTTTTGCTTGAATAAAAGTATGATATCCGGGTCCGGGCGAGACGAACTGCGATTGCTCTGTAGAACCGGCATCCTGCCCGTTATTCGCTTCCGCATTGGAGGGAGCAGTCGCCTCTTGTTCTTCTTCGATGTTAGTAGGAGTAGGAGTTTGGGGAATCGAAACCGGTTGGGGTTGGATGACAGTATTGTATCTATTTCCAGGAGAGACATAGTGGGATTGTTCTGCCAATGCCCGTTCCGCCTCCTCCTCGTTGGTAGGAGTTGCCGCCGTCCCAGAACAACTTGTTTCAGTTGTAGAATAGGCATCTTGCCTGTTATTAGAAACAGATGCCGATGGTGCCGTCGTCCCAGAAGAACTTGTTTCAGTTGTAGAATAGACATCTTGCCTGTTATTAGAAACAGATGCCGATGGTGTCGTCGGTTCCGCAGGAGTTGTTTCAGTTGTAGAATAGGCATCTTGCCTGTTAGTAGAAACAGATGCCGATGGTTCCGAAACCTGTCGGCTAGTATCCCCCAGAATAGAACCCGCCGCTACAGTTTGTTGGGCTTCTAGATCCCAAGCAATAACCGTACTCAAAGCACCGATACAAGCCTTTGCCGCAATTTTAGCTCGACCCACAACTAAGACACCCGCCCCAATAGTCACCTCTTCTTCTATTTCTATATTGCCGTTATAAGCATGAAGAATAGCCCCCATGCCGATACAAACCCCAGCGGCAACGACAATGCGCGAATTGGGGGCAGCTTGGATGATAACTCCAGGAGCGATCGCCGCATCCGCTGCGATGGAGACATCGCCACTAATAAAAGGCTCGTAATTGCAATTGGGAACTATAGCAGGCAAAGACATATTTTTGGGAATGGGGAATGGGGAATGGGAATTGTTAATTGTCAATTAACAATTGACAATTAACAATTGACCACTGACAATTTACTTACCGTTTAGCCGGTTCGTGAACGATAGTTTCGACCACGCGACGTTTGGCTTGAGGATCGATGCCAATCAAGCGGACGTATTCACCTTCGTGTTGAGCCAAACTTGCTTCCAGAGCAGCGATAACATCGGCAGTGCGGTTAGAATCGATCGCCGTATCAGTTTTCCAAGAGCCAACGCGGAAGCGACGCTTATCTGCATATTCGGTACCCACCCGGAAACCGCTAGCCAATAAAGAACGCACTTGCTCTACAGTTTCCTGACTTAAACCACTGCCTGCAGCAGCACCGTTGCCGTTACCGTTGCTGTAGCTGTAACTGGGAGCAGCAGGTTGAGGAGCGGCGGCGACCTTAGCTGCGGGGGCGCTAGTAGATGGAGCGGGTTTCTGACCTGGCTGTTGAATCAAAGTTTCGAGAACGCGACGCTTGGCGTTAGTATCGATGCCAATTAAGCGAACGTATTCTCCGCTATAAGTTCCCAGAGCATTTTCCAAACCCCTCAAAACTTCAGAGGGGGAGTTACCAGAAATAGGACCGCCGCTTTGCCAAGAGCCAGTCCGGAAGCGACGTTCGTTAGCGTGTTCTATGCTAACTCCATATCCTTGATTCAACAAGGAACGTACTTGAGCCACGACATCTTCGCTCAATCCTGCGGAAGGGCTACCGCCGCTGCTACCAACGGGAGCTGTTTGCGCGCCCCTGGGACGATAAGAACTGGAGGATTGAACTTGAGCTTTAGCCCCCGGCTTTTGAATCAGAGTTTCGACAACGCGACGTTTGGCTTGAGGATCGATACCGATTAAGCGGACGTACTCGTTAGCGTGTTCTGCCAGAAGAGAATCTAGGGAAGCCAAAACTTGAGAGGAACTGGTACTGGAGATTGTCGGACCGCTTTGCCAAGAGCTAGTGCGGAAGCGACGTTCGCTAGCGTACTCCGTACCGATTTTGCAACCTTGGTTTAATAAAGAGCGCACCTGGGCTGCTATTTCCGAACCTGCTCCACCGCCTGCAGCTGGGGCAGCATAAGATTTAGCAGCACTCGATGGAGCGCTAACTTTAGGAACCTTGCCAGAAGGGGCGCTTACAGGTTTGCCGTCCGGACGTTGAATCAGCATTTGTCCGGCGCGGCGTTTGGCTTTCGGATCGATACCGAACAGGCGGACGTATTCTCCCGCGTGTTCTGCCAGACAGCCTTCTAAGGCACCGATTACTTCTTTGGGGTTTTTGCTTTCGATGGGAGAGCAACTGCTCCAGGAGCTAACCCGAAAGTGACGTTGGTCGGCGTGTTCGGTACCGATTATGTAGCCTTGGTCTAGGAGACCTTCTACCAGAGCGATCGCTTCTTGGCTCAAGTTGCTGCTAGTAAAGGAACTGTTATAACCGCCATTATTCATGGTATTTTTACCTCTTTGTTGTTCGTTACGAATTGGTGTAATGCAAGAAACATTGTCAGCGCACAAATATCCTTGGCGCAATGATTCGTTAATTCCCACCACATGATGGGCAAATTCCATATCTGCCGGCAGCACGTCTGACAGCCGCTCGGCTTGCTGTTGGTTGGTAATAATCGCTCCCGACGGAACATATTTCCCCGGCGGGATTTCTACATCTTGAATGAGAGCGTGTAACATTACAATACAGCCTTTACCAATACGGGCGTTAAATACCGTAGAACGAAAGCCGATAAAGCAGTCATCGTCGATATAGCATGGGCCGTGAACTAGAGCTTTATGGGTAACAGAGACGTTATTACCGATCCAAACCGAGTAATCTTGACCATCGTTTCCTTTTACTCGTCCTTGTTCTAAACCGTGAATTACTACTCCATCTTGAATGTTAGTACCCGAACCGATATGAAAAGGAGTACCCTCATCGGCTCGAATAGAAGTCCCGGGAGCCACTAACACGTTAGAACCCATTCTCACGTCTCCGATGACATTAGACAGGGCGTGAACGAAATCAGTATTATCTATAGTCGGCTGCGCCAAATTTCTCGACCACGGCGTAGGTGGAGCCGCTTCTTTGCGGTGTGGCATAAATTTCTCCTTTTTTGGGAATTGGGAATTGGGAATTGGGAATTGGGAATTGGGAATTGGGAATTGGGAATTAACAACTAACAACTAACAACTAACAACTAACAGCTAACAATTAGCCATTAGCCATTAGCCATTAGCCATTCCCCATTCCCCATTCCCCATTCCCCAAATCAATATTGGTCTTTTTTGCTATAAACCCTGCGATTTTCGACAGTTATCGTGTCAATAATTCCCACGACCCTAGCATCTACAGGATAATGTTCGCCTCGCTCAACTTTGCGAGCGGCACTGCCACGGCTTACCAAAACCCACTCGTCTATTCCGGCACCAACATTATCAGCGGCCACCTCATACTTGGGCATAACATTACCTTCTGGATCGATAAACTGCAACAGAAGCAGTTTCGTTCCTGTTAAATTCGGTTCCTTCTGGGTACTAACGACAGTGCCGCGAACTTTAGCAATTTGCATGAACTTTAAGACCTATCTCCGACGAATTCCAGTGGTACTTTCGCGGAACTGTTCGACCTCTTCGGTGTAACGAATGGGCAGAACGTATTCTAAGTTTTCGTGGGGACGAGCGATGATATGAGTTGACATGACTTGACCGCCATTAACTCTTTTTACATTTTCGACACCCGCACCGACTGAAGCTTGTACTTCCGAGACATCTCCTCGAATAATTACGGTTACGCGACCGCTACCAATTTTTTCATAGCCCACTAAAGTTACTCGGGCTGCTTTGACCATTGCATCGGCTGCTTCTACAACCGCTGGAAAGCCAAGAGTTTCTACCATGCCGACAGCGATTGACATTAGTTTTTCTCCAATATTGTTTTTGCGATCGAACTTTTACTATTTTGTTAATGGGTAATAGGTAATAGGTAATGGGTTAGAGCCACTATCAAGATGGATTTTGCCATTACTTCTGTACCACTCCCACTATTTAAACAGTGCCTAAATTTCAATTCTGGCACTAAGGGAAGAGTTTCCCCGGGTCATTTCATATTTGCCAAAACATGAAAGTTAATTGGCAATTAACAATTGACAATTAACAATTAACAATTAACCTGACGATTTCTTTCTTATTGTCTTTTGCCTCTTGCCTCTTGCCTATTGCCTCTTGCCTATTGCCTCTTGTTGCCTCTTGCCAACTTCAGCTTTGGCTTTTCCCTGAAAACAAATAGGGAAAAGACCGATTTACCCAGACTTCTAATAGGTACGGAACTGATCTACTTCTTCGGTGTATCGAATGGGCAGGACGTATTCCAGGTTTTCGTGAGGGCGAGCGATGATATGAGTCGAAACTACTTCACCGCCATTAACGCGCTTGGCACACTCTACTCCTGCGGCCACTGAGGCTTGAACTTCGGAGACATCTCCCCGGACAATAACAGTTACGCGGGCGCTACCGATTTTTTCATAGCCCACTAGAGTTACCCTAGCTGCTTTAACCATGGCATCGGCTGCTTCTACTACGGCAGGAAACCCTCTGGTTTCAATCATTCCAACAGCGATTGGCATCTTAACTTAATCTCCTAACTACGGTAGTTAATCTGGTGAAATTGAGCTTTATTCTTTTGTTTTCTGCCACTCCCTCATACTCAGGACGAGTATTCATTCCTGACGAGTATTCAAGACGAGTACTCATAAACTCTTTTTAGAAGGAAATATGATTGGCCATAGCATGAGTGGGAATAGCAGTAGGAATAAGGTGTGGGAAAACCTTGATGGAATACCCAATTTTTCTGCAAGTAAGCCATCAACTTCCCTCTTTTAAGAATAGGGACAGACGGCCTCTTTGACAATAGCAACTTTAATCATAATTCATAATTAGAGCCATTTAGAAAAATTTATCCGATCGCGATCCTACTTATGGACATCTTGGGAAGCTGACTTGCCGTCCTTAGTTGGCCTTAATGTTAAGATTTTCTTTATTACTTTTGGAAGGTTGCCGCTCTTGAGAATTTTTTTAAGTAAAAGTACCCAAGATAATTTGAACTTATAATGAAGCAGCCCAGACAGATATTTTTAACAAAATAAGGAGCGACGAGACAAATGACAGAGTTTCTCATCCAAACCTGTTGGGGGATACCAGTTTATGGTCTTTTAGGAGCATTTTTAACCTTACCCTGGTCCACAGGAGTAATTCGACGCACGGGGCCGCGACCGGCTGCCTACTTTAACTTATTAATGACTGTATTGGCGGTGGTCCATGGTTCTATTGTCTTCGGAGCTACCTGGGGCCAGGAACCAACAGAATTAACCTGGAACTGGCTGCAAACTGCGGACCTCAATTTATCCTTTGCCCTCCAAATCTCTTCGGTTACTTTGGGGGCCATGGAGTTAGTAACGGGTTTGAGTTTGTTAGCCCAATTGTTCGCCTTGGGATATTTGGAAAAAGACTGGGCCTTGGCTCGCTTCTTTGCTCTGATGGGATTTTTTGAGGCGGCCATGAGCGGTTTGGTTATCAGCGATTCTCTATTCCTCAGCTATGCTTTGCTGGAAATGCTGACTCTATCTACTTATATGTTGGTGGGTTTTTGGTACGCCCAACCTCTGGTGGTAACTGCAGCTCGGGATGCTTTTTTGACGAAGCGGGTGGGCGACGTGCTGCTGTTGATGGGAGTGGTGGCACTTTCGAGTATGGCGGGGAGTTTGAATTTTAACGACCTTTATCAGTGGGCGGAAACTGCTAATTTGTCTCCCCTTACGGCTACTTTGTTGGGACTGGCCTTAATCGCGGGGCCGACGGGTAAATGCGCTCAATTTCCCCTCCATCTTTGGTTGGATGAAGCGATGGAAGGCCCCAACCCGGCGTCTCTGTTGAGAAATTCTGTAGTGGTAGGTTGCGGTGCTTATGTGCTGATTAAACTTCAACCAGTTTTAAATTTGTCGCCGATCGCCCTCGACGCTCTCGTGGTTATCGGTACAATTACGGCCATCGGCGCTTCTTTGGTGGCGATCGCTCAAATCGATATCAAACGGGCCTTATCCCATTCGACGAGCGCTTATCTGGGATTGGTATTTATCGCGGTGGGAATGCAGTGGAGTGGGTTTGCTCTGTTGCTGCTATTTACTCACGCGATCGCTAAAGCTTTGATGTTTATGAGCGTTGGCGGGATTATCATTACTACTAACAGTCAAGACCTCACGGAAATGGGCGGCCTTTGGTCCCGAATGCCGGCGACGACGACTTCTTTTGTGGTGGGGGCCGCTGGTTTAATCGGTTTGCTGCCTTTGGGGGGTTTCTGGGCCCTGCGCCAAGGGGTAGATATTTTTTGGATTATCAATCCCTGGATTGTAGGGGTGTTGTTGTTGGTGAATTTCTTAACTGCAATTAATTTTACTCGGGTTTTCCGTCTGGTCTTTTTGGGAGAGCCTCAACCTAAAACTAGGCGATCGCCTGAAGTACCCTGGCCGATGGCAGTGCCGATGGTGACTTTAAGTATTGTCACTCTTTTAACTCCAATAATGATGCAGCGCTTATCTTTGTTACCAGACTGGGGTTACTTAAATTTGGCTGCTGTGGTTTTGCTAGTGTTATCTGGTTTGTTGGGGGTAGTTTTCGGACTAGCTATCGAATTGGGCAGAACTTGGTCTCGACCGATTCCAATTCCTTTACGATTCGTCCAAGATTTATTAGCTTACGATTTTTATGTCGATCGCCTCTACGACGTGACGGTAGTCTTTGCCGTGAGTCAGCTTTCTAAGTTCAATGCTTGGATAGACCGCTATATAGTCGATGGTCTGGTCAATTTAGTTGGTTTAGCTACCATTTTCAGCGGAGAGGGTTTGAAATACGGAGTCTCTGGTAAGTCTCAATCTTATGTGCTGACTATTCTGGCGGGCATCAGTATTTTAGGAATTTTAGTCTTGTGGTTTGTCGAGTTTCAGTTTTAGTTTTTGGGAATGGGGAATAGGGAATAGGGAATTGGGAATGGGGAATTGCCAATTCCCTATTCCCATTACCTATTAACACAGGTCAAGAAACCAGGTTTTGCCGAAATTACCTGGTTTCTGAGATACTGAAAAACTATTACCCATTACCCATTACCTATTACCCATTACCTGTTACCCATTACCCCAAAAAAAATAATTTATGAAAGCCGAAATTTCGTCCCCTCAAAAACTCAATTTTTCGACAAAATTAGCCTTCGGCGCTGGAGATTTAGGGCCTGCCATCTGCGCTAATATCCTGATTTTTTACCTGCTGTTTTTCTTTGCTAATGTTGCCGGTTTGCCCCCGGGTTTGGCCGGCAGTATTTTAATGATTACTAAGATTTGGGATGCGATTACCGATCCTATTGTGGGAATCTGGAGCGATCGCACCAAACACCCCTTGGGTCGTCGCTATCCCTGGATGCTTTTTGCTTCTATTCCTTTTGGGATTTTCTTCTTTTTACAATGGCTGGTGCCTTTTACGGAAACATGGCCGCTATTTTGGTATTATCTGGTGGTTTCTTTACTTTTTAGTACGGCATATACTTGTATTAATATGCCCTACGTTGCCCTCACCCCAGAACTTACGGAAGACTACAACGAACGGACTAGCCTTAACAGTTTTCGCTTTGCTTTTTCTATCGGCGGCAGTATTTTTTCTTTAATCTTAGCTAGAATCATCTTTCTCGCGATTGAAGACAATCCGACAATGGAGTTTTTAGTGTTGGGAACGGTAGTGGCAATTATCGCAGTGTTGCCTATCTATTGGTGTTTTTTTGGCACTCGCCATCGGGTTTCTGCAACAAATCAGGAAAAATCGCCACAAGCAGAAAACCAGACGCAAATACCCGCTCTAGAGCAAATCAAGGTAGCTTTAAGCAATCGTCCTTTTTTATATGTAATTGGAATTTACCTATTTTCTTGGTTGGCGGTGCAGTTAACTGCTTCTATTTTGCCTTTCTTTGTGGTTAACTGGATGGGGCTTTCTGAAGATACTTTTCCTCTGGTGGCGATCGCCGTTCAAGGTACTGCTTTAGTGATGTTATTTGTCTGGACTGCTGTTAGTAAGAAAGTCGGTAAAAAAGCAGTTTATTTTATGGGTGTCGGTTTCTGGTTTATCGCTCAAGCAGGACTTTTTCTGCTCCAACCGGGACAAGTAGGATTGATGTATTCTCTAGCCGTTTTAGCCGGAATTGGAGTTTCTACCGCTTATCTCGTTCCCTGGTCTCTAATACCAGATGTCATCGATTTGGACGAGTTAAATACGGGAGAAAGAAGGGAGGGTGTTTTTTACTCTTTTATGGTGTTTTTACAGAAGATTGGATTGGCGCTAGGCTTGTTTTTGGTGGGGCAAGCTTTGGAAATAGCTGGATTTATTGAAAGAGTTCCCGGAGAACCTCTTCCAGTTCAACCGGAGTCTGCTCTTTTAGCTATTAGAATAGCCATCGGCCCTCTGCCTACTTGTTTCTTAATTGGCGGCATCATTCTCGCTACTTTTTATCCTATTACGAAAACGGTTCACGAGGAAATTTTGCTGAAATTGAAAGAAAGAAAGCAAATAAGGAATGGGGAATAGGGAATGGGGAATGGGAAATAGGCTTTTTAATCCTTACCTATTTTGTTATAAAACTGGTTCGCTTCAAGAAACTGTAGCAATCCGTTTAGGAGTTGTCAACAGTTAAAAATCAGGAAGGTTTTCCTATTCCCCATGACCAAAAATAAAAAAATTAACAATTATCAATTGAGTTTATGAAGGTGGATACTGCTACTAACGAAAAACTAAACTTTTCGACAAAATTTGCCTTTGGTGCGGGAGAACTCGGTTCTACCTTATGCTTTAATATCCTCATCTTTTACCTACTATTTTTCTTCACCAATATTGCAGGTTTACCAGCAGGTTTGGCCGGCAGTATTATGATGATTACTAAAATTTGGGATGCGATTACGGATCCTATTGTTGGCATTTTAAGCGATCGCACCAAACACCCTTGGGGTCGTCGCTATCCTTGGATGGTCTTTTCTTCTATTCCCTTTGCGACTTTTTTCTTTTTACAATGGCTAGTACCTTTTAGCGATAAATGGTCGTTATTTTGGTATTATTTGATAATATCTTTAATTTTTAGTACCGCCTTTACTTGCTTTAATATTCCCTATTCTTCCCTAACTCCAGAAATTACTCAAGATTATAACGAACGAACGACTCTCAATAGTTTTCGCTTTGCTTTTTCTATTGGCGGCAGCATTTTTTCTTTAATCTTAGCTAAAGTCATTTTTAGCACCTTTGAAGAAGACCCAAAAACAGAATTTATAATTTTGGCAGCAATTGTGGCGATTATGTCAGTATTGCCGATATATTACTGCTTTTTAGGTACTCGCCATCGCCTGCGTTGGGCAAATGGGGAAAAGTCTCTGCCACTAGAAGAGGAAATCTCTGTTATCGAGCAAATTAAAATTGTTTTTAGCAATCGACCTTTTTTATATGTAATTGGGATTTATCTATGTTCTTGGTTGGCAGTTCAGTTTACCGCTTCTATTTTGCCTTTTTTTGTGGTTAACTGGATGGGTCTTTCTGAAAATACCTTTTCTTTGGTAGCGATCGCCGCTCAAGGTACTGCTTTAAGTATGTTGTTTGTCTGGAGTGCTGTTAGTAAGAAAGTTGGCAAAAAAGCGGTTTATTTAATGGGTGTTGGTTTTTGGTTTATCGGTCAAGTAGGATTGTTTATTCTGCAACCGGGACAAGTAGGTTTAATGTATTGTTTCGCATCTCTGGTAGGGATGGGGATTTCTACTGCTTATTTAATTCCTTGGTCTTTAATACCAGATGTAATCGACTTAGACGAATTAAAAACCGGTCAAAGAAGGGAGGGTATTTTTTACTCTTTTATGGTATTTTTGCAGAAGATTGGATTGGCGATCGGCTTATTTTTGGTGGGGCAAGCTTTAGATTTTGCTGGATTTATGGAAACCACTGCGGGAGAACCTCCACCAGTTCAACCGGAATCTGCTCTTTTAGCTATTAGAATAGTCATCGGTCCTCTGCCTACTTGTTTCTTAATTGGCGGCCTAATTTTAGCTAGTTTTTATCCTATTACTCAAAGCATCCACGAAGAAATCATGCTTAAATTAAGAGAAAGAAAGCAAATACAAAGCTAGTTTGTAGTAATCGCTTTAGCGATAAAAAAGTTTGTTGGGGACAAAAAAGTTAGTTACCAATGTAAGCTTAATAACCATGAACCAGTTCTAAAACGTAATTATAAACTGGTTCTAATTCTCTAAAATAGATATGTTCTTCGGAAAGAACCGAGACGAAAGAAAAAACTAAACCGGGCATTTCGCAATCTTCCGACTTAACTTTATCTTCAGCTATTGCTACTTTAACGGGATTGCTATAAAAATGGGAATTAGTCTCCTCGGCAATTGCTGTTAAAATCTTTAATAAACGTTGGTAATCTTCTGGATCCCGAGGCAAAACTGCTACATATCTTTGCCTCATTACCGAATCTGGCGCGGCATAGTGACCTTGACAACTGGAATAAGTGATGCAATCTAATTTGAGGATAAAAGCAATAGTCAGTTCTCTAACTCCGGGTTCGATCGCTTTTTTGAAATAACGATAATATTTGGGAACGGTGGGAGAGTCAGAACAAGCGGAGGTTCCTTCGCTGTTAATATTACCTTCGGGACTGGTACGAAATAAATCGAAGTCGGTTAAGTCGATGGATACAAACGGATCGTTCCAGGAGGAGATAAATTGTTTGATTTCGCTTAAAAAACTCATTTTTTTGGGAATGGGGAATGGGAGATTTGTAAGGTGCGCTTCGGCGCACCCTACTAGCGCTGCACTGCTAAATTGGTGGGTGCTTTTTCTTGGCTTCGAGACCTAAGAAACCTGGTTTCTCGCAGAAACCAGGTTTCTGCTGGGTGATGGTATTTGTTGAGTATGAGTACGAGGGAAAACTACCCACCATTTTAGCAGTGACGCGCTACTACTGGCTTAAAAAAGTCATTTTTGTAAGGTGCGCATTGCGCACCCTACTACTTATTAACAATTCTAGTTTTTACGACATAAATCAAACACCATTTTGCTAACCAACCCTGGATTTTTCTGGTTCCCTATCTTCTATTTCTTGCAATTTTTTTTCATATTTAAAAGCGATCGCTGTGGATAACTCAAAAATTTCTCTTGCCTTATTTTCGGCATCTTTAAAAACTTCAAGCATTTCCGTTAAAGTTTTTTCGTCTGGTAGTTCTTTCATGGTAATCCCCTTAAAAAAGTTATAATGGGTTCGACACGAACTTTGCCTTCGATAACTCGTCCTAGTAAAGTTGATAAATCCTCTCCAGACTCCTGAACCAAAGCTATTGGTACATTCGCTGGCGATAATCTTTCAACAGTTTCCTGAATTTGTCTTCGAGAAGTTTCTACGAAAAACAAAAGCGAGCTAAGATAGGCGAAATACTGGACAAGTATAGCATTGTCTGGAAAACGAGACATAACTGCCCTGAGAATATTCAGCCCTTCAGTTACTTCTCGTTCGATCTCCTGAAGTTCCCCTTCCAGTCGGTCAATAATAGCTTGAATTTCTGATGGAATCGGCATCTAGGTTTAATCTTAATTTCCAAATAGTATTCTTAATTAGAAGATCGCGAAAAATTCGATTGCAAACTCAAGCTTCTTTAAATTTTATCATACCTTCAAGCTTCTTTTGTAAGCCTCCATCGAGTTGCCCCCGTACCCCTAAAAATGCTACATTCGTAATACAAAAAGAAACATAAGTCCCAAGAACCAGGGAAGTCGAGGGAATTACTAAAATGCGATCGTTCTGCATTATCTCTTGAAATCTTCAGTTGTGACAAGCTCTACAGATTTGAGAGAGGGACTAAATTCTTTTACTCTTTGATGCCATGCATCTCTTGGGTTAAGTAGAGCAACCCAGTAAAAGTTATCTGCAAAAACTTGTCTCATTCTTCTCGTTTTGGCGTTCCGTAAATATAATGGTCTGCCTGGGCAGCGCCATCTTGTGGTAATTCAGAAATAGCTTCTTCGGGTAAGTTTTTTACTGCTTCGTCAAACAATTCCCAAATCGGTTTACTATAGTTATCGGAGTTCTCCTGGGTATGGGGGGATTTTAGGAGTATTCTTGCTTGTTCGCGAGCGTACTTTGCTTTGGCAATTAATAAAGATTGAAAGACTTCTTTAATGATAAAGTCTGGAGAGTTTTCTATTTCTAAAATTAATCGTTGTTTTGCGTTCATGGTTGTTTCTTTTTGTGGTCTGGGGAAATAGAAGTGGGGGCGATCGCATCTATTTTACAGTAAAAAGACTGTTTATGGCAGTTCTTTAATGCTCACCCGCAATACAAATACCACTTAAAATCCAGAATAGGTATTTTAGACCTCTCCAAAAATACCTATTCTTTTTCTGGAGGTGTCTATTGAGCCTGAACCCAACCTTTAAGGGTAGCCTTTGCAACATTAACGTAGGGGTTATCTAAAAACTCCTCAATAGAAGTTTCACCAGCAGCTTGTAATGCAGCAACCACTCGGCGCTTAAAACTGGCACTGGTCTCGTCGCGAAGGAAGGCAATTTGTTCGGCTTCGGTGGCGCTTGGATTCCCTGCCTCTAGCTGCTTGAGAAGTCCCTGAATTTCTTTGAGAGCTTCCGCTCGAAAATCGTTGTTGTAAGCGTTGTTGTTTAATAGACCCTTAGAGGTATCTTGAGTATTAGTTGTGACGTTTCCATCTCCTTGAACCAAGTTGCCATCAAAGCGGCTGTTGTTTAATTCTATATTTTTGCTATTCATGTTCGGTATTTACCTCAATTATTCAGAACTTTTGTTTGGCAATTTTTCGGGGGATTAAACCGCTTCGAGATTAAACTCAAGTCATTTGAAGCAGTTTATTAGACGTCTCCAGAAAAGATGACGAAACCGCAAGCTATTAAAGCCTCACAATCTTAATTTTTGGAGAGGTCTATTAATTAATTTTTAGAGTAGACCGCAGTGCTTTTGTCACCAGCAACTATGCTACCTTCAACTTTAGCATTATTGATAGAAATCCGATAAGTGGCATCTTTTTCGCTTTCAATGAATTTAGATATGGCTGAAACTGTTTCCCGCACCCCTTTTTTGTCGTATGAAGAAAACAATACTTTGTCACCGGAGTTGATCGTTAACAGAAAACCATATTGTTTGGGCTTGAAAAAGTTCCAAAATGCTCCCGCAATCGAAAGTACAATAAGCACCTGGCCGACGTTATTGTTACCAGCAGCAGCGAGAACGATTAAGCCCACAACCATCAAGATTATTAGTAACAGCCAAGGAATGCCTGCCATTTCGATTTCTCCCTCGCTGAAACCAGCAATATTGCTGGTTTGATAAACGTTTGGGCCGAACCTAACCGTTCTTTTTGTCACGAGAACATCACGTTTACCTTGTTCTACGGTAATGTTTTTGCCGTTGCCTAAAGGATTTGCCATAAGTTTTTCCTCCTAAATGAATAGTTTGGCAATTTTTTTCAATTCTAGCGAAAATAACAGCTTTTTTTTGCATATAGTGTCTAAATTATTGAACATTTTTTTGTTTTGACAAAAATGTTAATTTAGACAAATACAACTGGCCACATAAGGTGGAACTAAGGCCAGTTATAAGACAAAGGCCAACTCAGTATGTATTTGCTTGTTTGCTTTGTGGCAAGCCTAGTCTGCCTTGTTGGCCCTTCTTGGATTCCGCATTGATGACCCTGCTTTAAACTATTATGCCCCTGTCTGAAAAAATCATAACAGCAAAAATTAGTCACTGTCTATTTTATGATAAATGTCATAAATAACAAAAACTATCAAAAGCTTTTATATCATGCTTTTAGGCTTTAATATCCCTTCAACGCCAAACCATTTATTTCCTGAAATTAACATTTTGGCGACAAAATCAAAAAAAATGGCCACCTCAATTGTCATGTAAACCGCAGGAAGCTCCAATATGCCAACTTTTAGCTATACTCGATCCAGTATTTAGAACTCCTACTGTGGAATTATGGCCAAATCTAGCAACGACAGCGAACCGGACATTTATAAGAAATACGATGAAGAGCAAGATGAATATTGGGAGAAATTTCGCCAGGAGCTAGAAACAATTAAAGAAGAACTCGACAGTTCCAACTTTGAACTGTCCCAGGGGTTAAATATTAGCCGCCAACTGGTGGTCGATTTTATGAATAAATCTCGCAGAGGGTTGCCAATAGATCGCTCCAACCTAAAAAGGCTTTGGCATTATTTAACTTCGGTAGAATTACTCAAAGGGAAAAGGCTTTCCAAGGAAATCAAGAAAAAGCGCAAGGAAATAGGCAACGATGATTTAGATCGATTGCTTATGGCTGCCGGTTTTTTACCCGAAACCCCTGTATTAAACCCAGATCCCAATAGATACGACGAGATTAGCCGCGTGGTAAGTAGTTTGTCCGAGTTTCCCAAGGACAAAGATGGTTCTGTTTTTAGTCGACTAATCAACAACATTGGAACAGTAATTACTCAAGAACTCTCAAAGGAAGAAGATATTCAAGGGAGAACGGAAGCTGAAGACTGGCTCAAAAAACAAGCAGCAGTTAACCAGCGAATATCTAAAAAATTCTGGAAAGCCATAAACAAACTATTCATTTCTGGGAAAAATGAATTTACTTACTCAGAGTTATTTCAACTGTTGCAAAGCATAAAAAATAATAGTAAGTGGGATAACTCTTGCCTAAAAATGAGAATTAGCAAGTGCGAGTTTACTACTTTAACTTTTTCCTTACAAGATTATTGCGAGCTAAAAGAAATAAAAAAGGAGTTAGATCGGGCAGCTTTGGATGCCGAAAATGAATTTGGCCAGGATGACAATGAAATCAAAGAAATTAGCTTACTCGATCCGGTTATAAGCGCGTCGATAACTTGCCTTTTTAGCAGCGGTAAAAAACAAGTTATTTGGCAACACAGTTCGAGTGCAACCCACTTTGAAAATATGCTGGCTGCTTTAGAAAAAGGCTTAGGTTATCTAGGGAAACTGGACTTGATTCATTTTTCTAACGTTGCCCAAGGAAAACAAAAATACAGTTTAGCTAAAAATTCAGTGACCTATAGACCAAAGATTCGGGAAAGTAACGACCGCGATGTCAGAATGGATAAGAGTTATTCTGGTGTTTGGGTAGATCGAAGTTTAGTCATTGGTAGCTTACAAGCAGCTTTAATTGCTGTTAGAAGTTGGTTGTGCGATTTCTTAGTAGAGCCGGAACAGCAAGAAAATTACTATCAAGTCTGCCAGGATGTAGCAGCGATCGAAGAAAATCTTTTGAAAGTCAGAAAAGCGCTAGATAATTCCTTACAGCAACATTCAATAACTCGGGAAATAGGAAAGGAGAATAATTTATTTATCAGTAATTATCTGAGGACAGAAATTAACAACATTATCAGAATTAAGGAAGAAAAGTTAAAAGATAACGAGCCAATTAATAAGTTGTTTAGAAACAATTTACAGCGTAACCTTTGTACCGCTTGCTTAATGGGCGCTCGTTCCGCTCATACTCAAGGAGATTTGCAAAAAGCAAAAAATTATTTAGATTATTTAAGTAATGAAGCATTGGCAGAAAATGCACCTGCTAAAATTTTAGTTACTATAGAAAAATTGATTGGCAAATGGCTGTCTGGAAGTTCTGAATTTGAGTTTACTTATGAAGGAAGGCAAAAGCTTTTTGATAAGAAATTTAAGCCAGAAGTTCGGGCGCTAAAAGACTACATAGCCGCAGGACACGATCGAGGTCGCTTCAACTTTGATGTTTGTTTGGCAGCTTCGGAATTGTTTGGAAACTTTGCTCGTCTAGATTTCTATTTTTGCCAAGCTGATAATCTAAATGATGTCGAAAGATTGGCAAAAATTTCTATTCCCAACTTCTTAAATTCGGCATACTACTCAGCTAAAATCGGAAGGAGACAAAGAGCAGCCGACTGGTTAGCTTATGTCAGCCGAAGCTACTGTCGGTTGGGTGAAATAGGAAAAGCTAAGGATTATGCCGATTTAGCAGAACAGGTTTTAATGTCCAGAATAGAACCACAACACAAGCAGAGATCTCGGCTAGCTGTTTTAGCAGAAATTAACTTGGCGCGAGGAGAGTTGTTGTTAATCAATGGAGAATATAAAGAAGCAATTCCTTATTTTTTGGAGAGTCTAAAGGGCGCGATATATATTGGGTTTATCTGCATTATTGCAGACAGTCTCTACGGAATAGCCAGAGCAGCACGCCATGAAGGAAACTATAGAATTGTTGCATCATTAGAAAAAGTTTTCGACCAAAATGCTTTCCAGGGAACAAAACTGCGATTAAATGAAAAAAACCAAGCCTGGGAAGAGAATAAAATTGCAGCCGATGTTATTCGATTTTTGAATAATCTAGAAAACATCGAACAAGACTGGAGTTCTGTTGCTGATGAATTTGAAAATCAAGCCAAACGAATTTGGCACAAATGGTTTGTAGATAATCATGGGGAAGGCAAGCATCCTATTGAAATAGAAATAGAACGCGGTCAGTTCCTTAATAGGTTGAAGTAGTTAAATACTATGCTTAGACTGCTAGCCAATTTGCGAGTTTATGAGGTTCTATAAGAGCGATCGAGAAACCCGGCGCAAGCCGAAATTACCGGGTTTCTGGGATACCGAAAAACTGAGTTTCCTGAGAATACAAGACCTGTTCTCTAGCGCGTCGTTTGGATATATATGCAGCTTATGGAGCGATCGCTTTTCATTTTTAAAAGTAGCAATTAAGATTCTTCTGGAAGAAATTATCCATAATTCGCAGCAGAGAGCATACTAACTTTTTTTGCTTCTATTTTCAGGTCGCTAGACATTTTTTTTAGCGTTCTTTTTAAATCTGATTCTACAAGTAATTTAATTAAATAACTTACTTGTTCCTTGTTAATTTATGGCTGTTATAATCAAACAGAAACTATCTCTATTAGAATCATTTTTTCGCCGATAATTTCTAATTTATCCGCCACCTCAAGGACTAGATTATAATTTCTACTCAAATCTTCTTTCATGGTTTAAAAAGCCCTACGGCGGTAAATCTATGAAGCCAGACCAAAATTTTCCCAATCTTTATTTATTACTTGCTATTAGCGATCGCCATTTTTCCCTATCGCTTTCCTTCAAGGCATCATATAGTTGCTGCATTTCTGAAAGATGTAATTTTCTTTTCCACTTCAGAAATTTAGATAGATCGAAGTAGTTAAAAGAGGCTCTCTCGGAAATTTCATATTGACCTTCTTCCGACTCTTCAATAACTTTCCTTAAAGCGTCATCAAAATTCATAGCTTACTTTTTTCCTTAAAGCTTATATATACCTGTCCCAATTTGTAAGGTGCGCATTGCGCACCCTACTAGGGCATCTAGGTTAAAAATGTGGGTAAAAATATTAACGCTTTTGTCAGTTGGAGCGTGGTTAGTTGTTAGTTGCTCTAATGAAAAAATGTTCACTTTTTAACACCAGATGCGCTACTAGCGCTTTTAACTAACAATTGACAACTGACAACTAACAACTGACAACTAACAAATTACCCATTTAACATCAGGGCGCCGTTCTGGCGCTACTACTAGCGCTAGAGAGTCGGTCAAGTATTCTCAGAGTTTCTTGACCTGCTCTCTGGGGATGTGGTTGAAAAAAAGCGGGTAACGCGATTCTTCCCCACGACATCAACCTTGGCAAGGAAACTAAAAACAACCAAATAACAATGGTTTAGCTTGACTGACTTTTAACTTAGTCCTTTTTTAGTACGAATTAAGCAAAATGCAATCGAAAGAGCAAAACAAAAGGCCAAAAAAAGGCCAAAAAAACAATGGGCCAAAAATTAAGCCCATCGACAATAACGGCTCCATAGCCATTAAGTTCACAATAGATGGCCAGCTTGACAAATTCAATCCCATACACCGGGGAAAATTTGACAATGAGATGGTTCTGGCCCGGGCTCGTCAAATTTGCCAACAGATAGAGCTTGATTTAATTATTGGACAGTTTGACCCTACTTTGGACAAATACCGTCCCATTAAGGCCATCAAAACCATCCCCAATGATAGCGGGGACAATTTCCAACAGGTTTATAACGTTTTCGAGCTTTACCTCGAATATTTGGCTAACAACAGCCCTGAACGGGAACGGTACAACACAAATATCAAACTGACTAAGAACGCGCTGGCTAAGATTAAGCCAACACTTTATCAAACTAGCCTAGCTTATGATATGCTAGAAAAGCTTAAAGAGCGTGCGATTCGTGGGGACGAAAATGGGCATAAGGCCCTAATAATGTCCCCCTAGTGGCCAATATACATACGGACATCAACCGTTGGTCCTAGAAATCTATATACCTTGGTGGTGAAAGTCCGCTCGTCCTGCTGATTGACTGTCTGACTGCGTGGCCCCTTGGGTAGTAATTCCCCATCAATCCCAAAAGCGGGGCCAAATAGGGTAACGATGAGGAAGCACGTGAACGACCCTTAGCGAGTCTTTTAAGCTAACGAATAGGAAGGTAATAAGTGCGACTCGTTCCTATTAGGAGCGTCTGGAAACCAGAGTGGTATGAATAGGGTTCAACGAGGCCACGGCGGAAGCAGCC
>CAZSTZ010000119.1:0-18965 GCA_964609515.1 uncultured bacterium | reverse complement strand
CATAATCTTACCTCCAAACGGTATAACTTTTAATCAAACCTCAACTCTGGTCCAACCCACCAGGGAATCAAACGACAACCGATCGCTCCCTAAGTCTTAGTTTTAAATACTCCTCCCATTCTCCCCCATAAATCCAACCCTTGCCAACCCCTAAAACGTTCAAATTTGTTACCAACTTTCTCCCCGTTTCAGCTACTTTTATAGAAAAATGTTCAAAATTGTATTAAAATCTTCCGAAGTGTAAACTACAATACAGACAATCCAACAAACCCTAACCCCATGAACCTCAAAGAAGCCCTAGCACTTGTCGATAAAATAGTCTTCGAGCAAACCGGCAAACACCTCAACGACTTACAAGAAGCCGTACTCCAAGGAACTATAGAACACCAAGCATACAAGCAAATCGCCCAGGACTTCGACTGTTCCGAAAGTAACGCCAGAAAAGCAGGGGCAGAATTATGGCAGATACTCTCAGAGGGGTTGGGAGAAAGCGTTACTAAATCTAATTTAGGTTCCGCAATGAAGAGGTGGCACAATTCTATTTTAAACTTTGGGCAAGACGTTATAGTAAGCGATAGTTTCAACACCTGCCCCGAAGGAAGACACCCACCAGATACACCGCCAAACTCACCCTCACCCGATCGACAAACAACCAACACCGCACAACCTCCCACCCAAGACTTAAGCGAAATGCCCGAACTGGGTGCCTTCTACAGTCGCACTACCGAACTCGATACCCTCAAAACTTGGATTTTAGAACAACGCCGCCCCCTAATAACCCTCACCGGCATCGGCGGTATCGGTAAAACCAGACTGGCAGTAAAACTCGTTCGAGACATTAAAAACCAGTTTGAATACGTCATCTGGTACAGTCTCGAAACCTCCCCCACTTTGGCAGAATTAGAAGATAAACTAACAGAGTTTTTTTCCCAATCTCAACAGCAAAAATTACCCTCCATAAAACACTTCCAAAACCATCGCTGTTTAGTCGTCCTAGATGACATTCACCACCTTTTCAGTAGCGGCGACTTCGCTGGTAAATATCAACAACAACACCAAAAATATCGCTCCTTCTTCAAACAAATAGAAAACCTCTCCCATCAAAGTAGCTTTCTCTTAATAGGTTGGGAACCACCCAGAGATTTTCCTCAAATAAAAAGCAAAAATCCCAGCAACAATAACCCCATTCGCACCCTACAACTGGCAGGTTTAGAACCCCCAGCAGCAATGGAAATACTCAAAGATTGCGGGTTAGCAGAAAGCGACAACTCCGAAACATTAATTCGCCACTACCAAGGCAACCCCTTCTGGTTAAAAAGTGCGGCAAATCTCATTCAAGAATTGGGAGAATCTCTCGCGAACGAACTACTAGAAAATAACAGCGTTTTGTTACCAGAAGATGTCAAAGATACAGTACGGCAACAATGCGATCGCCTCTCAAAAACCGAACAACAAATCCTCTCTCTCCTAGCAACAAAAAACCAACCGATTAGTTTGGCAAAACTATTAGAAACCGCACAAATACCATCCTCAAATTTAGTTAACGCCCTACAATCTCTAGGTCGGCGTTCCCTCATTAAAAAGGAAAAAAATCTTTATTCCCTGCCAGCGGTACTAAAGCAGGAGATGAACCTGTAAAGAAACCCGGTTTTTCAAAAAAACCGGGTTTCTGAGATACATTTTTTATTTTATGTCCCTGAGTAGAAAAGTAGGTTGGGTGAAGTGCAACGGAACCCAACATACAATCTTTTTCACCCATCGTTAACCCATCCGCTACATCCGCTTCAAAATCCGCTGCTAACCACTCCGTTCCACCCAACCTACTTTTCTCAAAACCAAAAAACCCGGTTTTTTAAAAAAACCGGGTTTTTATTAACAGGAACAAAAAAACTCTTAAACAGTCGCTAAAACAGGTTCTCTCTCCTCAACTTTCCCCTGTTTATCTTCGCTCTCCGTACAATAAACCTCGCAAGAATTATTCGGACTTTCAATCAACTTAATCTTGTGCAACTTAGCACCCAATTCTCTAACAGGTTGCCGCAACAACTCTCGAATATAAACCGCAATATTCTCCGCAGTGGGAACCACCTTCTCAAAATAAGCAATGTCTTTATTCAAAAAAGTATGGTCGAAAGGTTCCACCACAACATCTTCGATCGCTTGTTGCAAAGCCGCCAAATCGACTATCATACCAGTACGGGGGTCAATTTCTCCCTTCACCGTCACTTCCAAATGATAATTATGACCGTGACCGTGGGGGCGGGCGCATTTGCCATAGATATTGCAATTTTCCTCAAAACTGAGGTCGGGACGAGCAAGCCGATGAGCGGCGCTAAAGTGGGTGCTAATAGTTAAATACGCTTCCATTCCATTTCCTAAATAATCGGCCCAGAGTTCGGGGTGTTCAAAAAGTTGAATTCGAGTTAAAGGCAAGTGGGGTGCCAACCTCTGCCAAATAACTCTAGCAATATTTTCCGTGGTCGGAAGGGTGCGTTGAAACTCCGGCCACGCTTCGTTGAGATAAGAAAAGTCTAACTGACCGGTCGCTTCCTGCCTGATGACGTGTTTGACATCAGACAGGTTGAGTACCATGCCATATTCATCCAATTCCCCCACCATCGAGACATAGAGGACGTAGTTGTGTCCGTGTCCGGGAAATCTAGCGGTGGGGCCGAAACGTTGAAAATTTTCAGCTTCGCTCAACTCAGGCAACCAGTAGCGATGACTGGCTGAAAATTGCGCTCGACGATTGACGATACATTCCATTAATCCAGTGGGGATTTACTTATTAAGTTCTGTAAATAAATGTAGATCGTTTCTCAGAAAATTTCAATCTTTTTTGGGAATGGGGAATGGGGAATGGGGAATGGGGAATTGCATTAAAGCTTCTTTATCGAAAATCTAAGAACTTGTCTCGTTAGCTAAGATTAGGAGCATCTCATATTTATAAAAATATTTTTTTCACCGCGAGAATCTCAAATCTCAAACATCTCTAACCTCGAAAACCTCTGACCTCTGACCTCTTACCTCTGACCTCTTACCTCTGACCTCTTACCTCTGACCTCTGACCTCGAAAACCTCTGACCTCGAAAACCTCTGACCTCGAAAACCTCTAACCTAATATGAATTGGATTATTTTTAAAGCTCGGGAAATTCTGGAAAGTTTATCCAGAGCCTTGACAACCACCCTATTTTACATCGGAGATAATCCTCTTTCTTTAGTCTCTATTATCAGACTAATTCTCTTAAGCGTAGCAGTCTTTATTATTTCCAGAAACATTAGCGAGTGGATTAAAAGATTGCTGCTTTCTCCCATGGGATTAGATAGGGGAAATCAAGAAGCGATCGCCTCGGTTCTCAGTTACTTTTTAGCAACTTTAGGCATCTTAATCGTCCTCTACAACAACGGCATTCCTGTTAGTTCTTTTACAGTTTTAGCCGGTGTTTTAGGTATTGGTCTTGGTTTCGGTCTCCAAAACCTTGCCAGTAACTTTATTAGCGGCATTACCATGCTCTTCGAGCAACCAATTAAAGTAGGAGATTTTATCGAAGTAGAAGGATTATTAGGAACAGTAGAAAGAATTTCTATTCGTTCCACCATCGTCCGTACTCTGGATGGAGTTTTTGTCATCGTCCCTAACATTCGCTTCGTCGAAAATAATATTATTAACTGGAGTTATAAAGACCCAAAATGTCGAATTCATATTCCCGTTGGAGTTGCTTACGGCACAGATCCGGTATTAGTAACTGAAGCATTATTAACAGCAGCTAGAGGAGAAGCAAATGTTTTATCCTCTCCCTCTCCTAAAGTCCGCTTTCTAGGTTTTGGCGATAGCGCTTTAAATTTTGAACTCTTAGTTTGGATCGACCATCCCCCCGATAGCGAACACATTACCAGCGCTTTAAACTTTCTCGTCGAATACGAACTGCGCCACCGAGACATAGTAATTCCTTTCCCCCAAAGAGATTTATGGATAAAAAATCCCGAAGATTTAAACATACTTGCCGCTCATAATTATGCTCTTGAGTCTGCCAACGGTAAAGTTTTACAGGAGTCTGCTGTCGGTTCTAAGAAAGCCAAAAAAGACACTCAAAAGCTTAAAAAATCCGTGCCTAAATCTCCCAACAATTGGAATTTACGAGATTTATTGCGACGAGTAACCTACTTCGAGAATTTTACCGATTTAGAATTGCGACAATTAATAGAATATGGCTATCGACAATTATTTCCCCAAGGACAGGTCGTTTTTGAAGAAAACGATTCGGGAGATTCTTTTTATATTATTCTTTCCGGTCAAGTTGAAGTTATTTCTCAAAAAACAGGTCAATATATTGCCACCCTTCACGAAGGGGAATTTTTTGGAGAAATGTCTTTATTATTAGGCGCTCCTCGCACGGCTACGGTCAGAACCATGCAAGATTCAATTTTGTTTATTATAGAGCAGCACGACCTCAGAAAATTATTAGAAGAACAACCGGATCTAGCCCTTCAAATTAGCCACAAATTATACGAACGCCAACAAGCTCTCAAAGATTTGGGATTATTGAATGAAACTTCTACAGATAATACGCCTTTTTATCGGATTAGGTCTCGCATTCAAACTCTATTTGGCATTTAATTTTTGTTGTTAATTGCTAATTGTTAATTGTCAATTGCCAATGCCCCATTCCCCATTACAAAATATGTTTAATCGCTTCCCATGCTTCCACACGCAATCCCTCAGCTATTCTAAACAATTCTTGACCCGTATGTAGGTAGCGATCGTCATAATTGTAAGTAAAAAACTCTAACTCCTCGATGCCATCTCCCACTCGCTCCAAACAATAATATAAATGAGCCGCTACCCCTGCAACGTTAGAAGGATTTGGCTGAGAACGAAATAAATTCTGAGCTTCTTTAAGGGAGTCTCGACTTTTTTCTAAATAATCCTGAAAGGCTTCTAGAAGTTCGTCGTCAAAAGGATCTGCCGACAATTCATCTATTTCTTCCTTGAGCGAATAGATAATTTTTTTGAGCTTTTTATCTATGGGTTGATAAACCAGATTCAACCATTTTTCTAGTTCCGCATCCGCCGAACTACCTCTATTTTTTCTACTCTTGTAATGGCGTTTATAAGTAGTTGTTTTTTGTGGTTTTGCGGGGGGAGAAATTTGGCGATCGTAAGTTTTTCTCTTTTGAGGATCCCCTAAAATTTCATAAGCCGCATTAATGCGAACAATCTCTTCTTCGTTCCTTATTGTTTGATTGCTATCTGGATGGAAGATTTTCGCAAGACGGCGATAGGCTTTTTTGATTTGGTCTTGAGTTGCTTTGGGGCTAACTTCTAAAGTTTGATAATAGTTGGAGGTTGCCTTAGTCGTTACCATATTTCTGAAATTGATACGAAAAAAATTACTTGTGGTTCTTCGTTTTTAATTTTACCCATTGTCGCTGAGAAGGTGGCGATCGCTTTCGCAAATTTTTATTAAGCTAAAACCCAAATAGATTTGACATTTCATAACAGAAATGGTAAGCAAAAAAGTACAGCCCTCTGGTATTTGGCATTAAGAAACCCGGTTTTTTCAAAAAAATTAAGAAACCCGGTTTTTGAAAAAACTAAGAAACCCGGCGCAAGCCGAAATTACCGGGTTTCTGGGCAGCATCCAAATTAACCAACCGTTACGGGGACTTCTAAATCCTGAGTTTGAAAAAGTGGCGTACTCAAATAACGTTCGCCAAAGCTAGGCTGAATCATTACAATTAACTTTCCTTCATTTTCTGGCCGCTGGCCTATTTTAATGGCCGCGCACAAAGCCGCCCCGCTGGAAATCCCAGAGAGAATGCCTTCTTCTTTAGCCAAACGACGACCGTAAGCGATCGCCTCCTCATCCCTAACTTGCACCACCTCATCGATAACCTCCACATTCAAAACTGGAGGCACAAAACCGGCCCCGATGCCCTGAATTTTATGAGGCCCCGGAGAACCTCCCGACAATACCGGGCTATTCGTCGGTTCCACAGCAACGGCCTTAAAACTTGGTTTTCGTTTTTTGAGAACTTCTGCCACCCCGGTAATCGTACCGCCAGTGCCAACACCTGCCACCACAATATCTACCTGACCCTCCGTATCTTCCCAAATCTCCAGAGCCGTCGTCTGGCGATGGATTTGGGGATTGGCCGGATTATGAAACTGCTGCAACATATAGGCATCGGGCATTGAATCCACAATTTCCTGGGCCCTAGTAATACAGCCCTTCATGCCCAGAGAGCCAGGGGTCAGTTCCAGTTCGGCCCCAAAAGCCTTCAACATGGATCGCCGTTCTAAGCTCATCGTTTCTGGCATGGTCAAAATCAACCTATAGCCCTTGGCCGCCGCGACCATTGCCAGAGCAATACCAGTATTGCCGGAAGTGGGCTCGACTAAAACTGTTTTTCCTGGAGTTATCAGGCCCTCCTCTTCGGCCACGTTAATCATGTTGACGCCGATTCGGTCTTTCACCGAGGCGGCCGGGTTCATGCCTTCGAGTTTTACTACAATATTGGCAACGCAACCTTCCCCTTGAGGAATGCGATTTAACTTTACCAGTGGAGTCCGACCCACTAATTCTGTGATGTTATTGGCAATGCGCATAATTTGGTAATCAGTAATAGGGACAATTTTTGACCGAATTTTAAGCAATTCTCTTATTATCCAATGTTATTGGAGATACTTTATTTTCGTTTTTTTCTCTATTATGCTACAGATTAATTTGAGCGATCGCTTCTTTTTATTCCCAAACTATCATAACAGCTATTAATTAGCAGAGATTTTTTTGTAGCATCTATCGGAAAAACCTCCCCAAATCCCTTCCAAATTAATCGGATTTTTTTTAGATTCCTGCCCCAAAACATCAAAAAGCCCCGCCAAAGGCGGGGCTTTTTGATTTTAAAATTTTCAGCTTTGGCCGATAGAGAAACCCGGTTTTTCTAAAAAACCGGGTTTCTGAGATACCGTGGTTTCTGACAATACTTGACCTGCTCTCTAGAACTTAAAAGTAGTTCTCAGAGTCCCAATAATCAGATCGTCGTTATCTTTATTTTGATTGGGATTAGTAATCCAAATCACGCCGGGAGTTAAAGAAATATTGTCTGTCACCTGCAACTTATAGAAAGCCTCAAAATGCCAGGACGAATCTGTATTCAATCCCGTACCCAAACCGCTAGGAACGTCCAAATCTGCCAGATAGGGCTCGCGACCGACAACAAGACCTGCCAAATTACCCGGCCGTCCCAAGTCAGGTAAAGCCAAAGTCATGCCGTAGTACCAAATCGTACCGTCACCCAGACCGATTAAACGGACATCAGTCAATCCGCCCCAACCGCTGACTACAAATTTCGGGCTCAATCGGAAGGATGCCTCCAGGCCATAAGAGTTAGTGGAAACTGGTTTAATTCGGTTGATAGAACCAGGAGTGCGGGTATTTAATCCAGCATTGAGACCGTAAATTGTATTAGCAGCACCACTACCGGTAAAACCGCTTTGGAAACTTCCAGGATTGCCAACCCCAGTGGCAGCACCATTATCAAAGCCAAAATTGCCCTCGTTAAAGTAACCCTTGTTATAGGTCAGAGCAAATTGGAAGCTATTTGAAGGGGTCAAAGTTAATTGGGCCAGGGCTGCATAATCCCCATCAAACAAGCCCGAACCCTCGCTAGGATCCGCAGTATTGGAAGCCAAATAGCCCAAGGATAAAGTTGCCGGACTGTAAGGGGAAGCATAAGAAGCGCTGCTACCAAAACCGTACTCGATGCCGAGGCCGCCTCCACCACCAATACGGTAAATGGGACTTCTTTGACCGAAAGAGCTCAGAGAACCGCTGCCTCCATCAAAGTCTTCCATATAGGGGTTGACCGTAGGGGCAATGTCATCCCAACTACCGCGACTGGCAGCCACAGTCACCATCATGCGTTCGCTGGCAGGGAACCTGTACAGCAGTTTATCCAGCACGAACGTGCCATCAGTATCCCCAAAGACATTAAAGGTTTGGACTCCTTCTGCCCCGGCTTGATTGGGTCGGAACCGTTGGGCGTTACCTACCTGTAGCCGGGTCAGTAACAAATCTCGACCGCTAAAAGTAGTGTTGAAGTTCAGACGAACCCGATTTTGGAAGACCGTCTGGGTATCGTCTTGTCTGTCTTCGTCTAACAGGTCCCTAATTTCACCAGTAAAATCATCAGTGATGGCAAAAATAGCTTCCCCTGTCAGTTTGGTGGTTGTGGAGAATTGGTTGACTTCCAATTCAGCGGCCCGAGCTTCCAGTCCGTCAACCCGCCCTCGAAGAATCGCCAGTTCCGCGGCGAATTCTTCTTGTAACCGTTGCAACAGCTCTAAGTCGTCTCTGCCGATCGCATCGCCCAGGGCCGCCTGTAGCAGTTCGGTAATTCTGTCCAAACAAGCATTCAGACCTGCTGCAAATTCAAATCGAGTCAGAGCCCGGTTGCCGCGATAAGTGCCATCTGGATAGCCCGCAATACAACCGTACCTTTCTACCAAAGATTGCAGTGCTTGGAAAGCCCAGTCTGTGGGTTGGACGTCGGAAAGCTGAGATACAGAAGTAACTTGACCTTTCTTTTGACTGTTGCTCCTGTTGTTTTGACTTCGACTGCGGTTTAGTTGCCGCAAATTGCGACCTTCCCGACCGTAGCGGTTGATTTGTCGGATGGTTGTTGCCGGGGTATTATCTACTCCTGTGGGAAGTTGAGCCAATATTTGCTCGGAGTCTATTTCTTTAGCTACAGATTGGGACGATTCGGCATTTGTGATGCCATTGCCGGCCATAGCTGAGGAAGCAACTAGGGTTGCCGCTAAGATTGCCGGGCTCGATACTAAAGATTTCAAAAATAATTTAGACATTTTTTTGCCTCTAATCCTCACACCGATTATAGAGTGACTTTTATGGTCTTCTATATTTTCAGGTTTTTTGATAGATTAACGTATTTATGACTTTCAAAGCACCCCATATTTATTTGGCAAGTTGTTGCTTTGGGGGTGGGTTAGTTATTGGCCCTTCAAATTTCCAGTCTACTGGTGATATGATGCAACCACCTTACCTTTTTTGTCAACAAATTTTGCCAATTTCCTTTATCTATTTTCCAGTCAACCGCAAAGTTTTGGCCCCCTATTCCTGGTACGGCTGCCAGAGCTATTCTTTTTAGGATTCTAAGGTATGTCCCAACACTGTGAAGACTTGCCGTTCCTCGAATAGTTCCAAAAATTCGCCGTTGATTTTGCTCGGGGCCGCTTCTGCTCTGAGAATTTTGAGAGCAGTTTCGGTGGGTAAGCCTCGCTTGTAAGGGCGATCGCCTGCGGTTAAAGCATCATATATATCTGCTATTACCATCATTTGGGTCTGAACCGGAATTTCTTCTCGTTTTAGTCCTCTGGGATAACCGCTGCCATCCAGTTTCTCGTGGTGTCCGTAAGCTATTTGTGGAATCTGTTTTAGTGGTTCGGTCCAGGGAATGCGTTTGAGAAATTCGTAGGAATAAGTCACATGAGCTTCCATTGCCAATCTTTCGTCTGGGGTGAGGTTGCCCTTGTTTACTGTCAGTTGCATTATTTCTTCTGGAGTCACCAAGGGTTTCAGGGAACCATCAATATCTTCATAAGTGTATTGAGATAGCTCCCGCAGTTGTTGTAGCGGTTCTTCTGTTAAGATGTTCGGTTCGTTGGCTTTTAATAATACTTCCCAATAACCATCTAATTTTGATATTTTCTCTTTTAAGAGCCCATCTTCATTTTCTATTAGCTTGCAGTACGGGCATTCTTGTTGCTTTTGCTCTTGGTGGGGATAGTTTGAGTGTTTTAATAAATGTTCGTATTTAGCCTTCGCGTTTTCTAATTCTGCCGTTCGCCTGGCTACTGCAAATCTCTGGCGGAGCTTTTCTAATTGTTCTTCGTAAAGTTTTTTTCCTTTATTTAAGATGGCTTCTGGTACTCCTATTTTGCCAAAATCGTGCAGCAAGGCTGCATAACGAATTTCTTTAATTTGGCGACGGTTGAAATTAATAAAAGCTAAATTTCCTCTTTCTACTTTAGTCGCTTCTTCTGCCAGTCTAACTGTTAGTGCGGCTACTCGTTCTGAATGACCGGAAGTGCAAATATCTCTAGCTTCAATGGCTTGAACTGATGCTTTTACAAAGCCTTCAAACAAGTTTTCTATATTTTCTTGTAGTTGATTTCTTTCTATAGAAATTGCCGCCTGAGAAGCGAGCGATCGCACTATTCTTTCTTCCCATTCCGAATAAGGCTGCGTTAATTCTTTAGCATTTTCTTCTGTTAGTTTTGCATCTGCCTTTACCTTACGATTTATTAGCTGAATTACCCCTATTATTTCTCTTTGTCTATTTGGCATTGGCAGTACCAATACCGAGCAAGTTCGATAACCAATATCCAGATCGAAATTGCTAGCGAGTCGATAAGGAACCGACTCTGGCAAATTGTAAGCATCGGGCAAATTTAAACTTTCTCCTGTTATCGCCACATATCCCGCCAAACTTTTTGGGGTTATCGGCACCGCAAATTCATTAAAAGAAAGCATTGGTAGGGACGCATTTTGAGCTGCTTTAAATAGCAATTTTGGATAATCGTCGCTCTTATCTACCAAGTAAACGCTTCCCGCATCGCTTAAGGTTATTTCTCTACTTTTTGATAAAATTAGATTTAATAACTCCCCTAAGTCGTTGGTATCGGATAGAGCTACGCCTATATCCAACAATTGCTCTATTAATTCTGTTTTTTCGGGAGCGTCTTGCAGAATTTCTGGCAGATTTAATCCTATCTTCATAATCCGGGCTCTTTATTTTTTAGCCTTTTTAGTTGTTTTTTATTTCCCAGAAAGTTCGTATTTCAGAAACCGGGTTTTTTCAAAAACCCGGTTTCTTGACGACTCGGCACAAACTTCCTGGAAAAAAATAATCTTGCTGCACTCTGGAACTAACTTTTTAAGAGCTGCTATAGCCAGTTAAGTTAAGCTAGAAATTGTTTTCGCTAAGGCAAAGTCTTTTTCTGTTAAACCACCGGCATCGTGGGTGGTCATGTTTATAGTCACTTTATTGTAAGATATTTCCAAGTCTGGATGATGACCTGCGGCTTCGGCGGGTTCGACTAATTTATTTACAAAAGCGATCGCCTCGATAAAATCCTTAAATTTTTTCACGCAGCGCAGTTGCTTTCCTTCTACTACTGTCCAGTCCTGGGATAATTCTCCTACCCGTTGGTTAATTTCTTGTTCTGGGAGTAATTCTGCCATTTTCTTTTAATTAATAATTCACTTAAAAAAACTATCCGCTCTCATCTAAAATTGTGTTCGAGCCAATAAAGCTTTTACACTATTTTAGATGAGAGCGGTCTAGCGGGTCAACAGTATTGGAACCTGACTGCCGGGAGGATCCCTAAGTCAGCCTGGCTAGCGATTAGACGCTCCCTTTTTTCCTTTAACCTTAATAGGATTAACCTTTAATAGGCTCGGGAAATCGGGTGGGAGCCAAAGCAAACTGCTAGAGAGCAGCCCCGGCGCACAGCCGGCCTTCTCCAATCTGGTTACCCATGATTATACTACTATCTATCATAAGCACCACCTCCTTTTACTCCCTGAACGGTTTTTTATTTAGTTCGTACTGTTTTTAGTTTAGCACGGATTTTGAATTTGTCAAGGGCGATCGCTTTTTTTTAAGGACTTGACAAACAAAATAGAGTACCAATGGTAAGTAAGGCCGAAGTGCAACTGAACCAAACACATCTTTGGTTAGGCAAAGGTTCGGCTGGGAGTCCAAGCCTCCTCTATAAAAGGAGGCTTGACCTATAGCCTAGCCTTCTCCAACGTGACTACCCACGAGCGTGATACGGTCTTCCATGGGCATCACCTGCTGTACGATACCTAAACAATTCTGGAGAAATAAAGCATTTTCCAGTCTTGATGCTCGCTTCCTGCTTCAATCTAGGGAGGAGGCCCCTTCTAGTCCACAGGCGTAAGTTTGGGTGCAGCCCACCCTATTACCACTTGATGCTAAATTCCTCCGATCGTCGGTACGATTTTGGTTGTCAATCAATACCTGAATTCAGAGAATTCACTACATCCGATGTATTTTTTATGAATTTTGATTTTAGCACGAATTTTTAATTTGTCAAGGGCGATCGCTTTTTTTTTGGAAATTGGGAATGGGGAGTGGGGAATTGGGAATTGGGAATTGGGAATGGTTAACAACCCAAAGTAGGGATAAACAAAAAAATTCTTGCCCCCGTCCAACCTCGGACGGGGGCAAGAAGCTTTAAACTGCTAGATTTGCAGTTTTATCTTAGAGAGCGTTACCGCGAGGTAGAACTTCCTCGGGGAACTCGAAGTTTTGGTGAGGTTGGTCTGCGGGAGCCATCCAAGCGCGGATACCTTCGTTCAACAGAATGTTTTTGGTGTAGAAGGTTTCAAATTCTGGATCTTCTGCGGCGCGAAGTTCTTGAGATACGAAGTCATAAGCCCGCAAGTTCAGACCCAAACCGACAACACCGATGGCGCTCATCCACAAGCCGGTCACGGGGACAAACAGCATGAAGAAGTGCAACCAACGTTTGTTGGAGAAGGCAATACCGAAGATTTGAGACCAGAAACGGTTTGCTGTTACCATTGAGTAGGTTTCTTCTGCTTGAGTTGGGTTGAATGCGCGGAAGGTGTTTGCGCCTTCGCCGTCTTCAAACAAGGTATTTTCAACTGTTGCACCGTGAATGGCACACAACAGGGCACCACCCAGGATACCGGCAACGCCCATCATGTGGAAGGGGTTGAGGGTCCAGTTGTGGAAGCCTTGGAAGAAGAGGATGAAACGGAAGATTCCCGCTACACCAAAGCTGGGGGCGAAGAACCAACCGGATTGGCCCAAGGGGTACATTAAAAATACGCTGACAAATACCGCAATGGGGCCGGTGAAGGCGATCGCGTTGTAAGGACGGATACCGACCAAGCGGGCAATTTCAATCTGACGCAGGCAGAAACCGATCAGAGCGAATGCACCGTGTAGGGCGGTGAATGTCCACAAACCGCCTAGCTGACACCAGCGAGCAAAGTTACCTTGAGCTTCTGGACCCCAGAGGAATAGCAGGGAGTGACCCAAGCTGTTCGGTGGGGTGCTGACTGCTACGGTTAAGAAGTTGCAACCTTCTAAGTAAGAACTGGCTAACCCGTGGGTGTACCAGGAGGTTACGAAGGTTGTGCCGGTTAACCAAGCACCTATGGACAAGTACGCACAAGGGAATAATAATAGACCGGACCAGCCGATAAACACGAAGCGATCGCGTTTTAGCCAGTCATCTAATGTGTCAAATATTCCGCGCTCTGTCTGGGCGCGTCCTACTGCTACTGTCATTACGGGATTCTCCAAATGAATGATTACAAGGGTTGCATTTATCCCAGTCGCGCCCCTTTTAGGGGCTCTGCCTTAGCAGATAATGGGTGGGATTGAATGCTTAGTTTAATTTTCTTTACCTTAGCTCTCATTATAGTCACATTTCTTCATAAATGCAAGTGGCAAAAAAATTTTTTTTAAGATACACTGATTAGATTTTAGATTTTTCCCCGGCCCGAGAAGCATCAGCCGATAATTAGGGCTTGCTGAAAAAGTCCCCCTTGTTTTTCATTTATGATGATGGGGTTGAGAAAGTTAATTTAGATTAGAGACTGAATGTTTACAATTGACATCATAGTTAAATACGTCCCCATGCCATTGTCGGTGCAGCGGAAGTCTGAGGAGGATGCACAGAAGGTTTATCAGGAAGTTTTAGATGCGATGCGTTCTGGCAACCCCGAACTTTTGGAACTGACTTGCGAGAAAATGCCTGAGAAAAAGCTCGTTATCAAAACCAGCGAAATTTCTGCGGTTCAGATTTCTCAGAAATCTGGGGCGGCGGCCACGGGAAGACCGCCTGGTTTTGTGGGGGCCTTGGCAGAATAACTTGGCAGAATAACTTGGCAGAATAAATAGAATGAGCCTTTCAGGTAAAGAGACTAAGGAAGTGGAAGGGGCGATCGCTGTCAAAAAAGTAGGTTTTAGTTGGCCCATCGGCGCACAAGTGTTGCGTCGCTGTTCTTTAGAAGTACCGACAGGAGAATTTTGGATGCTCTTGGGCGCTAATGGCAGCGGCAAATCTACTTTATTAAGGTTGCTGGCGGGGCTTTTGGAGCCCCACTCTGGCGACATTACGATCCAAGGGAAGATGGGCTTTGTTTTCCAAAATCCCGATCGCCAATTGGTGATGCCTACGGTAGGTGCGGACGTGGCCTTTGGACTGGTAGAGGAAAAGCTATCCCGGTCCCAGATTCGACAGCGAGTAGAGGAAGCCTTGGCCGCTGTTAATTTATTAGAATTGCAGCGACGGCCTATCTATGCTTTGAGTGGGGGACAAAAGCAGCGGATCGCGATCGCGGGTGCCTTAGCCCGCCAATCTCAAATTTTACTGTTGGACGAGCCTACTGCTTTACTAGACCCAGATAGTCAGTTGGACTTAGTGGAGCAAGTACGAGGTTTGGTTAAAAACCGAGGTCTTACCGCCCTCTGGGTGACGCATCGCTTAAACGAGTTAGATTACAGCGATGGAGCTTTTCTCTTAGAGGAAGGCCAAGTGGTAGCGCGAGGAGACCCAGAAGCGTTAAAGCAACGCCTTAAATAGAGGACAAGGGAGACAAGTAGAAATAGGGTCTTGTATTTTCAGAAACCCGGTTTTTTGGAAAAACCGGGTTTCTTGATTGATTTTTAAGGGGCTGCACCCCTTAAAAAGTTAAAGAAAAATTATGGTAATTGATAACCAAATTAAATAAAAGATGTTATATTGCAAAAAAACAATAATACTACAAAAAATCATACCGTTGCACCATGTCACGCTCCTCACGCCGGGCAATTTTGCTCGCAGACGGTTACAATATTATTGGCCTCTGGCCTCGCCTTCGAGATAGCCACGCCATTAAAGGGTTGGAAACGGCCCGCCGCGATTTAATCGAGATTTTAGTGAACTACAGTGCCAGCGAAGGACTGGAAGCTCGCATAGTCTTCGATTCTCAATATCAGTACAGTCCCACGCTTAAAGAAGTTGTGACCGATCGCTTGTCGGTCTATTACACTGAATTCGGCCAAACTGCAGATGCTTACATCGAAAAAAGCTGTGCCGACCTTCGTCAAGAGTTGCATCTGTCCAAAAAAAGGTTGATAGTGGCTACGTCAGACAGGGCCGTTCAACAAATAGTTGTTGGCTATGGGGCGGAGTCGATGTCAGTAGAACAGTTGGCTAATGAAGTTGAAGCGGCCATCAATCGTTGCAGGCGGCGATATCAACCGCGCAAGCAATCTAAGAGTCGTTTTTTGGCCAGTTCTCTAGATCCAGAATCTCAAAAAAAGTTGGCCCAGTTAAGAATGGGCCTAAAATAAGTTAGTTTTCATGGGGCCATCAGGGACTACTAAAAAAATTTAAAAAAAATTTCTCAAAAGGGTTGCCAAATTTTGAGAGTTAGGGTTATGATAAATAACTGTTGCTGAAACAAACAGCGAGGCGTTCCTCGGTAGCTCAGTGGTAGAGCGGTCGGCTGTTAACCGATTGGTCGTAGGTTCGAATCCTACCCGGGGAGTTTTAAATTAAAAAATCCTGTAGGGTGCGCACCGCGCACCTTAATTGTTTTTTGTAGGGTGCGCACCTCGCACCTTAATTGTTTTTTGTAGGGTGCGCACCGCGCACCTTAATTGTTTTTTGTAGGGTGCGCACCGCGCACCTTAATTGTTTTTTGTAAGGTGCGCACCGCGCACCTTATTAATTATGGGTAGTTCATACTCATACTCAAAGAAAAAGCGACGTTTTTGAGTATGAGTATGAGTAAGAGTATGAGTACGAGGTTTGGATACTGGCGCAACTTATGGCCCCTCGCTCCAAAGGTAACGTTTCTCAATCATGGCTCTTTTGGGGCCTGTCCGTTGCCGGTGCTGGAGGAGCAACAACGACTGCGAGAACAATTGGAACTCGAACCGGTTCGCTTTTTTATCCGCGAGTTTGAACCGATGCTAGACGACGCCAGGAACAAACTGGCAGAGTTTGTCGGCGGGAAGTCGGAAAATTTGGCCTTCGTTCCTAACGCGACGACGGGGGTTAATGCGGTTTTGCGATCGCTCCCTTTCTCGCCAGAAGACGAACTGCTAACCACGGACCAAGAATATAACGCTTGTCGCAACGCTCTTAATTTTGTTGCCAGTCGCAGCGGGGCGCGAGTGGTAGTCGCTTCGATACCTTTTCCTCTAGAATCTCCAGAACAAATCGTCGAAGCAATTCTCGATCGCGTTTCTCCCAAGACTAAATTAGCGCTACTGGACCACGTTACCAGTCAAACGGCTTTTGTGTTTCCCATCGAGAGACTGGTAAAAGAATTGAACAAAAGAGGTATCGATACTTTGGTCGATGGCGCTCATGGGGCGGGGATGGTGGCGTTGAATTTGGAGGAAATTGGGGCCGCTTATTATACGGGAAATTGCCATAAGTGGTTGTGCGCTCCCAAGGGGGCGGGTTTTTTGTATGTCAGGGGCGATCGCCAAGACAAGATTCATCCTTTAACTATCAGTCACGGTGCAAACTCCCCGCGTACTGATAAATCTAGGTTTCAGTTAGAGTTTGATTGGATGGGAACCGACGATCCGACGGCTTATTTGTGCGTACCGGCGGCCATTGAGTTTATGGGTTCCCTGCTGCCTGGGGGTTGGGCGGAGTTGAGGGCGCGAAATCGTGGGATGGTTTTGGCTGCGAGGGAGTTATTCGAGGAAAGGTTCGGGGTGGAGTCGGTTTGTTCGGAAGAGTTTATCGGTTCGATGGCGGTGGTGAGGTTGCCAGACGGGAAGTCGGAGACTCCTATGGGCTCGCTGACATCCCTGCAAAATGCTTTGTGGGAACGATGGCAGATTGAAGTACCAATCGTTCCTTGGCCTGGACCTAAAAATCGACTGTTGAGAATTTCGGCTCAGATCTATAATTCTTTTTCCGAATACGAACATTTAGCGATCGCTTTGGAGCAGTTCCGTTCGTAGTAATCGCTTTAGCGATTTAGATCGTTTAAATCGCTAAAGCGATTACTACGAGCGAGTCTCTAGTATATTAAGAGTGTTAACGTCTCGTTCTCCTTGGAAATATTTGTCGAGGATGCCGGCAAAGGCGGCGGGTGCTTCTGGCAGGGAGGCGAAGAGAGTCATAGAGGATTTGAGTTTGAGGTCGTCTGGATAACCCATTATTTCTGAGGTCGCTCGGCCAGGCAAGTTTAGCGATAGCGATGTTGCCCTCGCCGAGCGCCAGAAAATAGAGCGCCCCTCGACGGCAAGCACCGCTTCGGCACATTCGGCGAGTCGGGTGCCCAAAACGGGATGGTTGAGATATTGTCGGGCTTCTTCTATGCTTTTGATGGCGTAGCGTTTGGAGGTTGCGCTTTTTGCCAGGCCGTCGATTTGGGGGAAGACGTACCACATCCAGTGGCTTCGCTTGCGACCGTTTTTGAGTTCTGCCAGGGCTGTTCTATAGACTCTTTCTTGGGCTGTGAGGAAGCGGTTTAGGTCAAAGGGGTCGTTATTGTTGGTTGTCATGGTTTGGTGGTGGTTGTTCGATTGGGTTTTGTTAGATTATAGACTTGATTGTTGTTTATGTCAATTAAGGGAGGTCAAGAAACCCGGTTTTTTGAACAATACCTTCGCCATCGAGGAAAAATGCTTTTGGTTGGCAGCGGATGTTGAAGCGGATGTAGCGGATGGTTGATGGTGGGAAAACAGGGTTGGTTGGTGGTGGGAGACGTAAGAAACCGGGTTTTTTGCAAAAAACCCGGTTTCTGGCGGGTGAGTTAGCTTTGAAAAAAAAGTCTTGTCTTGACGGGAAATACAACTTAGGGTATTGTAGAGTTGTTTGTACTTCCGGGGTCAGTAACTTAACTAGGAGCTAATTTGATGTTATCTTTTGACACTTATCTCAAGTCAATTCAAAAAAACTTAGAACGGGGCAGCGAACGCACTCACTATCCGGCATTAAAGGATTTGCTGGACGATGCCCCAAAGGGAATTGATGCGGCAATTGAGGAGAAAGGCAATAAAGCGGGGATTCCCGATTTTACGGTGAAGCGGCGGGAGTTGCTGGTAGGTTATGTAGAGGCGAAAGATGTAGGGTTGGATTTGGATGAAGCGGACAAAACGGAGCAACTTCAACGCTATCGGGAGGCTTTCTCTAATTTGGTTTTAACTAATTATCTGGAGTTTCGCTGGTACGTTGATGGTAAGTGCAGGCTGAAAGAAACTTTGGCGGAGCGCCACGGGAAAAAGTTAGAAGCGAAAAATACAGATAAGGTTGCGGCGCTGCTGGAGCAGTTTCTCAACTACGCCGGGGAAGTGGTGAGGAGCCCGGAGGAGTTGGCGCGGCAGATGGCGAGGTTGACTAAGGCGATACGGTTGGCAACGGCGACGGCCTTGGAGGAAGAGGCCGATGATGGGGAGTTGCGCCAACTGAAACAGGGTTTTAGGGATGTGTTGTTACCAGATATCGCCGATGGGGAGTTTGCCGATATGTACGCTCAGACTATTTCTTATGGTTTGTTTGCGGCGAGGGTGGGTCACGCGCAGGCGGGTTCCGGCGTTGACTTTTCTCGACGGACGGCGGGGAGTTATATTCCTTCGACTAATCCTTTTTTGCGGCGGTTGTTTAATACAGTGGTGGAAACTGACGCGGTTGGTAAAATCGACTGGGCGGTTGACGATCTGGTGCAGTTGCTCTCCCAAGTCGATATGGGGGGAATTTTGGAGAACTTCGGGCAGCGGACTCGCCAAGAAGACCCGGTGGTGCATTTTTACGAGACGTTTTTGGCTGCTTATAATGCGGCGTTGCGCAAGAGTCGCGGGGTTTATTATACGCCAGAACCGGTGGTTTCGTTTATCGTGCGTTCGGTGGATGCTATTTTAA
>CAZSTZ010000118.1:0-19007 GCA_964609515.1 uncultured bacterium | reverse complement strand
GAGAAACCAAAAGCGAAACCAAAACAACAAAAGAAAAGAAAGAAAAAACAATGGTTAAAACAAGCGAAAAACCGACAATATCTGTATTTGGTTCCAAACCAAAAGAAGCTATTTTAGTACCAGAAATTCCCATCGTCGTTCGCAACAATTGTCAATCGGGACAATGGACGATAGGAGACACCGATTATGGCTCTAAATGTTCGATGACAATCCTCAAATTTAGTAAGTTTTTCGGCAGTTTGGGGCAGACTACCAATACCTTGTGGGGGCAATTGTGGTTTGTAGCCGAATCCGGCGAATTGCCCCAAGGAGTTGTCATGGTAACGTATATAAAATCTCGTTCTTTAGGAGATTTTAATCGTTTAGTTGCCTCAGTTCAAGCGCGGGGAGTGGAGCCGGCAGTAGGGATTTTTATACCCGAATTTGTCAAACATTCCGGCCAGAAACCAGACGAAAACGGGATAGTAAAACCTATCAATTATTACAGCTTAAAATGGCAGTGGAAAGAGCGAACTGATTGGTCGGCGATCGAGCAAGCGGCGGTAGTTTTAGCCGACGAAAACAATCAATCGCGCACTATAGATTTAGAGGGAACTCGGCAAATGGTTTGTTTGGATAATTTGCCGCCATCGGAAGTTGCTAGTTTGATGGCAGCTCGTACCAAGGGCAACAATGATTACGAAACTGCGAGTTTGAATGCCAGTGGCGATGCTGCCTTGCCTCCGGGGAGCGATCGCGCCATGCCGGCAGCGTCTTAGTCTGGCATACAGAATTGCGATCCCCCCCAACCCCCCTTAAAAAGGGGGGAGCCACTGGAGGACCGGTTAAGAAACCCGGTAATTTCGGCAAAACCGGGTTTCACCGGATACGGAAATTAAACTGAAAAAAAAACAACAACTAAAGAGGAAAAAAATGGCATTAAATAACTTGCAAAATAGCAAAGCAAAAATCCTGCAATCTTTCCAGCAAATTATCGCCGAAAAGAAAAAGATAGAATCGAAAGTTGCCACCAAAGAAGAAGAAGCCGAGAAGGAGAAAAATAAAGAGATTCTCGAACGAGCTGGCGGCTACACCGTCGATAGCATCGTTAAAGGTTTGGCGGACTTGCAATTAGATTTTGGCGGCATTATTCATCAACTGTCAGAAAAGTTAAATGCAGAATCTCTTAAGCTGGAGGAATTACAAAAGGCGATCGAGATAGAAAGCCAACAACTACAGGAGTTGCAAAAAATCCGAGTTGTCGCCGATTCTCTGCACATTTTAACTCAAGAACACCAGGAAAAATTAAACGCGATCGAGCAAAATGCCGCCCTGCAGTTGGAAGCTTTAGGAAAAGAGATGGGGAGCCAGCGAAAACTCTGGGAAAAAGAGCAACAAGAATATGAGACAACAGTTGAAGAGCAAAATCAACTTTTGACGAAAGAACGCCAAGAAGAAACGGAGGATTATCAATACGAAATCCAACGAGAGCGCAAAATAGAAATGGACGATTACGAAGAAACGCGGCGCAAGTTAGAACGGGAATTGCAAGCATCAAACCGAGAAAAAGAGAAAAACTGGCAAGAACGGGAAAGTTATTTAGCAGAAAATCAAGCAGATTTTGAAGAAAAACGCCAAAAAGCGGCGGGAATTGAGGAAGAGTTAAAACAGGCATATATTAAGGCGAAAGAAGACGCGATTAAGGATGCGGAAAGGGAGGCAAAAGTTAAGACAGATTTAGTTGCGAAAGAGTGGGAAGGTAGCAAGCGAGGTTACGAGTTGCAAATTCAATCTCTGGAAGAAACTATCCAGCGACAAACAGAACAAATAGCCGATATTTCCGCTCAGTTGCAAGCAGTAATGAGGCAGGCTCAAGAGTTAGCGATGAGGGCTTTTGCTTCTTCTAATAACAGTTCTCAAAACAGTTAAAAGGCAAGAGGCAATAGGCAAGAGGCAAGAGGCAATAGGCAAGAGGCAAAAGGCAAAAGGCAAAAGGCAAGAGGGATGGGCGACTTATTCCCCATTCCCCAGAAAAATTAAAATTTGTTCCGCTGGCTCCCCCCTTATCAAGGGGGGCGGGGGGGGGATCCCAATTCCCTATTCCCCATTCCCAATTCCCCAACACAAAAGGAAAGAAAGAAAAATGGCTAAAAGAGTAAATTCCAAAAACACCAAAGCTGAAATTTTAGATGCTTTTTCAGAATTGAAGAAAGAAAAAGCGCAGTTGGAGTCCGAGTTAAAACAGCTTAATAAAGATAACCCAAATACTCCTATATCTTTAGAAGATGCGAGCCAAATTAACCCTACTTTAGAGGCAATTAAATCGATGAAGTCGAGCAGTAATGAAAAGCCAAAATTGCAAAATACTATCGAAAGTTTGCTCCTGTTGCAAGCCGGTTTTGGTGGGGCCGTCAGCGAGCTTTCGGAAAAGCTGACATCGGAAGCTACTAAGTTAGAAGAACTCCAGGAAGCGGTGGCTGAGGAGCTGCAAGAGTTAGAAGATTTGCATAGTTTAGAGGAAGTCGAAGACGACACTTTGGATAATTTAATCCAACAATACGAAGAAAGCGCTAAGGCGTTTTCCGAAGAATTTGAGGAACGGCAAGAAACGTTACAACAGCAAACCACCGAACGAACTAAAGCTTGGGAAAAAGAACGACAGGAACGCGAACGGTTCGTTAAGGAACGCAACGAAAATCTGGAGAAAACTCGGGTCCGGGACGAGGAGTCTTACGAGTACGATCTGGTACTGCAACGGGATATCGATACCGAGGAATACGAAGAGAATAAGAAGCGTTTGTACAAAGAATTGGAAGAAATCCGGGAAGAACGGGAGAAACAATGGGCCCAGCGGGAGAAAGAGATAGGCGATCGCGAAAAGGAATATGCTTATGTGACCTTGCAGGTTGAAGAGTTCGAGAAAAAACTGGAGGAGAACATTAAGAACGGCAAGGAGAACGGTCGGAATATTGGCAATTATCAGGCTAAGGTTAAGGCGGATTTGTTGGCGAAGGAAATAGAAGGAGAAAAGCAGGTTTATCAATTGCGAATTGGGTCTTTGAACCAGACGATTCAAAATCAGGAAATGCGAATTCAAAGTTTGTCCAAACAACTAGATTCTGCCCTGAAACAGGTTCAAGATTTAGCAGTGAAGGCGATTGAGGGTTCTTCTAATGTCAGTTCCTACCAGGCTATGAAAGAAATTGCTATGGAACAGGCTAAGACTCAGCAGAAAAACAAGTAATTGTGTATGCATCTCAATTTTTAAGAAAGCCCAAAATCAAACGCTTTTTGTCAATTGTTAATTGCTTTAGATGCTCCTATAGTTGTTAGTAGAGACCTGCTTTTGGGGTCTCTTTTTTATTGTCAATTTTTAATTGTTATAGAGTTTTTTATACTGGTGAGGTACGCTCTTCTTCAATTCGCTTAAAGCTTATTAAATTTGCTGTTACCTCTTGCCTTTTGCCTCTTGCCTTTTGCCTAAATCGTCAAATTTTGTAACTCATCCAAAAAAGAACTGCTTTAATTGCCTATTGACTTAGAGAAACTTCTGTGATATTGTGGGGTGCGTTATTACAATTGCATCCTTACTAAAGAAAGATACTATGGAACCCGATAGAATTATTAATGCCTTTCTGGAAGTAATTAAAAATCAACCGGAACTTTTTGAAGAGAAAGCTTTACAAGATTTGCCAGAATTAGAGCTAGTTATAGACAGATTGGAATATGAAGAAGACGACCAAAAAGTAGAATTAGTTGCCGATGCTATAATTGATTTTTACGAAAACAACCATCAAATCGGAGATGCTATTACTAAGTTAATTGAAAGCCTACAGGGCAAACGAAAGTATTCTAGTTTATATTCGGAGGCACTGATAATTAATAATACCATTCCTGTCCTGGAGCAAACTATTAAAGATTTGCTGAACGGTCGAGATGAAAAAAGGCCAGGGCTTAAGTTTTGACAATAGTAGGTTGGAGGCCAGTTTTGGGAGGTGGGCCAATCTCAGAAACCCGGTTTCTCTGGGCCAATTTCAGAAACCCGGTTTTTTCATGCATACCGGGTTTCACAGGCCGAAAAAACCTGCAATTGCGGCTTTATTTGATTATTAGAACTTACGCAAAAATACGTCCGCTGCGGCGCGACGATTGTTGCCATCTCAAAGGTTGATTTTTAGTTTAAATGCGTAAGTCATGATTATTAAATCAAATATTGACGATTGGCAAGCAAAGAAGTTAACTGGGACAGAGCTGCCTCAAAAAATAGGAGTCCCATTATCTGAGTATGATTATCAGTATGACACGGGTCAATTACATTGTTAAGCTCTACCCCAGCAGATTTTCCTGCTAGACTAGAAGACAATTGAAACTCATAAGTATCGAAAAAATACGGAGAAAAATTTCAAAAATTAGATAAAAATAACGGGGAATCTACTACTCAAAATAAATAGCAAAAGATTTATGTTAAAAATTCCTGGATACAAAATAACAGAGCAACTCTACGAAAGCAGTAACTCTTTAATTTATCGAGGGGAGAAAACTTCTGGTGGCGAAAAAATAGTTCTGAAAATGTTAAAAGATGCTTATCCCTCGCCAGAAAGAATAGTTGGCTTTAAACGAGAGTATGAAATCTTGGGTAAATTAAACTTACCCGGCGTAGTAAAAGCTTACGAACTATTATCGAGAAACGATCGCCCGATGTTAGTATTAGAAGACTTTGGGGGGACGGACTTAACTAAGCTAAAACTAGCAGGAAAACTAGAACTATCGGAATGGTTAAAAATAGCGATCGACCTGGCAGAAATTTTAGGGCAAATTCACGGCGAAGGCATCATCCACAAAGACATCAACCCGAGCAATATTCTGCTGGAACCGAAAAGCCGTCGAATCAAAATTGTGGATTTCGGGATTTCGACGGTGCGATCGCGGGAAATGCCGAACTTCGAGCATCCGAGCTTCATAGAAGGTACTCTCGCCTATATTTCTCCCGAACAGACGGGGAGAATGAATCGGGCGCTCGACTATCGCAGCGATTATTATTCTCTAGGAGTTACTTTATATCAATTGTTGGTGGGAGAGCTACCTTTCGAGAGCGAAGACGTTCTGGAATTAATCCACAGTCATATTGCCAAAGAAGCGAGATTGCCTCGGGAATTAACAGGCAAATTCGATGTCACCTCCCTCGAAACTGTTTCCCAAATAATAATGAAGCTAATGGCAAAAAATCCCGAGGACCGATATCGATCTGCTGATGGTTTGCAAGCAGACTTAAAAGAATGTTTGGGGCGATGGGAGAAATCGGGGAAAATAGAGAGTTTTAGCTTGGGGCGAGCCGACGTTGCCGACAAATTAGAAATCCCGCAGAAGTTGTACGGTCGCGATCGCGAATTAGAACAACTGCTAAAAGCTTGGGAAAGAATTGCCAGCGATCGCCAGAAAGAAATGCTGCTGGTAGGAGGAGCTGCGGGAGTTGGCAAATCGGTCTTAGTGAGGGAACTAGAGAAAGTAGTTGTAGCTAGTGGGGGGAACTTTATTAGCGCTCGATGCGATCGCCACCAACAAATTCCTTACTACGGAATTGCTAGAGCATTTAATAATTGGTGCGATCGCTTGTTAGGAGAAACGGAAAGCACCTTAAATTTATGGCGCGATCGAATCCAGACTGCAGTCGGCAAAAACGGACAAGTATTAATAGAAATAATCCCCAACTTAGAAAAAGTCATCGGCAAACAACCGTGGGTTCCCCTAGTTGAATTAATAGAATCGCAAAACCGTTTTAACTGTTTGTTTCAAAAATTTCTCCTGGTTATTTGCGGAGAAAAACATCCTTTAGCTTTATTTATAGACGACTTGCAATGGGGGGATGAAGCTTCGCGGAAACTGTTAAGAAAAACTGCGAGCAACCCCAGTATTAACAACTTATTAATTATTGGTGCCTATCGCGATAACGAAGTAGATGCCCCGGGACCGATAGAAACAGAATCGGGGGCAGTATCGTTTATTAAATTAGACAATTTAACTAAAACCGATGTCAGCGCTTTAATTACCGAAACAATCCCTTGTCCGCAGGAAAGTTGCCGGGAGTTAATCGAAGTAGTTTATGCCCAAACTAAGGGCAACCCTTTTTTCATAAGAGAATTTTTAAGATCGCTTTCAAAAGAAGGATTTTTAAGCTGGGATAGCGAAGAAAAAAAATGGCGAATAGCCCTGGATAAAATCAAAGAAAAAAATACGGTAAAGCAGAAAAAAGCCCGAGAAAAAAATCGAGGAATTTGCCATTATTTATTAGAAGCAAAAACCGCGAAAAAAAGGGGTGATAATTGGCAAGCTGCTAGGGCTTACGAAAAAGCGGTCAAAGAAGCCAAAGAAAAGGGAGAAATTGGGGACGAAGCATTAAGCTACGAGCTAGCGGGAGAGTTTTATTTAGAAAGCGAAATGGAAGAAATTGCTAGAACTTATCTAACTAAAGCTCGCTCTGCTTATCATGGGTTTCAAAATAGAGCAAAAGTCAAAGAATTGGAAACTAAATATCCCCAAATTTTTCCCAACAAGCTCTCAGAAACAGAATTAGAAGGAATTTATAATTTTTACCAGAAAAGCAGCCAAAATAAAACTAATAATACCGATACCGCTTCCTTAGATTTGAGCAGCATTCTCAAGGCATCGCAAACCCTGGCTGGAGAGATTATTTTAGAAAGTTTGTTAGCTAAAATGATGAAAATAGTTATCGAAAACGCGGGGGCGGAAAAAGGTTATTTAATTATGGAAAAAGACGAGGGTCAATGGGCGATAGAGGCGGCAACAAACGCTAGCGGTGACGTAGAAGTTTTGCAGTCTATTCTTATTGAAAAAGTTAGCGGAGAAAGCCAGATGCCAATGGTTTCTAATTCAATAGTTAATTATGCGATGCGCACGCAAGAAAACGTAGTTTTGAACGATGCAGTTAGCCGAGGAAACTTTACGAATACTCCCTACATTCTCAAACAAAAACCGAAATCGGTGTTGTGTTCGCCCTTGCAAAATCAAGGGAAACTGGTAGGCATTTTATATTTGGAAAACAATCTAGTAACCGGGGCATTTACATCGGAGAGAATAAAACTATTAAATATGCTAGCGGCATCGGCGGCGGTGGCAATAGAAAACGCCAAACTGTTCGCCAGATCTCGCCAAAGCGAGGGTAAATTAACCCAAATATTAGAAGCCCTGCCAGTGGGAGTAATGTTAGTAGAAGACAAGGGCAAGGTTTCTTATCTCAATCAAACTGGAGAACAGTTGCTAGGGGCAGGAAAGGCAGAAGTGACCGCAGGAGAGTTCTATGTTGCCGACAGCGATCGCCTCTATCCCAGCGATCGCCTCCCGCCAGCGCGAGCCCTAGCGGGAGAAAACGTCATGGCCGACGATTTAGAAATTCACCGAGGGGGAGAAGTTATCCCCATCGAGATGCGATCGACTCCGGTTATCGATGCCAGGGGCAACGTTATTTATACGATTAACGTTTTGGCCGATATCGGGGAGCGCAAGCGGGCTCGACAAGTATTAGCAGACTACAATCGCACTTTAGAAAAACAAGTAGCCGAGCGCGCCGCTGCCCTGCAAGAGAGCGAACAGCGATTTAGAAATGCCTTCGAGATGGCGACGGTGGGGATGTGCCAGATTTCCCCAGAAGGAAAGTTTTTGGGGGTAAATCCTTCCCTTTGCCGAACCCTGGGATACTCCCGCTCCGAGCTGCTAAACCTCACAGTCGGAGCTATTACCCATCCTGCAGATCGAAAAAAAGACCGGAAATGCCACCAACAACTACTAGCAGGAGAAATACCCTATTACCATTTCCAGAAGCGTTACTCGCACAAAAACGGTACGATAATTTGGGCAGAGGTGGGAGTTTCCTTAGTGCGCGCTCGCCAAGGAAAACCCCTTTATACCATCGCTCAAATTCAAGATATTACGGAGCGTAAAAAGGCAATGGAAGCCCTGGCAGAAAGCGAAGAGCGCTATCGGCGGATCGTAGAAACCTCCAACGAGGGCATCTGGGCGATCGATAAGTTGGGGAAAACGACCTTTGCCAACCCAAAAATGGCGGAAATGCTGGGTTACGGAGTCCGGGAAATGATGGGGAAATCCATGTTCGATTTCATGGACGCAGAAGGCAGGAAGATCGCGGTTAACTATGTAAAAAATCACAAAGAAGAAGTAAGTCACAAACAGGATTTCAAATTTCGCCGTAAAGATGGCTCCACTCTCTGGGCGATTTTTTCCACTACAGGCATTTTTGACGAAGAGGGAGAATATCGTGGCGCTTTGGGGATGATTACCGATATTACCGAAAGGAAAGAGGCGGAAAAGAAAATAACTTTTCAGGCACTTTTGTTAGATCGAGTGAGGAATGCAGCGATCGCCACCGACTTAGAAGGACGGATTACCTATTTAAACCAATACGCCCAGAGTTTATATCAACTCGACCTAGAAACGGCGATGGGCAAAAATATTTTCTCCATGACGGTACCCAAAACCGAGCAAGTTAGAGGACGGGAAATAACAGCAAGCATCCAAGAAAAAGGATATTGGGAAGGAGAGTTTCTCGTCCAACGTCAAGACGGAAGCACTTTCTATGCTTATGTAATCAACAGCCTGCTAAAAGATAAAGATGGAAACGCCATCGGTTTCGTGGGAGTAAGTATGGATATCAGCGAAAGGAAAAAAGCCGAGGAAGCCTTGCGCAAGAGCGAAGAGCGCTACGAATTGGCAACTAGGGCGGCAAAAGTTGGCGTGTGGGAGTGGAATGTGGAAACGGAAGAACTATATTTGGATCCCAATATCAAGGCAATTCTCGGATATGGAGACGAAGAAATAGAGAACAAATTAGAAACGTGGGTAGAATACGTTTGGGAAGGCGATCGCGAAAAAGTCATGCAAGCCGTCAAGGAGCATTTAGAAGGAAAAACCCCAGAATACGTTTGCGAGCATCGGATGACTCACAAAGACGGCTCCCAGCGGTGGATCTTAGTGCGGGGAAAAGCGATTAGAGATTCCCAAGGCAAGGCGATCGCTTTAATAGGTACCGATACCGAGATTACCGATCGCAAGCGAGCAGAAGAAGCGATCCTCGCCGCCAAAGAAGCGGCAGAAGCAGCCAGCAAAACCAAAAGTGCCTTCCTGGCAAACACGAGCCACGAATTGCGATCGCCCCTCAACGCGATTATCGGCTTTGCCCAAGTAATGCTGCGAAATCCCGACCTATCCAAGGAACAGGAACAGCACCTCGGTATTATCGAGCGCAGCGGCGAACACTTGCTAGCCTTAATTAACGAAGTTTTAGACATGGCAAAAATAGAAGCCGGTCGCACCACGCTCCACGAAACCGCCTTCGACCTCCACTGCCTGCTAGACGATTTAGAAGAAACGTTCCGCCTCAAAGCCAACCAGAAAGGATTGCAATTAATTTTCGATCGCCGTCCAGACTTGCCTCGATATGTGAAGAGCGATCGGACAAAACTACGCCAAGTCCTAATCAACCTCCTCAACAACGCCATAAAATTCACCACAGAAGGCGGCGTTTCGTTGCGAGCAAAAAGCAAGAGGGACGGAAATTCCCCAACCACAACTAATCCGTTAAATCCGTTACCAAATCCGTTGCTAACAAAAATCTATCTAGAGATAGAAGACACCGGTCCCGGCATTGCCCCAGAAGAGCTAAATAAAATCTTCGACCCCTTCGTACAAACTGCCATCGGCATCGAAGCCCAAGAAGGTACCGGCTTGGGACTGTCTATTAGTAAGTCTTATATAGAACTGATGGGGGGTAACATCAACGTCCACAGCCAACTAGATCGGGGCACTTGCTTTAAATTCGACCTTAAAATAGAGCTAGTCGAGGCAGCCGAAACCGAGACCGCAAAAACCCCGCGCCGAATTATTGCCCTCCAACCAAACCAGCCCCGGTATCGAATTTTAATTGTGGACGATAAATGGACCAACCGCCAGATCCTAACTCAACTGCTTTCTCCCCTTGGCTTTCAACTGCAGGAAGCCAGCAACGGCAAAGAAGCCCTGGACATCCAGAAGCAATGGCAGCCCCATCTCATTTTTATGGACCTGCGGATGCCCGCGATGGACGGCTACGAGGCCACCGAACGGATTAAAGCTACCACCGAAGGCCAAGCCACTGTAATTATTGCCTTGACTGCCAGTAGCTTCGATGAAGAAAGGGATCTAGCAAGAGATGGGGGTTACGACGGTTTTATCCGCAAGCCCTTCCGGGAGGCAGAAATTTTTGATACAATCGAGAAACATTTAGGGGTGGATTATGTTTGCGAAGAAGCGAAAAACTCTCCCTCTGAGGAAGCGCGGGCAGACAGGCAGGAAGTTCTAACTCCAGAATTTTTCCGAGCCCTTCCCGACTCAATTCTTGCTAACCTAGAAAGAGACATCACCCGCGTTAATTTAGAAGGGGTTTATCATAAGATAGAAGAAATACGCGGCTTTAATCCCGATGCCGCCGATTCTTTAAGGGGCTGGGTGGATAACTTTGAATATAGTAAAATATTGAATTTAATTCAACTAGCAAATCAAAAACATGACTGATTATTTGAAAATGACTCCCAGAGCGAATATTTTAGTAGTGGATGATGCTCCCGCAAATTTGCGTCTTTTACTGGATATTTTGTCCAAAGAAGGTTATTTAGTACGACCGGTTCCCGACGGTTATCTGGCTTTAAATGCCGTAGAAGCGGAACCGCCAGAGCTTATTTTGTTGGATATTATGATGCCCGGTATCGATGGCTACCAAGTCTGCGAGCAACTTAAAGCTAAGTCGGAAACTCGGGAGATTCCGGTTATTTTTCTCAGCGCTAAAGACGAGGTAATAGACAAAGTAAAAGCTTTTAGGGTTGGGGGCGCAGACTACATCACAAAGCCTTTTCAAGTTGAAGAAGTTTTAGCAAGAATTGAAAATCAATTAAAGATTGTTCGACTGCGAAAGCAACTTTTAGAAGAAAATACTATTCTGCAAGAAGAAATAGTATCCAGGCAAAAGGCTCAAGCAGAATTAAGCAACCAACACCGACTCAATAGGTCTATTTTTAGTACGGCTCAAGTGGGAATTTGCGTTACCGACGATCGCGGACGTTTCGTTCAAGTAAACCCTGCATATGCTCGTATTTATGGCTTCAGCCCGGAAGACTTTAAGGACCAACTATTTACAATTCATTTTCCCGATTTAAGTTTGCCGGAAAAGTCGAAACTAATTAAGCAATATAAAGAGTTTATTAAAAGCGGAAAATATGACAGCGGCGAATATAAAGTCTTATGCAGAAACGGCGAACAATTAATCGTTTATGTTACCAGAGGTTGCTTCGAACGGCAGGACGGAAAATGCTTTGTGGTGACGACGGTTTTAGACATTACCAATCGCCGCCAAGTGGAGGAGGAAAAAACGAGATTAATTGCCTCTTTGCAAAGGAGCGAAGCCAATCTGGCAGAGGCTCAAAAGATTGCGAGAATTGGCAATTGGGAATACGATGTGGCCAGGGGAAAATTTACTTGGAGCGAGGAATTATTCAGCATTTTTGCTAGGAAAAAAGAGGAAGGAGAACCGAGCTATGCCGAATTAATTCGGCTTATTTATCCAGAAGATAGGAATTTGTGGCAAAAAACTTTTGAAGAAGCAATTACTCTGGGAACTTGCTATCAATTTGATTTGAGAATTCCTTGGCCTAATGGCAATCTCAGATCTGTCGAAATTCGCGGAAAAGCAATTTTTAACGAGGTAGGGCAGGGGTGCAAAATCTTCGGCACGGCTCTGGATATAACCGAACGCAAACAAGCAGAATTAGCATTAGAAAAAGAACTGCACCGCAGCAATTTGCTCCGAGAAATTACGGAGGAAATTCGCTCCCAATTAGACGTTAGGCAAATATTTGAGACGGCAGCAGTTAAAATAGGAGAAGCGCTTAATGTCAGTTGCGGTTTTATCTATAAATATCTGCCAGAACCAGAGCCTAAATTGAGGGTAGTAGGAGAATATCTATCGCAATGGGAGAAATCTCGTCGTAATTTCGAGATGTCGGTACAAGACAACCCCCACGCCCGAAAAGTATTGTCCCAAGATGCGAGCGTGGCATCTAGGGACGTTGGTGCAGAGCCCCTATTGCAGAATTGGCAGGAATTTTGCCAAGAAGTTCAGCTAAAGTCCCTGCTGGCAGCACGCACTTCTTATAAAGGAGAACCTAACGGGTTAATTGGCTTGCATCAATGCGATCGCTACCGAGAGTGGACGGTAGAAGAAACGGAACTGTTGGAAGCCATAGCTGCTCAGTTGGGCATAGCGATCGCTCAAGCTCAACTACTAGAAGACGAAAAACAAGCCAAAGCGGAACTAGACAAACAAAACCTCCAACTGCAAAAAGAAATCCGCGATCGCCTCGCCGCAGAAACAGCCCTCAAACAAAGCGAGGAAAAATACCGCGCCCTAGTAGAAGCATCCCAGGATACCATCTGGTCGGTGGACGAAAAAGGAAATTATACCTTTGTCAACCCGGCAGTGCAAAAAATTTACGGCTACTCGGAAGCAGAAATGCTCGGTCGGCCCTGGACGGATTTCGTAGCGCCAGAGCGCACCCTCAAAGATGGCGAAGCCTTCCGACGCATTCTCGGTAGCGGCGAGCCGGTGTTCCAATACGAAACGGTTAACATCGGCAAAGATGGCGAACGCATCGACCTGCTGGTAAACGCCATTGCCATTTTAGACGAAGGGGGTAAAATAGTAGGCGCGACGGGTACCGCCAGCGACATCACCCGCCGCAAGCAAATGGAGGAAGCTCTCAGGGAAAGCGAAACCCGCTACCGAGAATTAGTAGAATCTCAAGACCGGGTGTTGGTATCCAGATGGCATCCCGATACGACCCTAACTTTTGTCAATCAATCCTACTGTCGCTTTTTTGCCAAAACCTCGGAAGAACTGATAGGAACTAAATTTATAGAACTGTTGGCGGACGAGGAAACTAAAATAGAAGTTAAAGAATTTCTGCAAACGGCCCTCGACGAGAAGCACCCAGAAACCTTAGAATATATAATGGTATCGGCTATTGGCGATCGCCGCTGGTTTAATTGGACGGTGCAACCTCTCCTAGACGGCCAGGGACGCTTAGTAGAAGTCCAGTCTTTCGGCATCGACGTCACCGACCGCAAGCGCAGGCAAGAAGCCCTCCATTTAATCGTTCAGGGCACCGCTTACGAAAAAGGTACGGAGTTCTTTCGCTCCTGCGTCCGCAGTCTGGCGCGAGTATTGCAAGTACCCTACGCTTTAATTTGCGAGTGCGCCAACGAAGCCAAAACTCGGGTTCGCAGTTTGGCATTTTGGCAGGGAGACACCTGGGGCGATAATATCGAGTACGACCTCCAAGGTACTCCCTGCGCTAACGTCATCGGCGGCAACACCTGCTACTATCCAGATGGGGTGCAACAGATGTTTCCCGAAGATGCCGATTTGTTAAGATTAAACGCTCGATGCTATTTGGGCATTCCTTTGGTTGACTCCGTGGGCAATATTTTGGGTCATTTGGCGGTGATGGATGTGAAGTCGATGGATGCCAACCCGGAGTACGAGTCGATTTTAAAAATATTCGCCGCCAGGGCGGGAGCGGAATTAGAGCGCCAGCAGATAGATAGCGCCCTCCAGGGACGGGCGGAAAGAGAGCGACTCGCTAGCAGTATTTCCAGACAGTTTATCGATGCAGCTCTCGATAGCGCTATGGAATACACCCTCCATGCCCTGGGAGAGTTTACCAACAGCGATCGCTCTTATATTTTTAAGTACGATCGTCCGGCTAGCTCTTTTACCAATACCCACGAATGGTGCGCCCCTGGCATCGCTCCCTTAATCTACCAACTACAGCAAATTCCTCTGGCGGCTCACCCTTGGCTCCACCGACAGCTAATGAGGGGAATGCCGGCGATCGTGTCGCGAGTTGAAGATTTACCTCCAGAAGCGGCTGCGGAAAAAGCCGAATTAGAACGCGAGTGTATCCAGTCGATGATGATAGTGCCGGCTATCTACGGCAGCCAGTTGGTCGGAGCTATAGGTTTGGATGCGGTCGGATGTCAGAAGGATTGGAGCTCGGAAGAAATCGACCTCCTTCAGTTTGTGGCGGAAATAATTGCTATCTCTCAAGCTCGCCACCAGGCAGAAACGGCTTTGCGGGAGAGCAAGCTTTTTATTCAAAGGATAGCGGAAGCTTCCCCCAATATTCTTTATTTGTACGACGTTATCGAAGACCGCCACATCTACACCAACTGCGAAACTGCTAAAATTCTCGGCTATAGCTCGGAACAAATTCAAGCAATGGGTTCGGATTTAATGCGTCAGATTACTCACCCGGAGGATTTCGCTCGCAAAAATTCGGAATATATGGAACGAATGTCGGTAGCTTCCGAGGGGGAAATTTTAGAACTGGAGTACCGAATGCTGGATGCGAATGGAGAATGGCGGACCTTGATAAGCAGGGAAAGCGCGTTCTCGCGCACTGCAGACGGTAGGGTAAAGCAGATTATCGGCACGGCAACGGATATTAGCGATCGCAAGCGAGCCCAAGAGGCCCTCCAGCGCAGCAACAGTCGCTATGAAAATTTGGCGGCTAATATTCCGGGGACGATCTATCAATTCAGACGGCTGCCAGACGGGGAGTTTTCTTTCCCTTATCTGAGTCCCGCTTGCAACGAACTTTTTGGCATTTCTCCCGAAGCAGTTCGGCAGGATGCTTCTTTGCTGCAGGAACTGGTTCATCTAGAGGATGCCGGAGCTTTTAAAAAGTCTATAGAAGAATCGGCAAAAAATCTCTCTCCCTGGCACTGGGTGGGACGTATTGTAGTAGGGGGCCGAACTAAATGGATTCAGGCTGATTCTCGACCGACCTTGGAAGCGGATGGCAGCATTGTTTGGGACGGTTTGGCTATCGATATTACGGAACGCAAGGTGGCGGAGGAGGCTTTAAAGGAAAGTGCTAAACGAGAAAGGGCAATTTCTCGCGTGATTCAAAGGATGCGCGAGACTTTGGAGATTAAAACTATTTTCAAGACTACCACGGAAGAACTGCGACGGGCTTTAGAGTGCGATCGGGTGGCTATCTATCGTTTTAATGCGGATTGGAGCGGAGAATTTGTGGCGGAGTCGGTAGGGGGAAATTGGTCTCTTCTAGTATCTGAGGAACTCGATATCGCTAACGGCTTGCTGGAATCGGAGGACTGCGCTATCAAAAACCTGCGCCAAGCGACAAAAGTGGAAGATACCTACTTACAAGAAACTAAGGGGGGCGCTTATAGCAGGGGGGTAAATTACCTTTGCGTGGGGGATATCTATCGAGCGGATTTTCATTCTTGTTACGTCGAGGTGTTAGAACGGTTTCAAGCTAGAGCTTATGTCACGGTTCCTATCTTCCGAGGTAATAATCTCTGGGGGTTGCTGGCAAGCTATCAAAATTCGGCACCTCGCCAGTGGAGCGAAGCGGAAGTTAACGTGGCGGTTCAAATTGGCGCTCAGTTGGGCGTCGCCCTCCAGCAGGCAGAGTTGTTGGCCCAAACTCAACGGCAATCTGCCCAACTACAGGAGGCTAAGGAAAATGCCGATGCTGCTAACCGCGCTAAAAGCGAGTTTCTCGCTTCGATGAGCCACGAGCTGCGCACTCCTCTCAATGCGATTTTGGGTTTCAGCCAAGTTCTCAGCCGCTACTCTTCCCTAGATTCGGAACAGCAGGAATATCTGGGGATTATTAATCGGGCGGGGGAACATTTGCTGGATTTGATTAATGATGTTTTGGAAATGTCCAAAATCGAGGCCGGGCGTACTACTCTTAACGAACACAATTTTGACCTGTACCGAATGTTGGATAGCTTGCAGGAAATGTTGGCTATGAAAGCTTCTAATAAGGGTTTGCGGCTGAGTTGCGATCGCTCTGCCGACGTTCCCCGTTATGCGATCGCGGACGAGGCCAAGTTGCGTCAAGTTTTGATTAATCTCATCGGCAACGCGATTAAGTTTACCAGTAACGGTTATGTGGCTTTGCGCGTCTGGACGGAGGAAGGGGAAGAAGGCAAGAGGCAAGAGGCAAGAGGCAAGAGGCAGGAAGAAGGCAAGAGGCAAGAGGCAGGAAGAAGGCAAGAGGCAGGAAGAAGGCAAGAGGCAAGAGGCAAGAGGCAAGAGGCAGGAAGAAGGCAAGAGGCAAATTCCTCTGACTCTCCTTCCTCTGGCTCCCCCCTTCTCAAGGGGGGCGGGGGGGGGATCCAATTCCCCAACAGGTTGTTTTTTGAGGTTGAGGATACGGGTCCGGGCATCGCCCCAGAGGAACAAAACCTCATCTTTGAAGCATTCGGACAAACGGAAACGGGGCGGAAAACTCAAGGGGGCACCGGTTTGGGTTTGCCCATCAGCAAAAAGTTTGTCCGACTGATGGGGGGGGATATTGCTGTTAGCAGTAGGGTGGGGGTTGGCACGACTTTTAAATTCGACCTGCCTTGCGTGGTGGGGGAAACTCCCAAAGCAGAAGTTGTCGATACTCCCAGGTCGGTAGTGGGTCTCGCCCCAGACCAACCTTCCTATCGTATCTTGGTGGTGGAGGATATTAAGGTAAATCGGATGATGTTGGTAAAAATGCTGACAACGGTCGGTTTTGAGGTGCGGGAAGCGGTTAACGGTCAGGAGGCTGTAGAATTGTGGGAGAGTTGGAACCCGGACCTCATCTGGATGGATATCCAAATGCCGGTAATGGACGGCTTGGAGGCTACCAAACGGATTAAAGCTCATCCAAAGGGCAGGGATACGCCGATTTTGGCCCTGACTGCTAGCGCTTTCGATCGCGATCGAGAGATTATTTTGGCCGCAGGCTGCGACGATTATCTCAGCAAGCCTTTCAAGCAGGAGGCTATTTTTGAAAAAATGGCGGAACTTATGGGAGTTACTTATATCTATGAGGAAGCATCAGTTTCCCAGCAAGGGGCTTCTGGGGGCAAGCTGTCGTCAAGCCCGGAGGCGGCTCTTACTTCGGAAGCCCTGGCTGTCATGCCTGCTGAGTGGCTCTCTAAGATGCATCAAGCCGCTAGGGCGTTGGACGAACTGGTGGTTTTGCAACTGATAGAACAAGTTCCCCCCGAACATGGCTCTGTTGCTAATTCTCTCAAGGATTTGGTCGATAATTTTCGTCTGGATGTTATTGTTGACTTAACAGTAGGTAATGGGTAATGGGTAATGGGTAATGGCTATTCCCTATTCCCCATTCCCTATTCCCTATTCCCCATTCCCTATTCCCCACTCCCCATTCCCAAAAATTAGAAATGAAACAGGAATCAAATTCTACTGCTAAAGGTACAATTCTTATTGTTGACGATACTCCCGACAATTTGCGCTTTTTATCGAAGATGCTGACCGATTCTGGATATGAGGTCAAGCGGGCTATTAATGGCAAAACGGCTTTGATGGGTATCTATGCCGCTCCCCCAGACCTGATTTTGCTGGATATTATGATGCCGGAGCTTGACGGCTACGAGATCTGCCAAAAACTGAAGTCCTCGGACCTAACTCGGGAGATTCCGGTTATTTTCTTGAGCGCTTTACACGAGGCGATCGATAAGGTAAGGGCTTTTGATGTGGGGGGCGTGGATTATGTTACTAAGCCTTTTCAGGTGGAGGAGGTTTTGGCGCGGGTGGAAAATCATCTGGCTATTAGGCGGCTGCAAAATCAACTGCGGGAGCAAAATGCTCGCTTGCAGGCTTCGGAGGCGAAAAACTGCGCTTTGTTGGGTGCGATTCCGGATTTGATGTTTCGCATCGATTCTTCTGGGGTTTTTCTCGATTACCGCGAAACTCAGGCTACTCGCGGTATCGGCTCTATGTCTGGGGGTGTTGCGGGCAAGCAGATCGAAGAAGTGTTGGATAGCGATTTGGCGGTGTGGACTATGCATTTCGTTCGGGAAACTCTTTCTTCTCAGGAACTCCAGGTCGGAGAGTACGTCCGTCAGGTGGGCGATCGCTGGCATCATTACGAGGCTCGCTATGCGGTCAGCGGGCCGGGGGAGGTTTTGGCGATTTTGCGGGATATCTCGGACAGGAAGCAGGCGGAGGCGGACTTGCGCAAGTCCCAAGCTCTGCTGACGAACCAAAAGCAAAAGTTAGAACGCACTCTGGAGGAGTTGAAGCGGACTCAGGGTCAGTTGGTGCAGAATGCTAAAATGGTGAGTCTCGGACAGTTGGTGGCGGGAGTGGCTCACGAAATTAATAATCCGATTAACTTTATTTATGGCAATATCTCCCACGTCACTCAGTACGTCCAAGATTTGCTGGAGTTAATCGACCTTTACCAGCAAGCTCTGCCGGAACCGCCCCAGGAGATTAAGGCTTTGATGGAGGAGCTGGAGTTGGAGTTTCTCCAGGAGGACTTGCAAAAGCTGATGGAGTCGATGATGTCTGGTTCTCGACGAATTTACGCAATTGTGGAGGCGTTGAAGAATTTTTCTCGTTTGGGGGAGGCTCAAATTAAGTCTGTGGATCTGGGGGAGGGCATCGAAAGTACGTTGATGGTTTTGCAGCATCGCTTGGGGGCCGGTTCGGCAGGGGAGTCCGAGATAAAGGTAATTAAGGAGTATGCGGAGCTGCCTCTGGTGGAATGCTATCCCAGAGATATCAATCAGGTGTTTTTGCAGGTTCTCAATAACGCGATCGACGCTCTGGAGTCTCGCTTTGCCAGTTACGTCGTGGATGTCAGCGATGAGGATGGGTCTTTGGTGAGGGGGAGTAAGGAGTTAAAGAAAAAGGTAAGTTCTCCTACTATTACTATTCGCACGGAGTTAATAGAAGGGGAACGGGTAGCGATCGCTATTTCCGACAACGGTCCGGGGATGAGTCAGGAGGTACGGGAACGAGTTTTCGATCCATTTTTTACCACCAAGGACGTAGGTTCCGGCACCGGTTTAGGAATGTCAATTAGTTATAATATTATAGTTGAGAAGCATGGCGGTGGCCTTCGCTGCGAGAGCGTCGAAGGCGA
>CAZSTZ010000117.1:4650-19564 GCA_964609515.1 uncultured bacterium | reverse complement strand
GATTTCTACCTGGTACGGAACGATTTCTACCTGGTGCAGAATGATTTCTGCATTTGAACAGCTCGTGTTGCCAGAGCGATCGCTCCCCCAACCAAAAAACGCCTTTTACCAGGGAGGCATTTTTTTTAACCGGGAGTTCCAGCGAACAGCTCATGTTGCCTGTTCTACGGGAGGAGCGATCGCAAGCAGGATAATTCACCATTAACAATAGAATTAATACCATTTCTAAAAAATAATACGACAGAACCCAGCTTTCGATGTTGGGTTCGGTCTGCGTGGAGCCCGACCTACAAGTTAAGCTATTGTTGCATGACTTTTTGAAAATGGTATAAGAAACCCGGTATGAGATGAATTACCGGGTTTCTGGACTGCAATCAAAAACCCAAAATCCCTAATCGTTCGCGCAAATGCCCTTCCCGAACAGATAAATAGTCGCTCGCGATCGCGATCGCCTCTCCATCGCATCCTTAACTCCGCCCCACCACTGCCGAATACCCTCTGGCAACAAATCCTCCCCTTGACGTTCCTTATCTAGGGTTAATTCATATTTTCTTCCTGTGAGAGTGGGAGTTGACATCAACTCCCACTCTTATTTTTTAATCGTTACATTCCCGTTCAAAATAAGGCGGTCCGAAAGAAAAATCGGCTTGCCCCCCTTGGCGAATATGCCTCAGCGCGTTTTCTCCTGGAAAAACCTCTCGCCCCAAAAGAGAATTATCTAAAGGAGTTTTCCCCTCATAAACGAGACTCAAATACATCATCACCGCAGCTTCCCCACGACTGATGGGCGGTCGATAGGGATAGAACTCCAGAGGCCAGTTTAGCGCTACCAAATTTGCCAGCAACGCCCCGTGGAGTGGAGCAGAAAACCACTCATCTTCCATCACGATGCCGTTAATAAAATAATCGGTACCGATAATTGACGGGTCTTCCCCTACCTGTTTTTGGAGTTCGGAAATCTTTGGTACTAAATTAAGCAATCCTGCAAACGCCGACACTGCTTCGGCGTAAGTCATCTCCTTATCCGGTCGAAACGTGCCGTTGTCATACCCCGACATCATGCCGGTTCGGAAAGCGTGAAAAGTCGGGAAATAAAGCGATCGCAATTGCGGCGGGTTGGCGCTTGCCGTCGCCGAAATATCGGAAAACGGACAGGGCCAACTCGGCACGTCGGCACACCTCGGCGCGTTGGCGACTCGATTTTGTCCCGCATCGGGGCGGTTTTCCAAATCGAGTACCTGCATCGACATCGCCACCCACTCCCCCCGAGTTATCGGGCACCCAGGTCGAAAATTCTCTCCTTCCTTTTGCAGATAAGAAATATTGTCCGGGTTATCCCCCGCCAACCAGTTAACGACGTGGCGACTCCAGTGAGAATCAATATCGTTAAAGATATCCTCGCTCAATACTGGCTGGGACAATAGTCCGAAACTGAATAAAGTTAGCGCGAAACTCATCGCCAATACAGCAATTATCTTCTCCCCCCTTACCCAGGAAAGCTTTAATAGATAGTTTTTCATTGTTATTCCTCCATATTCTGACAAAGGGTAGTATCGTTGCTGTTGGGCGATCGGATCGGAACAAAACCGAGTTTTTCGACACACTTTTGCCCCTCGTCGGTTAACAATAAATTAGCATAAGCCTCTCCCGCTTCCTCGTCAATAGAACCATCTTGCTTGATAATCGCAAACAAGCGCCGAGTTATCGGGTATTCATTGCTTTGAATTGCCTCAATATTAACCTCGTTTCGTTGTTGGGGACAATTTTCTGGCGGTATCAAATCTCCTCGATAAGGTTTAACTAAAGAATTAACATTAAAACCGACAGCGATCGCCTTAACGCTACATTGAGGCACCACCTCGGAAGCAGAAGCAAAATAAATACCCCCTATATTTTCTTCCCCTCCCACTTTCTGCAAACCTGCCGTAGTATTATTAACCAAAACAACATTTTTACCAAACTCTTCATCCGCCAAAACATTCTCTTTAAAAAAAGGAGTCGTACCGCTTTCCATCGGTCGAGAATAAGGAATAATTTTCAAAGAAGGCCCTCCCACTTCCTGCCAATTAGAAATCTTACCCGTGTAAATATCTTTAACCTGTTGTAAAGTCAAACCATCAACATTTAAACGGGGATGAACTACCAGAGCGATCGCGTCCATAGCTACTGGAACTTGCTTTAATTGAAACCCTCTATTTCTTGCTTCTTGTAACTCTTCTTCCGTTATAGAACGCGAAGATTCCGCAAAAGAAATCTGACCTTTTAATAACATTGAAATTCCGGTTCCAGACCCAGGCGGCAGACTCGGATGGGCTTTATAATTCAGATTAAATTCGGGAAAAATTCTTTTAATTTGAGGATTTATTTCCCCTCGAATAGGTGCCCAAGTAGTGCTGCCGCCGTGGAGCCAAATTCCTTTAGGAACCTGAGAAACGTAACCAAAACATCTCAAATATTGATTAGATTCTTCATTTTCAGTAATCCCAACCGCTGTTTCCGGGCAAGGATGAATTATAGCGATCGCCTCCTCAGTTGTACTCTTTTCTTTATTAGCAGAAACAACGCTATAAACAACCCCAGAAATTCCCAAAATCCCCACCAAAAAACCCGCTGCCAACAAACAAAACTTTTTGTTATTAGAAGCAGAAACCGGTTCCGAAACCGAAATTAACTTAGCTAAAATAGTCTGCCAGCTTAGAGATTGACTTAAAGCAGATTCCCGAATGCAAAGAGTAGGCAACCAACTCGCCCCTGGATAACTTTTCTCGAAATGTTCCAGACGTTCTCTAGCAGTATGAACCGAAGCAAACAGAGACTTATTTTGACAAAACTCGTCAAAAAAATACTCTAAAAACTTCACCGCCACCTCATCTGGAACCGGTTCTCGCATCACAATAATTCGAGGCAAACTTAACGAAGCCAATTGACTAGCCAAACCCATACCGTCGCAGGAATTAAAAATAGCTAATTGCAGCCCTTTATCGATAGCATTTCTCAAAGAATTTTTTAACTCTTCAAGACCCAAAACATCATCATCGTTCAAAGAAATCCAACCCAGAGAACCATCTTCCTGACTGCGACTGTGACCCGTATAAATAAAAATATGATAGCCAGTTTCCGACCGCAAAGCATCAGCTAAAATCTCTCTGGTCGGCTGCTTCAAATATTTAACCTCAACTCCCTTTTCTTCTAATTTTTTAATAACCTCTAAATCCAACTCGGTATTAATACCATTGCTTTTACCAACTACCACCAAAATCCTCATTTTAGCAGCTTTAGGAAAAGGTTTAATTTCCCCTTTACCCCTAACCCTAACCGCAATTTCAGCCTCGGGAAAGCGAGATTGCAATAAATCCCATTCCTGCCAAGGGAGGCGCTGCAAATTATTATTTTTAGCATCAACAAACAAACGAATTTCTTGGCCGGAAGTTTTCAATTGAGTTAAAACAGAAATAAACTCATCCCGAAGCGATCGCCATCTATTATCCCCAGCATCCAACCATCCATTTAAACTCGTTTTAACAGTATCTCTTTCCTCAGAACTAGAATAACGAACTATTCGTTTGGGACTCAAACGAGTTACAACCTTTCGCACTCCATCCAACTGATGATATGCCGACTGCCAATTTTTAAAAGACGATTCTAATTCCGGCGGTAGCGGAGGCAGAAAACCGTCAATAGAATCATACTTGCCATCGCTAGAATTTAAAGTAACGTGAAAACCCTCCGCGCCACTTTCTAAAAGTTTAATTTTGATAATACTCATATAGTTTCCATTAAACAAAAAATTGTTCGGCGATACTCTTATCCTGCCAACTCATCCGAACCTTAAATATTTCACTCGGTTGGCAAGTAAACTCAAGTTGGAGCCAGTCCTCATTACTTCTAGTTTCGGCCTCCATACAAGCAGTGCCCGCTTCATCTAATACCGTTACCACCAAACCTGCGGGTAACTTATTGGCCTCCCCAAAAGGATAAAGTCGCAAGCGAACCTCTACTTCTTCTAAAGATGTTTCGGCAACCTTTACTACTAATATTACTGCCTGCTCCCCCCCATCTAGCTCCCAGTCAATAAATTTACCCCGAGTCGCGCTGTTTTGTACCGCCTCTGGTTCTGCCTGGGGGGCATCCAAGCGTCTGAAGTTAGGGGCCAAAAGCGACTCTACCGGTTGCCAGTCTTGTTGAAAAACCCCCTCAAACCACTGGCGCAAACTGACAGATTTTCGATGCCAATGAAATTCATCGATGAGACTATCCAGAGATTCCAGTTGGGATAGGGGTATATCTTTCGACGTTTTGGCTCTAGCAGAAACAAACCCCAAAAGCTCCGCCCGATCTAATTGTTCCCCAAAACCAACCGCCACATAACCGATGCGACTGTCCCGAACTTCTGGCGGCAAAACCAATGCATCTTCCCCGGGCAAAATGGGACGACATTCGAGCTTGCCCGCATCGGGCAAAACCAAATCGGCCACGTCAAACATGGCTCTAAAACCCGGATGCCAGCAGTCGCAGCGTTCTAAAGCAGTTTTAATCGAAAGCCATCTTAAATAAGTATGGACCGCATAAACTGCCAGGGTATTAAAATAAACTCGTTTTCCCTTCTGGGGAGTAGCTTGTTCGGCAGCAAACATTTCCGCATAACGGCGGGCATCCCTGCCAAGGGCGACGGTTAAAGGTTGAGAGAGAGTTAGAGTCATTAGTTTTCTCCAAAACTACGGGCAATTTCTTGCAGAATGGGAAGACACTTTTTCTTCCAGTGGGAATAGAGGGTTTGGTTGCTAATATTTAATTCTCTGGAAATATTAGAGATTTTGTTAGGCGGTTCCTCCAGCAGCAACTCGATCGCTAATAATTGACAGTTGCACTTAGGATATTTTTTGGGGTGGGAGCCGGCGAGTTGTTCTTTTGGATCTTCTCGGATGTATTTCTCGATCGCCCGCCCTTGACTTTCCCGCTTCGCTTCCTGGAGTTCGGCTATTTTTAGTTCCACCAAACTCAAAGTGGTAGTTGTCAGTTGGTCTCCTAAAGTGCTAGACTCCCCTTCGTCGTTGGATAGAGGGCGATCCAGACTTTCATACAGGCGATCGCTCCCGTATAAATCCCGAACTCGCCACCTCAAATAGCCGTTAATCCAAATAACCAAGCTTTTTTCCACCGAAGGCGGGCGGGGAACGAAAGATTTTAGATTTTGACTGACGTACTCTAAGGTTCGATTAAAAGCTTCTGGATAGTCGGGGTGTGACGAACGATAGAGGCCCGGCAGTTGCTGAATCAGAATTAACAGTCGATTTAAGGCTTTCTGTCCTTGGGGACTTCCAGTTTCAAATCGAGATATTTGTTCGATAAGGTCCTGGAGTTGTTCGTCCATAGCGAGCGCTCTCCTCAGCAGGGATATTAGAAAAACTCAATTGCTTTGAGTTTAGCTGAGGAGCGAGGGATTTTTGGATAGCCCCTATTTTCATATCGGCTTCCAGGACCCTGTTTATGAAAAAATAACCCTGAAATAGAAACCCGGTTGGCAAAAAACCGGGTTTCTGGGGTTCTATTTTGTAGGTTGGGTGCAGTGCAACGGAACCCAACATATAAAAAGCTTGATGTTGGGTTTCACGAAGGTTCGCGCAACCTAAAAAACCAGAAACCCGGTTTTTCTAAAAAACCGGGTTTCTTGGGGTTCTACTGGAAAAGTGGGCCATCGACATTCCCACTAAGCCGCTACATCGTTGTTAAACAGATCGAATATTTGGCGGCAAAACTGTTTGAGTTTCGCCGCCGACTCCGGGGTCGGTTCCGTGGCCCCCATAAAACCCCAATTATCCACCGTCGATAATTTCCATTGTTGGCCCCGATGGTCGTAGCCGGCAGCCTCGACGCCGATGGCCCGCTGATAAGCTTCTAAAGGATCTTGATAAAACCTGATTTGAAGCAAAATACAGCGACTTTGGAGCAACCGGCTTCTCCCCGGAAAGTGGAACCCAATATCGATAGAATCTGGATCGACCAGCTCCATCGTTTCTGGGTCGTTCATCCAGGGCTTTAGATCTACCCTAACGTCGGGAAAATGGTACTTAAATAAATTGACCACGGCAGCAATTTTGCTGGCCAATTGAAAGTTATTGGCCTGTTCTGCGGCATTCATGGTTCTATGCCTCCTCAAAAATAGAGTCCGATTAAGATTAATTACCTACTTTAACTAAAGATTAAAATTTGTTAGCTGCGGACATTGTTGACGCGGCGATCGGTAAAAATGTTTAAGATTTCAGAAACCGGGTAATTTCTGCAAAACCCGGTTTCTTGTTTTTTGAGGCTTTGTTGACGTTGCAGATGGCCAATATTTGCTGAAATCCTTCAGCTATTTTCTATTACCTCGCCTTTAACCGTCTCCGACTCTTGCTCCACAGGCGGCAGAATTTTGACCCGAGCAAACCTCAAACCGCTAACGCCCTGCAAAGGTTCTACCATACCCATTTCTATTTTGTCCTCAACCCAACCCTCGCGAGCTAAGTAACGCAGGTATTGGCGATATTCCTCCCACTCGTCCTCGGTGGAATAAACTACCGTCAGCATTCCCGTCTGGGTGATTCGCTCTTTAGTTGCCTTATCGATCGCTTTATCAATTCGCTTTTTCACTATTTCATAGCGTATATCCCGAGTTCCTTTCACGTCGAACAACTTTTCCGTGCTTTCATTGTGATAAATATCTATTGTTGTATCTTGTACCAAAACCAAATGAGCGATTTTAAGCATACTCTCTGACTCGGCTTCCAGTCGCAATCCCGTTCGGGCACAATCGCAAATCGCCCGAAGCTGGTCGTAACGCAAGCTCCGCAGATGAAATAGGGTAAACTGAGGATTAATCGATTTGCCGGCGTAAATCATGTGGTCTATACCGTCGCTAGCTTCAAAATCGCAGTGGTGGGGTATCACTTTCTGCATTCGGTTCTGCCACAATTCCCAAGTAGCTTGAAGGTTGCTATTAATCCTGTGAAGCATATCGTCATAGCGATCGCGAGCTTCATAAACCGAACCGTGTTCGTTATCGCAAGCTGCTTTATAAGCTTCCACCGCCGCTTTAGCCTTCTCTCCACGACGACTAAAAAACTCAAAGTAAACCTCAAAATGTTCTCGCAAATACTCAACCGCCGTCACTTCAATATCGACTGTAACGTTTTTTCTTAACTGTTCTATGTACTCCACTAAATCTTCTCTCAGTCTTTCTCCTAAAGCGGTTTCGTCCCCTTGGCAAATAGTATCTACCACAGCTAAGGCTAATTTAAACTGTTCCATTAAATCCGTTTGGATAGCGCGGTTGCGTTCCGTCGAAGAACCGCGAATATCAGAAATACCGTAGAGAGGGTAAACTTTCTCAAAGACTATCGCTTCTGGCGGCAAGCCAAAACTGCGACGTTCCGCTTCCTGCACGAACCGCCATTCCACCGCCGGATGAGTGCTGCGAATATTGCTAAAGCGCTGTTGGATCGTTTGTCGAACTGCGGTAATCAACGCTGGAGCTAAGGCTTGGGCATTTTTGCGATCCATTGCAGAAAAGTTTCCCGGGCGATCGCTCGTCAATCCCGAGATACCCAAAAGTTGCGGCTTGCCATTACCATTACTGAGGTTGCTGGCATTAACTACCAGAGGAATTAGTAACAAAGAGCGAACGCCTATTTGTTTTAAGTATTGCTCGCAGTCGGTTTTACACTCCCGTCGCAACTCCGGTATATACCATACTCGATTTGCCGAAACAGCCGCCATCAGCGTCGAGTCTTCCATAGACGATTTTGAGTAAACAATCGGTTTATTAGTCTTAGTAAGATATTCGCTACCGATGAATAAATTGACTTCTTGACCTTCATTGCGCAGGAAAATCGTATCGGTCGCGCCAAAAAGCGATCGCAACCCGTTGTGGATTTGCTCGAATTTTTCTGGTACCATCATCGAGTCGCGGTCTATCAGCAGTTGCGCCAGTCTGTCTCTTTTTTCCCTGTCGGTTACATCTAACCCTTCGAGCAGAAGCAGTCCTTCTATGTGATAATTATCCAAACGCAATTGTTGGGCTAAAATGTCTAACTCCTGCAGTTGGCTCGACCAAACTTCTCGCTCTAAGGCCGACATTAATTTTATTTTCAAGTCTGGAAATTCATCTAACTTTTGGTCGATCCGAGTAACTTTTAAATTCTCCGAATTTAGCCAAAATTCCAGATAACGTTGCTCTCCATCAACGGCATTTTTGATGCTAACAATTGCTGGGTCGTCCAGAATTTGTAAATGCTCGGCTTCAAAATTATATTGTTGCTGCAACACCCGACTGAGAATATGACGGCGATATAATTGTTCGATCGCTTGACCGTCCCAGTCTTTAAAAAGTTCGTGCAATCTGATGCCGACTATATTTTCCTCGCCTTTGTTTTGTTTGCGACTGGTGGTATTAGCTAATTGACTGAAAGCTTGATTGAGATAGCGGATGCTGAAGGTTCCCGGTTCGATAATCGCGATCGCTACTTTGCTATTACGGCGTTGGAATTCAAAAACTCCTTCTAGGTTTTGTTGCCATTGTTTGAGTTGTTCGATTTGATTCGAGCGATCGGGAATTTCTTCTGCTAAAGTCTGCAAAAGCTGTTCCATATCTGGTTGATTCTCCAAATAAGCGATATTGTTTTCTCTTAGAGAGCTATCTGCGTCTGGCAAGGCTGTTAGAGAATTATTATTTTTTTTATCTGATAAGGTTTTGGAAGTTCTGCTCATGGCTGCTGCACCTAGTCATATTTGTTTTCAAAAGTCTGCAGGTCGTTCGATTATGACTGAATTATACCGCTTCTAACAAATTGCGGGTTTATCCCCTATAGCTCGCTTTAACCTTGACAAAAATAAAAAAACGTGGTAGTTAATGTCACTCCAGCAAGGGACAAAGGCAGCAATGGTAAAAAATAACAAACTATCCTATAATAGGACATCACAAGCTAGCCAAAGTCCATTTATGTTTGAAGCCCTCGCCGATCGCTTAGAAGGAGCCTGGAAGAAACTAAGAGGCCAAGATAAAATCTCGGAGTCCAACATCCAAGATGCCCTCAAAGAAGTTCGTCGCGCCCTGTTGGAGGCAGATGTCAACCTCCAAGTAGTCAAAGATTTTGTAGCGGAAGTAAGTACCAAAGCTCAAGGCGCAGAAGTTGTTAAAGGAGTACGCCCGGACCAACAATTCGTCAAAATAGTCCACGAAGAGCTAGTAAGGGTGATGGGGGAAACTAACGTCCCTCTAGCCAAAGCCGAAGAGTCCCCCACCGTCGTCTTAATGGCAGGCTTGCAAGGAACGGGTAAAACCACGGCCTCGGCCAAGCTAGCCTTACATCTGCGCAAACAAAACCGCAGCGCCCTGCTGGTAGCAACTGACATCTACAGGCCGGCAGCCATCGACCAGTTGGTAACATTAGGCAAACAAATAGATGTCCCGGTGTTTCAACTCGGTACCGGCGTAGATCCAGTAGAAATAGCCCGTCAGGGGATCGAATATGCAAAGGCAGAAGGCATAGACACGGCCATTGTCGATACCGCAGGTCGCCTCCAAATAGACCGGGACTTAATGGCAGAATTGGCCAATATCAAAAAAACCATCCAACCAGACGAAACTCTGTTGGTGGTAGATGCCATGACCGGTCAGGAAGCTGCTACTCTAACTCGCACCTTTAACGAAGAAATAGGGATTACAGGGGCCATACTGACTAAGCTTGATGGAGATAGTCGCGGTGGGGCGGCCCTCTCAGTGCGGCGAGTTTCCGGCCAGCCTATCAAATTTGTAGGTATGGGCGAAAAAGTAGAAGCCCTACAACCCTTCTATCCAGAAAGGATGGCATCTCGCATTCTCGGCATGGGAGATGTACTAACTCTGGTAGAAAAAGCTCAGGAAGAGTTCGACGTGGCCGATGCTGAGAAGATGCAAGAAAAGATTCTCAGCGCTAAGTTTGACTTTAACGACTTCCTCAAGCAAACTCGATTGATGAAGAATATGGGCTCCCTCGGCGGAATTATGAAATTAATTCCGGGGATGAATAAAATGAGCGACGACCAGTTACAGCAGGGAGAAACCCAACTGAAGCGGTGCGAGGCAATGATTAATTCCATGACCGTCCAAGAGCGAAAAAATCCAGAACTGCTGGCATCTTCACCATCCAGGCGGCGGCGAATAGGTAAAGGTTCGGGTTATCCTGAAAAAGATGTAAGTAAACTGGTGAGCGATTTCCAAAGAATGCGATCGCTCATGCAGCAAATGGGCCAAGGAAATATGCCGGGCATGGGAATGCCGGGCATGGGAATGCCAGGAATGCTAGGAATGCCAGGAATGGGACAAGGAATGCCCCCCGGAGGCAGAGGTTTCCCCGGCATGGGTGGGAAAAAGCAAAAGAAGAAAAAGAAGAAAAAAGGCTTTGGCCAGCTTTAGTCAGCATTCCCACCGAACAAAAACAGCTTAAAAACGAAACAGGAGTATATGGGATCGAAATGATCAAACTGCGATTGAAACGATATGGCAAAAAACGGGAAGCAAGCTACCGGATCGTAGCTGCCCAAAGCACTTCCCGTCGCGATGGCCGTCCATTAGAAGAACTCGGTTTTTACAATCCAAGAACAGATGAGACGAGGCTGAACGTACCCGCAATTGTTAAGCGTCTAAAAGAAGGGGCCCAGCCCACAGATACCGTGCGTGACATACTGAGAAAAGCAAATGTCCTCGAACAATCCCGAACCGGAGTACAATTCCAACCCGCAGCAGTTTCCAATGTTGAATCAAGGGAAGCAAATGGAGACATCGAACCCCAAGCCGCTACCGATAACGGATCGAGTGAGGCCGCTGCCAATACCGAAACCGACGAAGTCACAGGAGACAGCAATACCGGCGGCTAATCTACCCCCAGCAGCAAGTCCTCCGACAAACCAACCAGGGTCAGCTAACCCCGACTATGCAGGAATAGTCCGTTTTTTGGTAGAGCCTTTTTTAGAATCCCCGGAATCTTTGCGAGTAGATTGCGAAATACAACCTCGTCAAGCTAAAGCCTGGATCAGGCTTGCCTTTGACGAACCGGAAAAGGGTCGCGTTTACGGTCGGGGCGGACGCAATATTCAAGCAATTAGAACTGTGTTATCAGCAGTGGCACAATCTGCAGGTCACTCGGTTTACTTGGATATCTACGACGATAAACCAGAGAATAATCCCTCTTTTGGTTCCAGAAACGGTCGCGGACCCCAAGGACGCTCTTCTTCTGGTAGGCCCTCGGGCAGCCGCCACCGTCGGGTCAGTACCCCAAGACTTCGTTCAGAAGGATAAAGACAGATGCGGTAAATAATTCATACTCATGACGAGTACTCAAAAAAGAAGTAATTCTTGAGCACTCGTCATGAGTTATGAAATACCGGTACAACAAGCAACAGGCAAGATGCCTGTTCTACAACGCAATTCCCCATTCCCCATTCCCCATTCCCCATTCCCCAAAAAAAAATTGATTTGAGAACTGCTAAAACTATCGAACTGCCAAGTAAAGATAGCGCGATCGCTCTTTCTGGTTATCGAGAAGAAAATCTTAAAATTCTCGCCAGACAAACCGGCGCTAATGTGGTAATGCGCGGACAAGAACTATTAATCGCAGGGACTGCCAGTCAAGTAGAAAGATGCGAGAAAATAGTGCGATCGCTCCAGCCCCTCTGGAAAGATGCCAAACAGATCGCCACTTCGGATGTCGCTACTGCAGTTCAGGCCGTCGATACCAAGCGCCAAGAACACCTCAAAGAATTACACCAAGATATTCTGGCCACCACCCGACGGGGCCAAGAAATTCGCGCCAAAACTTTTCGTCAGTCGAAATATGTCCGGGCTATTCGCAACCATGACCTTACTTTCTGCATCGGCCCCGCAGGTACGGGCAAAACTTTTTTAGCCGCAATTATCGCAGTTCAAGCCCTATTAAATAACGAATACGAACGACTAATTTTAACCCGTCCTGCAGTAGAAGCCGGGGAAAAATTAGGCTTTTTACCGGGAGATTTACAACAAAAAATTAACCCCTATTTGCGCCCCCTCTACGATGCTCTCTACGAACTCATAGAACCAGAAAAAATGACAAACTTGATGGAAAGAGGCATCATCGAAGTAGCACCTTTAGCATACATGAGAGGTCGGACTCTCAATAATTCTTTTGTCATTATGGACGAAGCTCAAAATACTTCTCCCGCCCAAATGAAAATGGTCTTAACTCGTTTGGGCTTTCGTTCTCGTATGGTAGTAACTGGAGACATTACTCAAACAGATTTACCTACTCATCAACAGTCGGGTTTAACAGTGGCTATTAAAATCTTGAGCAAAGTAGAAGATATCGCCTTTTGCGAGTTATCTCAAGCTGATGTGGTGCGACATCCTTTAGTACAAAAAATTGTTGCTGCTTACGAACAACACGAAAAATAATTTTTTGGGAATGGGGAATGGGGAATGGGGAATGGGGAATTGGTCGGATATTGGAGAGGTTTGGGAGAAAATTATAATAGTAGTTAATAAATAGAAAAAAATAAATATGATGAATTTTTCTTTCAAATCCTCAAAACCATTTTTGCTGAAAACTGCCAGTATTGCTTGTCTGTTAGGGATGCTAACTGCGGCCTGCGGCGATCCATCAACTCCACAAAGCAATATCCAAGAACCAGAACCAGAAATAACAGAAGAAGTAACAACTCAACCTCAAGGCCAGCCATCTCCAGAGCCCGTATCCCCAGCTAACGTACCAACAAGTCCCAGCCCATCCCCCACTGAAGTCGCAACCTCTGGGAGTAACAACCCAACTGCCGAGGCAAAAATCCAAGCCCCCCAATTCTGCGATATAAATCAAGCTAGAGTTTCCGACCCAGATCCTCCTCTAAACATTCGCAACCAACCCAACGTGGAAACTGGCCAGATAGTAGGTACTGCGGACAACGGTCGCTTCTTGTCGGTAAAAGACGAGGAAAATGGTTGGCTGCAAGTTACTTATCAAGGTGGAGAAGAAGAAGTTTCTGGGTGGGTGGCGAAAAATCGTACCGAAACCAGTTGTAATTATAAAAAGCAGCAAATTAGCTTCCCAGAAAGCGGGGGGTCGGTGGAAATAAGCGATCGCTTTATTGGCGGTGGCTCTCACGAGTATGTTTTTAACGCTTCTGAAGGTCAAACCTTAACGGTGACGGCAAAGAATGGCCCCGTGCCTTTCATCTTTCCTCCCAACGATCCAAACCGCCAACAAGACCTCAGCGGTGGCGGTCATTACAGCTCTAAGCAAAATGTCACCGTGGAATTACCCGCCACTGGGGATTATTTATTGATGTTTGATTCTAATTTTAGAGGGTATGAGTACGACGTAGTAGTTGAATTAGAATAAACCGATACCCGTAGAACAGGCAACATGAGCTGTTCGGCAGATAATTAATTTTGCCCAAGCACTTAAAAAAACTTCTCCCAAACCCGAACAAAAAGGTCCCAGGTAAGCTATGCTAATCTATGACCTAGAGGGTCGGTCAACTATTTTTTGGAGAAACCAGGTTTGTTAAAAAATACCTTCGCCATTTTTGCAGAACAATGATAATTCGCCCGCGTGAAACCGGGAATATTGAAAAAACCCGGTTTCTTAAGTCCCCATGCTGATAAGATACTTGATTTTTGGCGAAGGTATTGTTCAAAAAACCGGGTTTCACAGGCCGGCTCTTTAGCTCCATAAATAGAAAAAAAACTAATTAAAAGATGCCTAGAACTCAACGTAACGATAATTTCATAGATAAAAGCTTTACGGTAATGGCGGATTTAATTCTGAAATTCTTGCCTACCAAACAGGAAGCAAAAGAGGCTTTTGCCTATTATCGCGATGGTATGTCGGCGCAAGCTGATGGAGAATATGCCGAGGCTTTAGATAATTATTATCAAGCTCTCGAACTAGAACAAGATCCCATAGACCTCAGCTACGTTCTTTACAATATTGCTTTAATTCATACTAGCAACGGCGAACACGATCGCGCTTTGGATTATTATTATCAAGCATTAGATAATAACCCACAAATGCCTCAAGCGCTGAATAATGTTGCCGTGATTTTTCACTATAGAGGAGAAGAAGCAAAGGAAAAAGGAGATGGGGAAACTGCAGAAGCTATGTTTGATAAAGCTGCTGAATATTGGAAACAAGCAATTAGTTTGGCACCGAATAATTACCTCGAAGCTCAAAACTGGTTGAAGATTACCGGGCGTTCCACCAAAGATGTCTTTTTCTAAGCTTGCTAATTGCTAATTGTTTGTGGCCTCTGAACTTGGAAATCCAGTCTGGTTTGCCAAAAAAAATAAACAAGGGAACTTTAAACCAATTCCCAATTCCCAATTCCCAATTCCCCAAAAAAAGAAATATGATTGAAATAGAAGAAGTAAAAAAAGTTGCCCATCTTGCAAGATTGCAACTAACCGCAGAAGAGGAAAAAGAGTTTACAACTCAGTTAAATAGTATTTTGGAATATTTCGAACAACTGAGGGAATTAGACACCGAGAAAGTACCGCCAACCAGTCGGGCAATTAGTCTCAATAATATTACCAGAACCGATGAATTAGAACCTTTTGCTAATCGAGAAGAAATCTTAGCTTGCGCCCCCGAAACCGACGGGGAATTTTTTAAGGTTCCTAAGATTTTGAGTGAGGAAGAAAGTTGATTTTGGGAATGGGGAATAGGTAAGAGAAAATTCTCCTACTACCTCTTCCCATACTTGCGGCGGTTCAGGGGACAGTTCTCAAAAATGTCACCAATTTGGTGACAAAAAAAGAGACGGTCCCCAAAAATGTCACCAATTTGGTGACAAAAAAAGGGACGGTCCTCAAAAATTGTTACCACATTGGTGACAAAAAAAGAGACGGTCCCCAAAAATGTCACCAATT
>CAZSTZ010000117.1:0-4550 GCA_964609515.1 uncultured bacterium | reverse complement strand
TGGTGACAAAAAAAGAGACGGTCCCCAAAAAATGTCACCAATTTGGTGACAAAAACCGGGGGCCAAAAAAAATGACACCAATTTGGTGTCAAAAACCGGGGGTAGCTAACGATAGTAAGAAAAATAAAACTTACAAAACCCGTAAAATACTAGGAATAGTATCAACTATTCCCTGAGACTTAATTTCCTCAATAGCATCTCGGAAATTTCCCTCGCGAACGTCATGGGTGACGATAACAATTTCCGCTAAATTCCCCCGTTTCCCCGTCTGAACCACAGACTCCAAACTAACATTATAATTACCAAAACAAGTACCGAGTTTGCCAATAACTCCCGGGCTATCGTAAGTTAAAAATCGCGCATAAAATCGAGTCACCAGTTCGGACATCGGCGCTATTTTACAAAAATGTTGGTGAGTACAACTCAATAAAGGATGGGGAATGGGTTCGGTTTCAGTTTTTAAAATAGCAGCGATGCTCATAATATCGGAAACCACCGCACTAGCAGTAGGACCAGAACCGGCACCGGGACCGAAAAACATTACTTGACCTATGGGTTCTCCTTCGACCAAAATGGCATTATAAACATCGTTAATATTTGCCAGAGGATGAGTTTTGGGAACTAAAGTTGGATGAACTCTCAATTGTAAGAGGTTTGTATCGGGGTCAGAATTATTAGTATCTCGTTGGGCGATCGCCAATAATTTAATCGTAAAATCTAGTTTCTCCGCATAAGCAATATCCGCAGAAGTCACCTGACGAATACCCTCGCAATAAACATCATCTAATTTAATTCGTCCGGCAAAAGCTATAGAAGCCAAAATCGCAATTTTATCCGCCGCATCCAACCCATCAACATCGGCTGCGGGCTCTGCTTCCGCATAACCCAAGCGTTGAGCGTCGGCGAGGACTTCCCCAAAATCAACACCTTCGCGCTGCATCCGAGTCAGAATATAGTTAGTCGTACCGTTAATAATACCGATAACCCTCTGGATGCGGTTAACTCCCAAAGATTCTTTTAGAGGTTGAATTACCGGAATGCCGCCCCCAACCGCAGCTTCCAACATGACGTAAACCCCTTTTTCGTTGGCCGCTGCGAAAATTTCTCCTTCGTAGCGGGCCATCACCGCTTTATTAGCAGTGACGACGTGTTTGCCGCAGGCGATCGCTTTGAGAATGAGACTCCTAGCCGGTTCCAAACCGCCGAGAAGTTCTACCACTATGTCGATATCGGGGTCGGTAACTATTGCTTCTAAATCTGTTGTCAGGCGATCGACAGGTATTTTGACATCGCGGGGTTTGGAGATGTCCCGGACTCCTACTTGATGGATGTCCAATTCTTTTAATAAGGAGTGGCGGCCTTCTGGGGAGAGCAAAATTTCTGCCGTCCCGCTTCCCACGGTACCCAATCCTAACAAACCAATTTTAAATCCCATTCTTCTCAATTTTTTATAAAAACTCGCATTCTTGGCATTGTACCAGAAAAATAGGTCGCAGCTAATGGCTAATTGCTAATTGGGTTTTTCCCAATTCCCCATTCCCCATTCCCAAAAATCGATAACTGTTTGGTTCTATTCTTATTTGACTTGCTCCCGCTATTTTTCTGTCATCCGATCCAACCTTTCTCTAACAGACAATTTAAACAGAGAACGCAGCAGAATAAATAATCCAAATACGGATACAGAAAAAGCAGCGATCGCACCTCCTAAATACCCCCCATTTAACAATACCGAAGCCGACAAAACACTAAAACCGCTGATAGTAGCATAAATCAAACTTTTTAGAGCTAAATTAATTCTTTTCAAAAGGCGATCGCTCTCTAAAGTTCTCACTCTCAACTGTAATTCTCCATCCTCTATTCTTTTTTGCAAGCTCTGGATTAAAACTTCAGCTTTACTTGGCTGTTGCAATTTATATTTAATAAAATCCCGAGTTTGTTTTGCCAATTCTCCTACTATTCTACCCCGCCGTTGAGACACCGTTAAACTTTTGACAAAAGGTTGAGCGCAAACCAGCAAATTATATTCTGGGTCTAGTGCTTTAGCCACCCCATCCAAAGTAGTAAGGGACTTCAAAATAAAAGTCATCTCGGCGGGCAAGCGAAAAGGTTGCTGTTCGAACATCGAATAAATTTCGTCTTTTATTTCGTTAAATTCATAAAAGTCAATCGGTTTTTCTACAAACTTTTCCAACAAAAAAGCCATCAATCTTCGCACTGGCATCATGTCGGCAACTGGTTCGATTAAACCCATCTCTATTAAAGTATCTAATACCTCATCGTCGTCCTTCCTTAAAACCGCAAAAAAAGTTTTAATCATCTTGTCTTTTGTCAAGCCCTTAACCTCACCCATCATGCCAAAATCATAAAAAATAACCCCCCCAGTAGTGGGACTAACAGCTAAATTTCCCGGGTGAGGGTCTGCTTGAAAAAACCCATCCAATAATAACTGTTTTAAATAACAACAAACTCCTATTTGATTGACTTTTTTAGGATTAATCTTATAAGATTCTATGCGAGAGCGATCGTCTATCTTAATTCCGGGTAAATATTCCAGGGTCAAGACCTTTTCTGTTGTAAATTCCCAGTAAACTTTAGGTACGATTATTTCTGGATAGTCTTTAAAGTTTTCGCGAAAGCGATCGGCATTTTGCCCTTCTCGAACGTAGTCTATTTCTTGAAATAAAATCGTAAAAAATTCATCATAAATAGCATCTAAATCGTACTTGCGAGTCCAAGCAAAATTGCGCTGAAAAAAACCCATCACTTTTTTGACAGCCTTGACATCTAAATCGAACAATTTTCTCAGTCCGGGACGTTGCACTTTAACCACAACTTCTTCCCCAGTTTGCAGTCTGGCTTTATGTACCTGTCCGAGACTAGCCGCCGCCAAAGGACGTTCTTTAAAATCTCTAAATAAGGTATAAAGAGAGCTATTAAGTTCGGATTCTATAATAGCGATCGCCTCATTCGTATTAAAAGCAGGCACCCTGTCTTGCAAACTGCCCAACTCATCCACATATTCCGCAGGTAAAATATCGGCCCTAGTCGATAGAGACTGCCCTATTTTAATAAAAGTAGGGCCCAAATTCAGCATAGTTTTAACCAACCATTTCGCCCGCTGTCTTTTAGTGGATGAAGACCGATTTTGCCAAAGATTATCCCACCACAAAAAGAACATAAACTTCCCCGCAGCACTAAAAACATCTATTTGTCTTGTCAGGGGAGAATATTGAGTGCGTTGCCAGCGCAGAGGTTTGGGCCTAGTTTTGTTCGCGAGCATATTGTTGCTTATTTATCCACCGCCCATTAATCTTAACTGGGAAATGCCGGCTCTTGTATTTTGAAAAGAACCAAAGGAAAATTTCCCCCGAACTTTAATCTATCGGGAAGATTAACTTGCATGGTTAATTTATTAATTGTTAATTGTTTACCATTTGTCTGCCTCTTCTAATGCATATTCACGATTTTTAGCATAGACAGGAGCCCTATCCGCTGCAGTTTCATAGCGCGAATATTCCGGCGACACCGACTTCATCAACTCCGAAGCTTCCTCCCACTTGGCCGCTATATCCAACCATTCCTGGCGAGAACGAGCAATTTTACCCGCCGCACTGGCATCCTCTGCCAGTCGTACCGCTTTTCCAAAAGCTTCTTTAGATTTTGCCAAATTATCTTCTGGAACCCTAGTACCGACGGGGGAAGCTTCGGAAGTAATTTCATTGATGGAAGCTTGGAGCCTATCTGGACTTTGTAAATTAGCCCAATTAGATATAAACCCGCCAAGGGCCAGGGTTAAGAGAGTAACAGAGATGCCCGCGATCGCTCCGAAGATAAATTGGCCTGACAAACGGTTGGCGATCGTCTCTTGAATAAAGTTACCCTTGGCCAGACTAATTTGTTGAGACCAGAGCAATTGATTTTCCGCATCTCGGCTAATGTCTTCCAACCAGAGCAACTGCTGTTCCCTAACGATGCGGCTGTTAATTTTCACCCGATTAATATTACGAGGTGAAATCTCCTGCAAAATCTGCCGCACTTGCTCCACCAAAGCAGACTGTTCGAGTTGTTCCGCCGAAGCTGCCTCGCACAAGAGGTTCAACAGGCCATCGACAAAAACCGCTCTGGTTCTAACTCCGCGAGAGGCTAGTTTTTCATTGAGAACTTGGATAATAGCTGCCACGCTGCCTTGGCGAGCTTGTACAAAAATGTCATCTACCGGTTCTACCATTGCTTTTCGCTGCAATCGATTTACAGTTAACATAAGCTGTTCTTCTTCCTAATTTATCTGTTAATCGGGAATGGGGAATAGGTTCGTAGTAATCGCAAAGCGCGATAAAACGTTCGTAGCAATCCCAGAGCGCGATGTTCTTGTAATTCCCTAAACCAAGGACAAAACCCTTCCCAAAAAAGTGCGCCATTGGCGCACAAAAATTGGACATCCCCCATCAGGGCTCCTGGAAAAAGTGCGCCATTGGCGCACAAAATTTGGACATCTCCCATCAAGGCTCCTGGAAAAAGTGCGCAATTGCGCACAAAATTTGGACATCCCC
>CAZSTZ010000116.1:15525-19802 GCA_964609515.1 uncultured bacterium | reverse complement strand
CTCTCCGCAAGTCTGCCCCCTCTCCGCAAGTCTGCCCCCTCTCCGCAAGTCTGCCCCCCTCTCCCCTCAGCGGATTGCTAGCTCTAATTAAAATCGTCGAAATTGTCGTCGCCTGATACTTCGTCATTAATGTCGTCGGATTCGGTGAGTTCGTCTCCGTCGGCCATCGCTTCATCGCTATCAAAGTCGTCGTCGTCGTAATCCGCTGCCATCGCAGAGTCTAAAACGTCGGCAAAAGCAGTTTCCAACTCTTCCTCCTGGGGAACCTCCTCTTCCCAAGCATCCCAACGTTGAGACTCGCCGCTGCCATCCTCATAAGCATTAAACCCAGTTCCCGCAGGAATCAACCGCCCGATAATCACATTCTCCTTAAGCCCGCGCAACCAATCCGATTTACCCTCAATAGCAGCCTCAGTAAGTACCCGAGTCGTCTCCTGGAAGGAAGCAGCAGAGATAAAACTGTCCGTATTCAACGAAGCCTTAGTAATCCCCAGAAGCATAGGAGTATATTCGGCACCGGCACCCCCAGTAATAGCCATCGCTTCGGAAACCTGTTCCACCTGACGCAGTTCCACCAATTCTCCGGGCAACATCACCGTATCCCCCCCGTCATCGATGCGCACCTTAGAAGTCATCTGGCGGACGATAACCTCAATGTGTTTGTCGCTAATATCGATGCCTTGGGATTGATAAACGGACTGAACCCCGCTGACTAGGAACAATTGGGCAGCTTCAAAAGCCTTGAGGGCAGCTTCGTAGTTGGACAGATGTTCTTTGTAATAGTTGAAATAAATCTCCAGAATCTCGTGAGGGTTGCGGGGGCCGTCGGTGAGAGGTTCGCCCACATCGACTCGTTGGCCGTCGCTGACGATAGGGTTTTGGCCGGGTAGGATATTGGGATATTGGGCTACGGTGCCATCGTCGGCGACGACGCTCAGTTCTACGACGTCGTCGGTTACTCGAACGTTGGCGACTCCCGGGCCGACGGCTAATACGCAGGATTCCCTTGGTTTGCGAGCTTCTAAGAGTTCTTCGATGCGAGGCAAACCTTGGATGATGTCCCCGGTTTTGGCGCGCTCGAACACCAGGAGAACGAGGTTATCGCCGCGCTGTACGAGGTCGCCGTCTTCTGCCAGCATGATTGCCCCTGGGGAGACTCGGTAGGGCCGGGCGCGACGGAGTACCAATTCGTTTTCCTGGCGCGAGGCTCCGGCAACATCGCTGTCGCTAAACTTGCCTATCGGTAATGCGACGCCGTGAGGGGGACGTTGGATGTCCCAGACCAGGGCCGATTCTTCCAGGCAGACTCCGGGGGAGACTTCGGTGCCGGCTACTAATAGGTCTCCGGGTTTGATACTGGGGTTAATGGGGTTAAGGAGTTGGATTCGGGTTAGGTCTGCTTCTCGGACTACGAGAATGCGACGGATGGCTTCGACTCCGGAGCGGATGCCTCGGACTTCTCCCGGTTCTTTGGAGAGAATTTCGGTGCGGGCGACGACATCGCCGGGGGCGATGGTTTGTCCGTTTTTGACTAATACTTGGGTGCGGGAGGTGCCGTGGGTGTCGCCTCCAAAAGCGTCGCGACGGATGGCACATGATTCTAATATGACGAGTTGGAGGCGCATGGCTCCTTCTTCCTCGGGGTCGGGGAGCAATTCGATGTCGGCTGCCAGTTGGGGAGCATCTTCTCCTATTTCTAGAACTAATTGGGTGCGGAGGAGTTCGACTCCGCTGACGGATTTTACTCGTTCTCCGTCTTTGTAGGGGAGGCGTTGGACCGCTCGCAGTTCGATGGATTCGCTGATGGAGCTTTGGGAGGGGATGGGGGGGATGTCGGGTACGGAGAATTCGATGGCCGGTCGCAATAGCAGGCCGAGTCCTTCGGGGGTTTCGACAAATTCGATGTATTTCATCTCGCTGACCGCGAGGCCGGCGATGATTTCTTGGCCGGGGGTTGCTATCTGGCCGTCGTACATGGTTAGTTCTTCGAGGTTGGCTTCAAAGTCGCAGATGTGGAGTTCTCCTGGTTTGATGGTGATTTCTCGGAGGATGTCGTTTTTTTGATGGATTTCAACTACTCCGGCGCTCTGGCAGAATACGTCTTTGACGATTTCGGTGCCGGCTTCGACGTATTGGCCGTCTTCTACTTGGAGTAGGGAACTGTCCTTGTTGATTTCGTGGCACTCTTCGGGTATCCAAAGGAGGGTGCCGCCTTTTACGACTTCGTGGCCTTGTTTGGCTTTGCCCCGTCGGACTTCGACTCCGCCGTATTTGATTGTGCCTCCTGTGGTGGTGCGGTAGCTGTCGTCTATCATTTCGGCGATGACTTCGTGGTTGCCAACTTTGCTGCCGGGTGCTACTTTGAGGGCGAATTTTTGACCGTTTTGGGTTTCGATAATGTATTGTTCGCGGCAGGCGGTGCTTTCGACTCGTACTTTGGCTTGGTCTAGGAGGACGCTGGCTGTGATTACTTCGATTTCTTTGGGTAGCGTGGATCTGGTATCTCCTTTGTTGTCTGCTTCTGGTTTGGGTATGCGGACTACTCCTCCGTGTTCGGTTTGGAGTTTGGTTTGGGCGAGGATGGAGTTTTCTTCGATGCGATCGCTGTTTTTGACTGCGGCTTCGGCTCCGGGGGGTAGGTTATAGACTTCTCCGGCTAGTATCCAGAGGAGGCCGCTTCGGATGGCGATGCGGGTGGTGCTGCCTTGGCGGTCGGTTTTTTCGCTTTCTTCTAGGGAGGCGAATTTAACTTCGCCGGCTAGGTCGCAGGTTACTTCTTTGGTTACTTTTTCGGTGGTTTTGCGGATGCTTCCTGCTTTAGGGACTTCGGCAATTATCGAACCTTTTTTTACGTTTTGGCCGTTATCGACCATGAGGATTGCGCCTTGGGGTAGGGCTATGGTTTGGATTTCTCTTTCTGAAGAGAGTTCGATGGTGGCGGCAGATTCGACAATGAGGGCTTCTTCTCCGTGTCGGGTGCGGAAGGGCCTGACTCGGAGGGTTGGGGGGAATTGGATTTGACCGCTGCTCTTTGCTGTGAGGGAGCGGGCTAGTTCCCCGGTGAAGACTCCGCCCGTGTGGAAGGTCCGCATTGTTAGTTGGGTTCCGGGTTCGCCTATGGATTGGGCGGCGATGATGCCGATGGCTTCTCCCAGGTCTACTGGGTGGGCGTGGGCTAGGCTCCAGCCGTAGCAGTTTTGGCAAACCGATCGGGGGGTTTCGCAGGTTAGGGGGGAGCGTACCGGGATTTCTTCGATGCCGGTTCGGGCGATAGCGAATGCTAGTTCCTCGGATACGGCTTGGTTGCGGATGGCTCGCTCTTCTCCGGCTGTTACTGGTTGTTGGGTTTGGGGGTCGATGATGTCTGCTGCTAGGACTCGCCCCAGGAGTTTGTCTTTTAAGGGGATTAGGACGCGATCGCCTTCTTTCATGCTGGATAGCATGATGTGCCGAGATGTCCCGCAGTCTATTTCCCGAACGATGACGTCTTGGGATACATCGACTAAACGTCGGGTTAGGTAGCCGCTATCTGCCGTGCGGAGGGCGGTATCGACTAAGCCTTTGCGGGCACCGTAGGAGGAGATTATGTATTCGGTGACGGTTAATCCTTCTCGGAAGTTGGTTTTGATGGGGAGGTCGATGATTTCTCCTTGGGGATCTGCCATTAGTCCTCGCATTCCTACGAGTTGCCTGACTTGGGAGATGTTGCCTCGGGCTCCGCTGAAAGCCATCATGTAAACGGAGTTCAGGGGGTCGCTGCCTCTGAAGTTCCGCACTACTTCGTCTTTTAGGGATTCGGAAGTGTTGTTCCAGGTGTCTATTACTTTCTGGAATCTTTCGACTTCTGTTATTTCTCCTTTGGTGTATCTGTCTTCGGTGCTGCGGATTTCTTCTTCGGCTTCTTCTATTAGGAACTTTTTGGATGGGGGTACTTGCAGGTCATCGACGCTAATAGAAACTCCTGCTTTGGTGGCGTAACGAAATCCTAAGTCTTTGATCTGGTTCGCTAGGACTGCGGTGCGGGCGGTTCCGTAGTTGCTGAATGCCCAGGAGATTAGTTTTTTCAGTTGGCCTTTGTTGATTACTTTGTTTCTGAATATCATGGCTTTTTGTTAATTGGGAACTTGTTAATTGTCAGTTCTTAATTGTCAAGGCACGATTAACCATTGACTATTCCTGTTACTCTACGTCTTTGTATGTTAAATGGTTAACGATTTGATGGATGGTATTGCGGGCTACGTCGCATTACCGATAGGCAAGTTTAGCGATAGCGATGT
>CAZSTZ010000116.1:2397-15425 GCA_964609515.1 uncultured bacterium | reverse complement strand
ATTCGTTAGCCTCTTGCAGTGGAAGTCGCATTACCGATAGGCAAGTTTAGCGACAGCGATGTATTCGTTAGCCTCTTGCAGTGGAAGTCGCATTACCGATAGGCAAGTTTAGCGACACCGATGTATTCGTTAGCCTCTTGCAGTGGAAATGGTATTTTCTGCTGGTGTTCCTAGTACGAGGTGTTCGGGGTCTACTTAGATTGTGATTGTCGCACAGGTGCATTACGACTAATCCTTCTTCTATTTCTTTTCCCGAGTTTAGTTCTATGACCGCTCGGTGAACTAGCTTATATTTGCCGTTTACGAGTTTGTGACCGTATCCGGTTGCACGTTTAGCTACCGTCCAGATAACGCAACCGTTACTGGCTAAAAGTCCGGTCTATATTGAGCAATCTGTAAGCGATCGCCTGGTATTGCATCAGAAAACATTTTTGTTAATTTGGAATGGGTAATACGTAATACGTAATAGGTAATGGGTAATGGGTAATGGGTAATAGGTAATAGTTAATAGGCATTTTAATAGTTATCCAACCCAAAAACCCATTACCCATTACCCATTCCCCATTAAGGACTCAGTTATGGTTTGATTTAAAATTATCCTCCCCGGGGTAGTTAAAACGTACTGGCTTACAGGCATTCCTTCAAAGTAACGTACCTGACGGGATTTGATATAAACCTCGGTCGCTTTGCCCTCAGCATTCAAATGAAGCCTATAAAGGTTATAGCATTTCACTATCCCACCATCTTCCCTGTTTTCGACGCTAATAGCTTCACCCAACTCGTCGGGTAAAATTCTGCTATCTGTTGGCATCCAATAGACTTTTATTACACTACCATCCGACCGTAATAATTCTTCTGGGGGCATCTCTTCTGGTTTATCCGTTTCCACTTTTACTGATGGTGCTAATCGCACAAAAACTAATGTATGTAAGCTTACTTGAGAATGCTGATAAGCTGCGATCGCTGCCTCTATATTGGCGTAGTAAAATACGCTTGGCGTTTGCTCTTTATGATTTTCTGCTGTCAAGTAGTAACAACCCAACACCATATCTTGACTTGGTGTTATAATCGGATTGCCAGTCGCAGGTGATAATATATTGTTAGATGCAAGCATTAACAACCTCGCCTCCGCTTGTGACTCTAGCGATAGTGGAACATGCACGGCCATTTGGTCGCCGTCAAAATCGGCGTTAAACGCCGGACATACCAGAGGATGTAGTTGTATGGCTCTTCCTTCTACAAGAATCGGCTCGAAAGCTTGTATGCCTAATCTATGCAATGTTGGAGCCCGATTCAACAGTATGGGATGCCCTTCTATCACTTCTTCTAATACATCCCAAATACTGGCATCACCTCGTTGAATTAATTTTTTAGCTGCCTTGATATTGTTTACCAATCCCTGTCGAATCAACTTATGAATCACAAAAGGTTGAAACAGTTCGATCGCCATTTCTCGCGGCAAACCGCATTGATGAATCTTCAACTTCGGACCTACTACAATTACCGAGCGCCCAGAATAATCCACCCGTTTACCCAACAAATTCTGTCGAAAGCGACCCTGTTTCCCCTCTATAATATCGCTGAGAGACTTTAACGGTCGATTATTCGCACCCACCACGGTACGACCTCGACGACCGTTATCTATTAGCGCATCCACAGCTTCCTGCAACATTCGTTTCTCGTTGCGGATAATAATCTCCGGTGCCAAAATCTCCTGCAATCGCGCCAGTCGATTATTCCGGTTAATAACCCGCCGATATAAATCGTTTAAGTCGCTAGTAGCAAATCGTCCTCCATCCAACTGTACCATCGGGCGCAAATCCGGCGGAATCACTGGAATTACATCCAATACCATCCATTCTGGCAAAGAACCTGTGGCAATAAAATTATCTATCACCCGCAGACGTTTGATTAATTTCGCCCGCTTTTGCCCCCTAGAATTAGCTATTTCTTCTCGCAATTTCTCAGCTTCTTCCTCCAAAGCAATATTCTCCAATAGTCTTTTAAGAGCTTCGGCACCAATGCCTACTTCTACTCCTACTATCTGAGATTCTTCATCGAAAAGCGCATCTTCTATTTCCAACCATCGGTCTTCGTTAAGCAATTGTTTGTAACTTAGCTCTTCGTGGTTTCCTGGATTTAAAACCACATAAGCGTTAAAATAAACAATTTGCTCTACATCTCGCAGAGGCATATCCAGTAAGATCGCCATGTAACTGGGAATCCCTTTAAGATACCAAACATGAGTTACCGGGGCCGCTAAGAGGATATACCCCATCCGATGGCGGCGTACCCTCGATTCTGTCACTTCTACCCCGCATCTTTCGCAGACTATGCCGCGATGGCGAACTCTTTTATATTTCCCGCAATGACACTCCCAATCTTTAGCCGGACCAAAGATCCTTTCGCAAAAGAGACCGTCCATTTCTGGTTTTAACGTCCTGTAATTAATCGTTTCTGGCTTAGTAACTTCCCCTACAACTTGTCCGTTAGGAAGAGTTCTCTCTCCCCAATTGCGAATTCGATCTGGAGAAGCCAAGCCTATTTTAACGTAATCGAATCTATTATCTTGTTTTGCCATTTTTCATCTTTATTAATTACTCATCCTCATCTTTTTGACCCAAAGACTCATAAACGGGTGAAATCTTTGGCGAAATCTTTGTACGTTGCAAGCTCTCTGCCATCAAATCCACCTCTACATCGCTACTCATCCCAGTATGTTCGTCAACCTCAACCTTATGAGCCGCAATATCCAAACACAAAGACTGCAACTCCCGCATCAGAACCTTAAACGACTCGGGCGTACCGGGTTTAGGAATAGCCTTACCCTTAACAATAGCATTCAAAGCCTCATTACGCCCCTGCATATCGTCGGATTTCACAGTTAAAAGCTCCTGCAAAGTATAAGCTGCCCCAAAAGCCTCCAGAGCCCAGACCTCCATCTCCCCGAACCGCTGGCCCCCCTGTTGCGCCTTACCGCCCAAGGGCTGCTGCGTCACCAAGGAATAAGGCCCGGTCGAACGAGCGTGAATCTTATCATCCACCAAATGAACCAACTTCAACATATAAGCAATTCCCACCGTCACTGGGCGATCGAACCGTTCCCCAGTCCGACCGTCGTAAACCCAAATCTTACCGGGATTATCCTCATCAAAAACCCAATCCTTACCGGAAATCTCCCGAGCCCAGAGCAACATCCCGTGAACGGTGGAACGAGACATCTCCTCTCCGTGCATCTCATCGAAAGGAACGCACTTAAACCGCGCCCCCAAAATATCCCCGGCCCAGCCCAACAAACACTCAAAAATCTGTCCCACGTTCATCCGCGACGGCACGCCCAAAGGATTTAGCGCCAAATCGAGAGGCCGACCGTCGGGCAAAAACGGCATATCCTCAACGGGCAATATCCGAGAAACAATCCCCTTATTACCGTGTCGTCCTGCCACCTTATCTCCCACCTGAATCTTGCGCTTTTGAGCTACATAAACCCGCACCACCATATTTGCGCCTGGGGGCAGTTCGTCTCCCTTTTCCCGAGTAAAAACCCGCACGTCAACCACGCGGCCTTTTTCCCCGTTAGGAACTCGCAGGGAATTATCCCGCACGTCCCGAGCTTTCTCCCCAAAAATCGCACGCAATAGCTTTTCCTCTGGGGGTTGGTCGGACTCCCCTTTCGGAGTTACCTTCCCCACCAAAATCTCTCCCGACTCGACCCAAGCGCCGATGCGGATAATCCCGGAATCGTCTAAATTGCGCAAGCCGTCTTCTCCCACGTTGGGAATTTCCCGAGTAATTTCTTCCGGCCCGAGTTTAGTTTGCCTCGCCTCGATTTCAAACTTTTCGATATGAATAGAAGTATAAACGTCGTCCGCCACCAAGCGTTCGCTAATCAGAATCGCATCTTCGTAATTGTAACCCTCCCAGGGCATATAGGCTACCAGAATATTTTGGCCCAGAGCTAATTCGGCTCCTTCCGTAGAGGAACCGTCGGCTATAACTTGGCCCGCTTCCACGCGATCGCCTTCATAAGCGAGGGGTCGTTGGTTTAGACAAGTATCCTGATTGGAACGAGTATATTTGCGCAACTCGTAAGTAAGTTCGATGCCGTCATCTCCCATCACCCGAATTTGCGTGGCATCGACGTAGCTTACGAACCCAGGAACTTTAGAAACAACAACCATTCCCGAATCCCGGGCCGCTTGAGTTTCCAAACCTGTACCGACGAGGGGACGTTCGGACTGTAATAGAGGCACTGCTTGCCTCTGCATATTACTTCCCATGAGAGCGCGGTTGGCATCGTCGTGTTCCAAGAACGGAATTAAGGATGTGGCCACGGACACTACTTGAACTGGCGACACGGCCACATAATCCACCTGGTCCGGCCCTGTGGTTGTAAAATCCTGACGGTAACGAACGGGCACGTTATCGCCCAGGATATAGCCGTCGGCATCGGTACGAAGGTCTCCAGGGGCGACGCGGAAGTCGTCTTCTTCGTCGGCAGTCAGATAAACCGGAGGGTGAATATCTCCTCGCAACACTCGGCCATTTTCAACTTGATAGTAAGGAGTTTCGATAAATCCGTAGGAATTAACCCTAGCGTGAGTTGCCAAGGAACCGATTAAACCTGCATTCGGTCCTTCCGGTGTTTCGATAGGGCAAATACGTCCGTAGTGGGAGGGGTGAATATCTCGCACTGCAAAGCCGGCGCGCTCGCGCGTCAGTCCTCCCGGTCCCAGGGCCGAAATGCGACGTTTGTGAGTCAGTTCTGCCAGAGGATTAGTTTGGTCCATAAACTGCGACAGTTGACTGGACCCGAAAAATTCTTTAATGGAGGCTACCAAAGGTTTAGGATTAACCAAACTGGTAGGGGATAAGGAGTCCCTAGGAGAGACGGTCATGCGCTCGCGGATAATCCGTTCGAGTCGGTTCAGGCCGACTCTTATTTGATTTTGCAACAATTCCCCTACGCTGCGGACGCGCCTGTTTCCTAAATGGTCGATGTCGTCGGTTTGGCCGATGTCAAATTCTAGGTTAATCAGGTAGTCGATGGCGGCGAGGATGTCTTCTTTGGTGAGGACTCTGGTGGTGTCGGGGACGGAAAGACGCAGTTTTTTATTGAGCTTGTAGCGGCCTACTTTGCCTAAGTCGTATCGTTTGGGGTCAAAAAACCGCGATAGCAGCAGTTGTTCCCCGCCGGTTACTGTTGGCGGTTCTCCGGGACGGAGCTTGCGGTAGAGTTCCATGAGGGCTTCTTCTTCTCCGTACTGGCCTTCCTTTTCGATTGTTTTTTGGAAGTATTCGGGGTGCCGCAGGGAGTCGAAGATTTCGCTATCGGAGAGACCGAGGGCTTTGAGGAGGACTTGAGCGGAGAGCTTGCGGGTTTTGTCTATTCTGACCCAGACTAAATCGTTTTTATCGGTCTCGAATTTGAGCCAGGCTCCGCGATTGGGGATGAGACTGGCGCTGAAGGCGCGGCGTCCGCTTTTATCGACTTCGGATTTGTAATAGACTCCTGGGGAGCGGACGATTTGGTTGACGATTACTCGTTCGGCTCCGTTGATGATGAAGGTGCCGCGATCGGTCATTAGGGGCAGGTCGCCGATGAAGACTTGTTGTTCTTTCATGTCCCCGGTTTCTTTGTTTAGGAGTCTGGTGGGGACGTACATTTGGACTGCGTAGGAACTGTCTCTTTGTTTGGCTTCCCGTTCGTCGTATTTGGGTTGTTTTAGTTTGTAGTTTTTGGCTAGGAAGTGGAGTTCTAGTTTGCCGGTGTAGTCGGTGATGGGGGAGAAGCTTTCTAGTTCTTCTATCAGGCCCCGCTCTAGGAACCAACGGAAGCTGGAGCGTTGGATTTCGATTAGGTCCGGCGGGAAAGATACTTTGTTTTCGGTGTTTTCTAGGGCTGTTTTTAGGTGGCGGTTTATCATTGGTTTTGGGAATTGGGAATTGGGAATTGCCTGTTGTAGGTATCGCAGGCGATACTAACTCTTTAATTAGTAGTAATTGAAAGCGTTTTATTCTGAGAAAATAAAACTTATTTTAAGTTCATTTTTCTGTTTTTTAAATGATAGCAATTTGACGCTTTTTGATGATATAATAAACTTGGTCAAAAAAGGGACCGCCCCAATTCCTTAAAAGTAAGGCGGGCCCTTAACAAATAAACTTGAGTATCCATTATGCCACAAAAAATCACTTCGTTTTGACTTAAAGGATATATTGCTGGTGTTGCCAGAAATTGCGATGAATCAAGCGGTACTTGAAGGGTGCTTAAAACTCCTTGAAGCGGAAGAAAATAATGATTTGGTAAACAGCTTCCTGAAAGCATACCTCCAACAGGAGCCTGAGAAAAAACTGGTGCAAATGATATCGCTACTGAACCAGCTAAAAATTTTGATGTGATGTCAATGGATGAAATCTCCTAATCTTAATAATTAGCAAGTTGACCTTCTCTATCAAGAGAGGGTCTTTTTTCTAGTAGTTACCTGTTTAAAAGAAGCAGTAATTTCTGATAGTCTTCATTGTTTAAATTATCGCGTAGCTTCTCAATTTTAGTTTTAGAGCCAAGCCTTTGATTTTTGTTAATAAAATTTAATAAATCATAAAAATCAAAAGAAGCACGCTGAGAAAAAGTAAGTAAATCTTCCCTTGACTCAGAAATAACTTTTCTTAAAGCATCTTCAAAGTTCATAGTCCTAGATAATTTCATCTAACCCTTTTCCATGATAACACGCTTCAGTTGAGAAAAACAATTTTCTGGAATTGTTGGTAGTCTGGACCGCAAAATTCTGAAATAAAAACCATTTTTTTTGCCTTTTAAAAACCCTGAATAATTAACGCTTTTTTCTGATATAATAAACTCGGTAAAAAAAGGGACCGCATCAAATAATTAAAACTCAAGCGGGCCCTTAAACAAATAAACTTGAGTATCCATTATGGCACAAGAAGCTGAAAAAATGAAAGTCGTGCTGGAGCGGCTTAACGATTTGGTTGATGATTTTTGTATGCTCGGTGCTGCTCTTGCTCTTCTTAAAAAAGAGGAAAAAGAGCCCGCGCAAAAGCTGTTGAGCCGTTTTCTGGAAAAATACAAAGAAAGCGAGCTTTTTGAGTTGCTGCAAGAATTGACTCAAGCGAAATACGAGTTGGATTACTTCGAGAACTACTACTGGGAACCTGAAAAATTTCAAGAGGGTAAGGAGCGTTACTTTGAACGCTGGATTAAGGAACAAAAAGTCTTTTTTGAGGATACAAGCGATTTAGACAACGACTGTAAGCAGTAGTAAAAATGGGGACTTCTATAAGTCCCTATAGTTTTTAATTAACGAATCAGCAATAGCCATTTTTCGCGGTCTTCTTTATTCAAGGCATCGGATAATCGCTTTATTTCTGATTCATTTAAAGCTTCTTTATGGTCGTTTATAAACGTACATAATCGAGAAACTTCGACATCAGCACGTTCGGCAAGATCGCAAATACTTTCTTTTGAAGCAGCAACTACTCTCATCAGTGCTTCTTCAATACTCATACTGTTGCCTCCCTAGTTTTGACCATTTCATCTAACCCTTTTCCATGATAACACGCTTAAGTTGAAAAAAACAACTTTTGGGCATTTGCCGTTGTTTGTGCTGCGATGGTTTCTACGGGTACTTCTCTTAATTCTGCTAGTTTTTCTGCTACATATTTAACGTAAGCGGGTTCGTTGCGCTTGCCTCGTTTGGGAACCGGTGCTAGGAACGGACAATCGGTTTCTATGAGGAGGCGATCGCTCGGTACTATTTTGGCGGATTGTTGTACGGATTTAGCGTTTTTAAAAGTAATTATACCGCTAAAACTGATGTAAAATAATTGGTCGAGAAACCATTGAGTTTCTTCTGGAGTTCCGCTCCAGCAGTGCATTACTCCTTGGATTTTGTTGTTATTTGAGGCAAAGTTGCGTAGCATTTCTGCCATTCTGGTTGCGGCATCGCGACAGTGGATGATTGCTGGTTTGTCGAGTTTACTTGCTATTTTTAGTTGGGATTCAAAGACTTTTTCTTGTTGGGAAATATTTTCAGCTTTGTAGAAATCCAATCCCATTTCACCGATGGCGACTACTCGGGAATCGGAGGTAGCTAGTCGGGTTATTTGGTCGGTCGTTTCTACCGTCCATTTATCTGCGTCGAGGGGATGTAAACCCACGGCAAAGGATACCTCTGGGAAGCGGTTAGCGATGGTTTGAATTTGGGGAAATTCGTCCGGTTCTACGCAGGAGTGAACCAGGCGAATTACTCCCGCTTCTTGCCAACGGGCTCTGGTTGCTTCTAGGTCTTTGCTGAAGGTGTCGAAGTTGATGTGGATGTGGGTGTCGATTAGGTGCATGGGTGCAATGGTTAATTGTCAATGGTTAATCGTTGATTGTCAATGGTTAATTGTTGGTTCTTTGGCGCTAACAATTAACTATTGACGAGCATTCGCGTATTTAAAAACTGTGAAAAATAAAAACTGTACCTCGTTAATTGGAGAATTGCGATAACAATTAACCATTAACAATTAACAATTGCACCCGTTATACCGTAGTTAATACGCGAGCTTTAAAGTTTTTAGCTAAACGGGCCTTCTTGCGCGATCCGTTGTTCCGATGAATAACCCCACGCTTGACTGCTTTATCAATTTTACTGTAAGCCTCTGACATTCGCCGTTCGACTTGTTGCTTGAGTTCGTCGCTAGGATTGGCGGCATAGTTTTCAACTGCTGTAAAATATTTTTTCATCAGAGTCTTTACTGCTGATTTGTAACTTTTGTTACGCAAACGATTTCGCTCTGCGATTTGGACTCGTTTTGTGGCTGACTTAATATTGGGCATGGTTCGCTTGAAGAAAAAAAAATACACTAAGGTTTGGAGATTTACGATCATAGCATCCCCGTTGCTTGTTTGATAAGGGCAAGCTGGTAATGGTTAAGCTATAAATTTTATTAAAGGACATCTGCGAGCAGCGAAGAGGGGGAGTAAGCCAGTTTTGTCAAAAAATCTCACTCGCAAAGCTTCGCGCTGTTTGGTTCTCTTTAAAGGTGACTGCCACCCAAAGAGGGCGCACCCGTGTAGCATCAAGGATAGGATTTTTTTATTCTCCCATAAATAAAACAACTATAACTCTGTTTTGGTTGCGAGAGCTAATAAGATCGAACTAAGGTTGTTACCTGCACTCATTGATATTTCTAATCTCCATGCTGCGAATAATTACTCAGTGGGTAGAAGCAAAAGAGGAACTGCGACGTATCATGGCTCGCACCGAAGACAACATGGCCATACATAAAGAGGCTACCGTGCGGGAGGTCCTCAATTCGGTAAGGGTGCGGGGTGACGAGGCTCTTTTGCACTACACTGCTGAATTTGACCACATAAATATAACGACCGAAGATTTAAAGGTTAGCGCTTCTGAATTGGATGCGGCTTACCAACAAGTTAATAAGGATTTATTAGATGCTATTCGGTCTGCTAAAAGACAGATAGAGGCTTTTCACCGATTGCGAGTTCCTAAGTCTTGGGTTCATTTTGGCGAAGATGAGGTGGTCTTAGGCCAACGGTATACTCCTGTCGACCGCACGGGTCTTTATATTCCCGGGGGCCAGGGAGCTTACCCTAGTATGGTGTTAATGAGTGCTATTCCCGCTAAGGTGGCTAAGGTGCCACGGATAGTCATGTTAACGCCTCCTCGTTTAGATCGAAAAATCGATCCTGCCGTTTTAGTTGCTGCCCAGGAAGCTGGGGTTGAGGAAATTTACCGCGTGGGAGGTGCCCAAGCGATCGCTGCTTTGGCTTATGGCACGGAAACCATTCCCAAAGTTGACGTTATTACTGGCCCGGGTAATATTTATGTGACTTTGGCCAAAAAAATTGTTGGTGGTATGGTAAAAATAGATTCCTTGGCAGGGCCATCAGAGGTTATTATTATAGCAGATAAGGAAGCAAATCCAGTTTATTTAGCTGCGGATATGTTGGCCCAAGCTGAATACGATTCGATGGCCGCTGCTATCCTTCTGACAACGGATTCGGCATTGGCCCGTCAGGTAGCGATCGAAGTAGAGAGACAACTTGTAAATCATCCCCGTCGCACTTTGACGTCTAAGGCTATAGCTCATTACGGTTTAGTGGCCATCGTTGAATCTCTTGAAGCTGCTGCCCAACTTTCTAACGAGTTTGCACCAGAAAACTTAAAACTAGAAGTCTTAGATCCTTGGGCCTTATTGGAAGATATTCGTCATGCGGGTGCTATTTTTTTGGGTAATGCTACCCCAGACGCGGTGGGAAACTATTTTGCTGGACCGAACCAGATTTTACCTACTTCGGGTGCTGCTCGCTATGCTTCTCCTCTGGGAGTAGAAACTTTTATGAAACACTCCAGCTTGATTCAATATTCTCCGACGGCTTTGCAAAAAGTAGCTAATATCATAGATATTTTGGCCAAGGCTGAGGGGTTGCCATCCCATGCTGAGTCGGTAAGATTGAGAATCAGAGATTCTTTGTTGGGAGAATGGGGGCAGGATGAGAGTGGGAAAGTTTAGAAGTTAGGGGTCTTCCGTACTTAATTGGCTAAAATGATAACTTGATGCTTTCAGGAACTCTTAACTCTTAACTCTAACTTCTGGGGCCAAACCAATTTTAAAGTGATGCAATCGATATTGAATCAATTTTTTAAAATAATCAGATGTGCTGATTAGTAAAGAAAAAATCCCAAACCCGTTAAGAGTTCCCGCGCATTAATAATTTTGCATAATTTGTACCGAAGAGCCGAAGTTAGAAAAGCAAAAGCGATCCCACCTTATTTTTTAGTAGGAAATATTCATTTCCCCAATCACCACAAATAACTGAGTTGTCTTGGGAGCATCGAATCTTGGTAAAAATACTCTCCCTTCGGGGGAAACGAGAACCTTTTGCCATTCCCAATTCCCCATGGACAATTTCCAAAAAGCGCCCTCGTCTCTGGCTATCTTCAAAACACCAGATGCACCCCCTATTGATTGGCAAAGTTTTAAGAATAATTATAATCAGATATAATCTTAATCTGCGCCGTTCATTTAGTCAAAATATGATGAGAAAATCTAACCCTTTACCAGACAAAGCATTGACAAACTCTAAAGAAAGCGATCGCCTATCCGACGAAGACCATAAACACAAACATTCGGTGCATCCCCACGTTCATAATGAAGAATCCTTGCGCAATCTGCTCAATAGATTATCCCGAATTGAAGGACATATTCGGGGTGTTAAAACTATGATACAAGAAAGCAGTCCTTGTCCGGAAGTATTAATCCAAATAGCAGCGGTTCGAGGCGCTTTAGACAGGGTGGCGAGAATGATTTTAGACGAACATTTAAGCGAATGTATTGGTAGAGCAGCTAAAGATGGTAATATTGATGTGGAAATTGAAGAACTCAAGGCTGCTTTAGACAGATTTTTGCCTAAAGTAAATAGAGATTAATTATGTTAAGAAAAATTACTTTTTGGTTGGTTTGGCTAGGGTTTATTGTTTATGCTTTTTTATTTGCACCTCCAGACCAACCGGACGCGCTAGAGTTAATTAAAAATCTATCAACGGGCAATTGGGAAGGTATAAATCCTTTGATTATTTCTTTATTTAATCTAATGGGAATTTGGCCGATAATTTACAGTTGTTTGTTATTCACAGTTGTTTATTATTAGGCAGAAATCAAAAAGTACCTGCCTGGCCGTTTGCTACTTTATCTTTTGGTGTGGGTGCTTTTGCTTTATTGCCTTATTTGGGATTGCGAGAAGCTAACCCTAAGTTTGATGGAAAAAAGAGTCTATTCCTCAAGATATTAGATTCTCGTTTTACAGGAATTGCTATTACTATTGGTGCAATTGTTTTAGTTTTTTATGGTTTGCTAAACGGGGATTGGGGGGATTTTATTATGCAGTGGCAAACTAGCAGATTTATTCATGTTATGAGTCTGGATTTTTGCCTGCTTTCGGTTTTGTTTCCAGCTTTACTAGGAGACGATATGGTAAGGCGAGATCTGCAAAATACTTTATTATTTTGGGTGGCAGCTTTGATTCCTCTTTTTGGTCCGTTGGTTTATTTATGTCTGAGGAAATCTCAAGAGGAATTTGACGATGAAGTTGCTGCTAAGATTCGAGAATCAACAGCTAATTAAGCAGAAAAAAATCTTATTAAAATGCTTTTACTTTTGCCTCTTGCCTTTTGCATGCATGCCTTCTTTCTTAATTTGATTCGCATTCGCGTTTTGTGACTTGGTGGCGATAGCGAAACATATCTTCTAATCTGGCATAAACCCACCAACTCAAAAGCAGATTAGCTAACCATCCTCCGGGCAGACTAAAGGCGATCGCGTCTGTTAATCTGGTCCGGCCATTTTCCTCGTTGAATTGATGGCGATGAGTCCAACTGGCCATTGGCCCTTCTCGTTGTTCGTCGGTAAATAATTGATATGGGACGCATTCTGTGTGTTGGGCCACCCACTTAACGGGAATTGGACCCAGCAAAAGTCGAAATTCGGAAATGGCCCCCACTTCTAACCCTCCTTGGCGGCGGACTATTTTAACCGGTTGCCAGGGTGGGGTCAGTTTTTTGAGGATTTCTGGTTGTTCGTGGAAGTTCCAGACAGCTTCTACTGGGGCATTAATTAAACTGGAGTATTTAAAGTGGAGCATAATTGGCAGAAGTTATTTGTTAATTGTCAATTGTTAATTGTCAATTGTTAATTGTAAAAGAGATTTACTGGCAAGTTTGGTCTTTGATACTCCGCAAGGGGCATAAGTTGGTTTTTGACACCAATTTGGTGTCATTTTTATGGCCCTCTAAAATTGTTGTCACCAAATTGGTTACAAAATTCTGGCCCTTTAAAATTTTTGACACCAATTGGTGTCATTTTTATGGCCCTCTAAAATTTTTGACACCAATTTGGTGTCATTTTTATGGCCCTTTAAAATTTTTGACACCAATTGGTGTCATTTTTATGGCCCTTTAAAATTTTTGACACCAATTGGTGTCATTTTTATGGCCCTCTAAAAT
>CAZSTZ010000116.1:0-2297 GCA_964609515.1 uncultured bacterium | reverse complement strand
TGGTGTCATTTTTATGGCCCTCTAAAATTGTTGTCACCAAATTGGTTACAAAATTATGGCTCTCTAAAATTGTTGTCACCAAATTGGTTACAAAATTCTGGCCCTTTAAAATTTTTGACACCAATTGGTGTCATTTTTATGGCCCTCTAAAATTGTTGTCACCAAATTGGTTACAAAATTCTGGCCCTCTAAAATTTTTGACACCAATTTGGTGTCATTTTTTAGTCTGCTTAAAATTTCTTAATCAAACAAATTGGTGTGATAGTATCTGGGTAGATTTGGTCTGACCAAGGCTGAGAAACTAGGAATCGGCTTATGGTGTGGTGGAAAATTGAGGAGTGTTAAACAAAATGAAGAGTGGATATTCGACCGTTTTTCCTGGACGCGGTCAACGGTCAACTCTGCGCGTCGGTGTCATTGGAGTTGGCAACATGGGCCAGCATCATACGCGAGTTTTGAGCTTGCTCAAAGATGTGGAGCTTGTGGGGGTTGCCGATGTTAATGTGGAACGAGGACTCGACACTGCCAGTAAGTACCGAGTCCGTTTTTTTGAGGATTATCGGGAACTTCTGAATTTAGTGGATGCCGTTTGCGTGGCCGTTCCCACTCTCTTGCATTATGCAGTGGGGATGACTTGTCTGGAAGCGGGGGTTCACGTTTTAATGGAAAAGCCGATCGCTGCGAGTATTAGCGAGGCAGAATCTTTGGTCAATGCTGCGGCAGAGACTAATCGCATTTTACAAGTAGGTCATATCGAACGTTTTAATCCGGCTTTTTTAGAACTGAGTAAGGTGCTAAAAACAGAAGAATTGTTAGCAGTAGAAGCTCATCGAATGAGTCCTTATTCTAATAGAGCTAACGATGTCTCGGTGGTCTTGGATTTAATGATTCACGATATCGATTTACTGTTAGAATTAGTTGCTTCGACGGTAGTTAAGTTAACTGCTAGTGGGAGTAGCGCTTCTGGTTCTGGTAATTTGGATTATGTAACGGCGACCCTGGGTTTTGCTAATGGGATTGTGGCAACTTTAACTGCTAGTAAGGTAACACATCGGAAATTTCGTTCGATTGTGGCTCATTGTAAAAATTCTCTGACAGAGGCAGATTTTCTCAATAATGAAATTTTAATTCACCGTCAAACTACTGCCAATTATGTCACTGATTACGGTCAGGTACTTTACCGCCAGGATGGTTTGATTGAGAAGGTTTATACCAGCAATATCGAACCCCTTCACGCCGAATTGGAACATTTTGTTAATTGCGTTCGTGGAGGAAATCAACCTTCTGTGGGTGGAGAACAAGCTTTAAAGGCTTTGCGCTTGGCAAGTTTAATAGAAAAAATGGCTCTGGACGGTCAAGCTTGGTCTTCTTCTGAGGAAGAAGCAAATTTATTAAATACTTCAACGCTCCAAATTGGTTGTTAATCTATGGAGAGTGTTTTTGAGAAAAATTAAGGGCGTAATCGATGGATAGTCAGGAACTTGGTAAATATATTACAGCCACGGATGGAGTTTCTAAGCCTTGGCTTTTGCTACAACTTCGTTTGAAAAAATTGCAAGAACGTAAAGCAGAAATTTCTGCTAATGAATATATGCAAGAGTTAGAAGAAATTCACCAAAATTTAATGAATCTTGGTGAATGGTGGGTAGGTATTGAAGATGAAGTTTTTGGAAAATAGGTAATGGAGAATGGGAGTATGTAACCTTTGAAGCGAACCAATAATTTGTCGCTGTTGTCAATTGTTAATGGTAAAGAACCAACAATTGACAATTGACAACAGCATTAATTGTGTGGATGACAAAACTGACTGGCTCCCTACCTAATTTGCTTGTGGGTCGGGAAATGTGCGTTTAAATTCATCTATCAAATCGTCGATTTCTTCTAGGGCTTGAGTTACATCTATTCTTAAAGTTCCTAAATCGGGTTGTTCTAATAGCCTGAGTAGGCATTCGCGCTTGTTTTCAATGAGAGTTACCCGCTCTTGAATGGTACTTGCATCCATGTTTTAATTGCTCCAAAAGTTAATAGTTTTCTTGAAAATAGCATAAGATAAATTTGGCTCTTCGGTGTTTAGCTTGCGCTCATCATTGATGCTCGGGAACGGGGAACGGGGAACGGGGAACGGATTTGGGATTTTTTTCTTACTAACTAGCACATCTAGTTATTAAAAAAAAGTAGTTTAATGGTGTTTGCGTCAATTTTAAATTTGTTCTTCCCCGTTCCCTGTTCCCTGTTAAGAGTTCCCGCTCATCGTAAAATTACCATTTTAGCCAACCTTGGTACCGAAGACCCATAAA
>CAZSTZ010000115.1:14655-19900 GCA_964609515.1 uncultured bacterium | reverse complement strand
GAAGGTGCGGGGGTTGCTGTCGTCGCAATGGAGATATTCCCTTGTGTGTAGGTGGCGGGGGGCACGGGTACTGTAAAATTCGATATAAGCTCGCTGCCAGTAATAATCGCGCCTGCGGTGCCGTTGTTAGCGGATGCGGGAGAATTGCCAATAATAAACGGTGTAGTTGCACCGCCACCGTGGCGGATCGAGATTTCCCCTCCGTTATCTCCTCCGGCGCTGCACAAACTGGCATCGATGCAGTTACTTCCTTCTACTGTAAAGGTGCCGGTGGCTCGAAATAGACGATCGCTTTCTATATTAATATTGCCGCCGCTGGTTTCGCCTCGGGCGTTGACCCAAATAACTTCGATATCGTCGCCTTCGGTTGTTCCATCTCCGACCTGAGAAGCAGATAAAGAAGGCTCGTTATTATTGGTTTGAGCCAAAGTAACGTTTCCCCCTGCCCCAGAATTGCTACTGGCATCTATTTCCCCGGCAGCGATCGCTCTTCCGGTTATTGCTATATCTCCCCCCTGACTCTCACCGGAAGAGTTAAGATTTCCCGTGGCAATACTGCCACCGTTGCTGTCGATGGTAATATTGCCTCCGGTTCCGGTGGCGGAGGACGAGTTGAGGTTGCCTGCGGTTATGTCTCCCCCGCCGCTATTAATAGTTATGCCACCTTCGGCGGTGACATCGGCGGCGTTAATATTCCCCGATGCTTCCAGTTCCACTGCCCCTCCGTTGTCGGCAGTTACCCTACCTGCCAAATTTAAGCGATCGCCCCCTTGAAGGTCGAGCCCGCTTTCTCCTACGGTTATGGTTGAATTGGCATCTATATTTTCTGCCCGGATGGTTAGTCCGCTGAGGGGCGCGGTTCCGCCGACGGCGCTTTCAAAGCTAACGATACCGCTTGGCGCTTCGATGTTTAGGAGGTTGCTGCCATCGAGGGTATTGTTAAAGGTAATGTTGGTATCGCTGCTGAGGGCTAGGTCGTTGAGGATGTTAACTGCATCGTTATAAGTTTGGCTGCCAGTAGTGGTTACATTCCCGTTTAATTCGGTGCTGCCGCCTTCGTTGGTAGTTAGACTTGCGGCATTGAGAACGTCTCCGAAACTGGTGCGGTCCGTGCTGTTTGCGGTTAATTCGCCTATGGGGGTGGAACTGCCGATCGCTCCTCCAATGCTAATATCCCCGCTGCCCCCGTTTAAGGTTAGATTTGTCTCTCCGTCGATGGTGCCTTCTATATTGATGTTGCCACTGCCGTTGCTTGTATTGAAAGTAACGTCGTTACCGTTGAGAAGGACGTTGCCTTCGATGGTTATGTTTTGGTTGGCGGTGGTAACGTTAGCGTTAAGAGTAGTGGCTCCTTTTAGGTCGATGGTGGCATTGTCGATACCTGCGAGGTTGCCGTTAACGATAATGGAACCGTTGGGAGATTGGATAGTAACTGGAGCCGAGAAGGTCGCACCTTCTGGGGCGATCGCTATTATGCCGCTGCCGTCTTGACGCCCGATGCTAATGCTGCTAAAACCGTTGCTTAATGCTGCGAGGTCGTCTGCAGTCAGGTTTAAGGTTCGGGCGTTGCCGTTGCCGGAAGTGCCGATCGCTATATTTTGCCCCGGCGATGGGGGTTGCAATAGCAGACTGCCCCTACTCCTTACAGAGTTTTGACCTCCAGTAAAGTTAATCTCGTTGCCCGTAATGCTAATATTGCCGCCCCTGCTTCCTCTGGCATCGACGATATCGGTAATAGCGATCGTACCGTTGCTGCTTTCTAAGGTTAGATCTCCCCCTTGCCCTCGGTTTTCCGAGACGAAGGATAATATTCCTTCTGTCGAGATATTGCCGGCAGCAGACAGAGCGATCGCCCCTCCATTACCCGAGTTGGAACCGGAATCTATGCTTCTTCCGCTCGTCTCTATACTGCCCTGGGTGCTTTCAACGGTAATATTTCCGCCGTTGCCGTTTTCCGACAGAGTTCGGATGTTACTCGCGGTAATATTACCGCTTGCTCTTATTTCGATATCCGAGCTATTCCCCGATGCCGATACTGCGATGATGTCGCCAGTCGCGATCGCTCCTTCGCTCTCAATACTAATCTCGCCGCTGCTGCCGCTTCCCGATAGCGTATCGCCATTGTCTTCTCTAAAGGTTGTTCCACCAGTTCTGACGTTTTCTGTTATAGTTATATCTCCACCTGCAACGATGGCAATGTCCCCACCTCGACTGTTAACGGAACTGGAATCTATTCTACTTTCTATTAAAAGAGTGTCGGCGGCATCGAGAGTAATATCTCCTCCTTCGCGAACCACTCCGGTAGAGATAATATCTGCTGCCGTTATGTTCCCTTCCGTTGTTTGAAGAGAAATGCTTCCTCCCCTTCTTTGTCCCGTACTTCTGAGAGTAGCTCCTGCATCAATATTCGTTCTAGCAGAAAGAGTAATATCTCCTCCATTACCTTCCTTAGAACTAGAGTTAATGAAATTGCCTTCTATACCGCTAGCGCTTTCTATGCTGCCGTTATTAGAAGTTACCGTCACCGAACCGCCATTCCCCCGACCGTCAGATATCGAATCTATGTTATTTAAAGTAATATTACCATCAGCTTCTATAGCGATCGCTCCTCCATTACCCGAAATCCCATTAGAATTAACTCGCCCGATATTAATAACAGGCAAGATGCCTGTTCTACCATTTCCCGTAGAAGTAATAGATATATCGCCCCCATTACCTTCGTTGCGGGAAACTGAAGAAATACTGGTTGCAGTAATATCCCCGGAAGCATCGACAGCGACATCTCCTCCGTCTCCCGTGGGAGAAAGAGCTTGTAAGTTTTGGGTTGTAACGTTACCTCCAGAAGTGCGAAGAGAAATATTACCCGCAATACCGCTGCTCTCGATGTCGCTTATTTGCTGTACGCCAGTGGAGACGTTAGCTAAATTAATATTACCCGCAGTAGAAATATTAATCTCCCCTCCGGTTCCCGACGCTGCGGCGGAAAAGAGATTGCCCGTCGTAATATCCCCCGTTGCCGAAAGAGCGATCGCCCCGCCGTTGCCCGAAGGCGAAAGATTGACAGTTTGGATGTTACCTAAAGTAAGCTCTCCGCCGCTGGAGGTAATAGTAATATTGCCCGCGTTATTGCCGGGAGTTTCTCTATTGAGACTTTCTGCCAAAATTCTGCTTGCGGTAATATTGCCCGTTGCTTGCAATTGAATATTACCGGCGCTGCCCCCAGACGAGCCCGAGTTTAAATCTCCAGAAATCTCGATGTTGCCATTGGTTGCATCGATATTTAGATTGCCGCCGTTTCCGTTTTGAGAAAAAGTAATAACCCTGCCGAGAGAAACATCTGCCCCAGAAATAGTTAGGTTTCTCCCGGAGGTTATCATCTCATCTCCTGGGTTCATGGAAAAAGCGCCAGTTCCGTCATTATCGGCATCGGCAGTAAAAGTAATATCGCCGCTGCCGGGGCGAAATACTAATTGACCGTCTGCTAAATCTTCGATGGTAATATCGTTGGTTGCTTCTAACAATACTTCGGCATTGCCATCGAGTCTTTGGAGGGCGGTTTCTGAAATTGTAAAAGTTCCGCTGCCGTCGCCTTCGAGAATTTGACCGTCTGAAGATAGTTCCCCATCGTCGCTGCCACCGTCGCCGCTGACGATAACGATATTTTCCGGGTCTAATAACAAAGTTCCCACTCGACCGTTGAGGGCAGCGAGGTTAACGTTGCCCCGATAAATCAGATGTTCTTTGCCCGACACTTCGACAAAACCGCCGTCGCCAGAGTTGGTGCCCCCAGTGGCGCTGATGTTGCCGTAAAAACCGGTGGTGCCGTCGGACCAGAGGATAACGCGACCGCCGTTACCGTTTTCCGTGGCATCCGCCGAAATTACCGAGTTGCCGTTAACTAAAGTTCTACTGGAGGTCGGCAGAGTTTCTGCCCCTCGAAAGTCGCCGCCAATGCGAACGTTGCCGCCCCCTTGGGTGCCTGAAGCGTTGAGGTTGGCATTGAAGAGGATAGGGCGATCGCCTGCGATATTAATTTCCCCACCGACGCCGTTTTGGTTGGCAACGTCGATGTTGCCGCTAACTATGGCATCCCCGGTTTTGATTTCGCTGCCAGAAGTTAAGACCACCTCGCCACTTTCAGTTCTATAAATTGCCGTGGCACTTTCATTATTAGAACCTGTCAATAATTGGGGTAAAGAAAGAGGATTTAGATTAGGATTAAAACCCCTTCCCAATTCCCCATTCCCGATTCCCAATTCCCCATTTCGAGATATTTCTAAACTTAATAAATGTCCAGTTTGAGAGATTCTTAAAATATTTTCTCCGGGCACTGCAGCGATGGTAATTTTACCTCCAGATGCCGATAATTGACCCGTATTAATAACAGTACCGCCGCTGAGAGTCAAACTCTGCCCCGGTTGTAATTCCAGATTGCCGCTATTGACAATAGAGCCTGGTTGCGATATATCGAACCTAAAAGCACTAGGGGTTCCCACCAACGATTGATAGTCGTTAGAACCCCAAGAGTTGAACCAACCGCCGGCAAAACCAATGCCAGTAGCGGCAGTTACGCCGAAGGAGGCAGGTACGTTTAAGCGAGCGTTGGGGCCGAATATTACTCCGGCAGGATTCATCAGATATAAATTAGAATTACCGCCAACAACCTGAATGAGACCGTTAATGCGGGAGACATCGCCGCCAACGACTCTACCCAAGATATTGTCAATGGCCGGATTGGAGATAAAATTGGCAACTTGGCCAGGAGAAAGGTTAAACTGTTGGAAACTGTGGAAGAGATTGCTTCCATCTCCAGAGAGAGTACCCCCGCGAATCTGGTATTGATGGCCATCTGGACTAACTGTGGTGCCGGTACCGTCGGCAGCAGGGACGATGGGTTGGGCATAAGCGGGCCCGCGAGGGTTGGAGCTAATGAGGAAAAGGGCGGCCAACAGAGCTTTTAATTGTAAAGGGACTGACAAAGGGACTGACTTTATGGGGACCATTTGATTAAAAGTTAAAATTTACCTGGTATTTGCCCCGGTTGCTATAGGCAATATTCTAAAGGATAACGTCGCGACGGTGGGAATGACTGTTTCGCAGTTAACCGCAAAGCACGATTTTTAAGCAATTCCCAGTTTCCAATTACCAATTAATTATTGACAATGAAAGCCAAAAAAAGTGCCGATAATTGGAATAGGTTAGCTGCCATAACTAACTGTATTTTGGTCTTAAATAAAGAAGGAAT
>CAZSTZ010000115.1:0-14555 GCA_964609515.1 uncultured bacterium | reverse complement strand
AACGAACAACTCCAAACTATTTTAGAGGCAGTTCCCGGCTTAGTTTCTTGGATTAATTCCGACCTGCGGTATTTAGAAGTTAATTCCCATTTAGCCGAACTTTACAAATTACCTCAAGAAGAATTTATCGGGAAAGACATCGGTTTTATTGGCGGCTATAGCGCTGAATTTCCCGAATTTGTGCGAGAGTTTTTTGCCAGCGATGCCACGGTAGCAGTTAGGGAAATGAGTTCCAAATTAAGAACGGAAAGTGGCTCGATTTTACATAATTATTTAGTAGTAGCTAAAAAATACGATGGAGGAAAAGCAGCTTGTACGGTCGGAATTGATATTACCGAACACAAAAAAGCTCAAGAAGCTTTAGCCCTAACCCGCAAAGCTGTAGAAAGTTCCAGCGATGCGATTAGCATGGCAGATGCTAATGGCAATCATATTTATCAAAACCAAGCTTTTTCGGAATTATTAAAATATCCAACGGTGGAAGAATTAAATGCCGCAGGAGGCATAGAAATTCTGTTTGTAGATCCGGGAATTTATCGCCAGATTTTTGAGACTATAATGACTGGCAGTTCTTGGAGCGGAGAAATTAGAGAAAGTTCCCGCAACGGGTTAATAATCGATATTTTTATGCGGGCAGATGCTATTAAAGATTCTGCTGGAAAAATTGTCGGTTTTATTTTTATTAGTACGGATATTACCGAACGGAAACGAGCGGAAAAAATGTTGCGAGAAAGGGAGGAAAGATTTCGCTGCCTGATAGAAAATGCTACGGATATTATTCAGATTCTCGATGAAGAAGGAATTTGCCGTTATGTGAGCCCTTCTCAAGAGCGGATTTTGGGTTACGCACCCGTCGAGGTAATCGGTAAATCTATGTTAGAATTAGTTCATCCAGACGACCGACGGTGGGTAGCTCAAGTAATAGAAGGCACGAGGCAAGAACCCAATGCCAGACGGGGATTGCACGAATATAGAGTCCGACATAAAAACGGTCGGGAATGCGTGTTTGAAGCGGTGGCGACTAATCTGCTGGAGGAACCGTCGGTGGAAGGGATAGTGGTGAACTGCCACGATGTCACCGAACGCAAGTTGGCGGAAAAACAACTTTTGCATCATGCCCTTTACGACGATCTGACTAATCTGCCCAACCGCGCTTTGTTAATGGATCGATTGGCACAGGCGCTGACGCGGGCCCAGCGGCATCCAGGTTATCTGTTTGCGGTGTTGTTGGTGGATTTGGATCGGTTTAAGATGGTGAACGAGAGTAACGGTCACGCTACGGGCGATCGCCTTTTGGTAGCGATCGCCAAGCGAATGCAAGCTTGTTTGCGACCGGGAGAGACGGCGGCCCGTTTGGGTAGCGACGAGTTTGCTTTGCTTTTGGAACCGGTCCAGGATCTAGGAGACGCTATCGGTTTGGCGGCCCTGGTTCAAATGGCGATCGCTCAACCTATCGACATCGATGGCGAGCCAATCTCGATCGCTGCCAGTATCGGTATTGCCTTGAGTTCTTCTCAATATCAATTCCCTGCGGAGTTGTTGCGAGATGCTAATATTGCGGTCAATCGAGCTAAGGCGGCGGGTAAGGGCAATTATCAAGTTTTCACCAGTTCCATGTATAACCAAGCTGTAGAAGTAATGCAACTGGAAAGAGACTTGCGTCAAGCGGTGGAGATGCTGGAGGATTGGGGCGATCGCAGCGATAATCCTTTCTTTCTGAAATATCAACCAATTGTTGCCCTCGATACGGGCACTTTGGTCGGTTTTGAGGTTTTGGTTCGCTGGCAGCATCGCGATCGCGGTTTTGTCGGTCCCGGACAGTTTATCCCCATCGCCGAGGAAACAGGGGCGATCGTTCCTCTGGGTCATTGGATCTTGCGCGAAGCTTGTCGCCAGATGCGCGAATGGCAGGAAACTATCGACTTTACCCAGGAATCTTTATGCCCCAAGTCCGGTTTTTCTCTCATCGTCTCGGTTAATCTTTCCGGCAGGCAGTTTTCTCAACCGGACTTGGTGGGACAAATTAAGCGAGTTTTACAAAAAACCCAGATTAATCCCGAATGTTTGAAGTTAGAAATCACCGAAAGCGTCGTGATGCAAGATGCAGAGTTGGGAGTGGCGATGCTCCGTCAATTGAGGGATTTGGGGATTCAGTTAAGTATCGACGATTTCGGCACCGGTTATTCTTCCCTCAGCTATCTCCACCGCTTCCCCGCCAATACTCTCAAAATCGATAGATCTTTTGTCAGCAGGATGGGAGCTAACGGAGAAAATACGGAAATCGTGCGGGCGATTTTGGGTTTGGCTCGCAGTTTGGATTTGGACGTGGTGGCGGAGGGGATCGAAACTAGGGAACAGTTGGAGTTACTCCGCCGTTTTGGTTGCGATTTCGGTCAGGGGTATTTTTTCTCGAAACCCCTAGATAAGGAGGCTGCCACTAGGTTGTTGACTAATCCGGTGAGGTGGTAATCTTAACATGAGTAGGACTGACGCAAAAAAACCCATTTCTGTAGCCAATCGTAGGTCGGGCTCCCGTAACCTCCACCCAACACATCGGTATTTTATTAAATTGCAAGTCCTATATGGTTGACATCGCCAGAAGAATCGTTTAAACTAAGGATAAATTAGCAATTAACAACTATGGCTACCAATGTCCTTGACAACATCGACATGAAGCACTTGGGAGGACTCCTTCAAAAGGCGCGTAAAAAGTGCGGCATGACTCAGGCCGATGCGGCCAAGGTCATCGATGCTGCCCGTACTACCATAGTCGCGATCGAGAAGGGCGATCGCCGGCTTCGACCTGGAGAACTTATGGCCCTCGCCCGCGCTTACGGACAGTCTGTTAGTTATTTCGTTAGGCCCCGCCCCGTGGTGGAACCTTTCCAAGTGCAATTTCGAGCGGCATATAAGCGTAACGAAGAAGAACAAACCCAAATCGAACCGACTATTTCGGCTCTGGAGGAGTTGTGTCAAAATTATTTAGAACTAGAAGAAATTGTCGAAACCGCCCTGCCACAAAATTACCCGGCGGAGTACGAAGTCGCCAACGCGCCTCTTAAAACAGTTGCCGAGAGCATTGCTATAGCCGAACGCCAACGTTTAGGACTTGGAGATGGTCCGATTCTGCTGCTTCGGGATTTGTTGGAACAAAGCGTGGGGCTGCGGATTTTTTATCTAAAAATGCCGGCAAAATACTCGGGAGTTTATACTTACAACGAACGGCTAGGTGGATGCATCGCGATTAATGCCAACCATCCAGAAGAGCGACGGCGCTGGTCTCTAGCGCACGAATACTTACACTTTCTCGCCCACCGACGAAGTGCGGTATTAGACTTTGACGGTCAATATAAAAGAGTTCCAGAGACCGAGCGACTGGCCGATGCCTTTCCTCAATATTTCTTGATGCCGACCAGTAGCTTGCTGAAGCAGTTTAACGATATCTGTCGCGCTAGCGGTAAGTTTACTCCTGCGAGCTTATTCACTTTGGCAAATTACTACGACGTTTCTGTAGAAGCCCTCGCCCGTCGGTTAGAAAATATGGAACTGCTGCGGACTGGGACTTATGAAAAGTTGCGCGATCGCGGTCTGAAAGTGAGGAAGGCGCAAGAAGAACTGGGTCTGCAAGAGATTCCGCAGCGATCGGATATCGCTCCCGATCGCTACCAGCACCTCGCTATTGAGGCTCTCGATCGCGGTCTGATTACCGAAGGGCGCTTTGCCGATTTTCTCAGGGTTGACCGTTTAGAAGCTCGCCGCATTGCTGAAATGCTGAGGGAGCGATCGCTCCCTGCCCACCTCCCCACACTTTGCCTTTAACCCTATTTAATCGAAGCAAACTTATCGGCCTTGCGGGTTGTCTCTGGCAGTCGGTATTTGGGAGAGCATTGCACTACATAATCGATCGCCGTCTCCAAACTGACTTTATGACCGATGGAAACGTAAACTGCCTTAACCTTCCTCCGAGTTCTCACTACGGCACCGACGACTTCCTCCCCATCCAGTAAAGGTTGCCAACTGCCGCGAGTATCCGCTACTGGTTCGTATTTGCCGAGTAAAAAGGATTTGCCCACGCCAATAGTAGGAACATCTATTAACACTCCCAGATGAGAAGCTATCCCCAAACGGCGAGGATGAATCAAACCGTGACCGTCGCAAAGTACGATATCGGGAATAATTTTCAGTTTTTCAAAGGCATCTAAAATTACTGGCAGTTCCCGAAAAGAAAGAAATCCGGGAACGTAAGGAAAGGAAATCGGACGTTGGGCGATCGCTTTATCTATTATCTTGAGTTTGGGAAAACTGAGAACTGCTACCGCCCCCTGGCAGAAATTATCGGAGTAGTTATAATCGACATCCACTCCCGCAACGCAGGTAACTTCATCTAGTTGGTCTTCGGTTATGACTTGATGTCGCAATTTTTCTTGAAGGGCGATCGCTTCTTCTTCTGTTGTCGGCCAAGATGAGGGTTTTGTGATTTTCATAAAGTAGGTAATAGGTAATTGTTAATTGTTAATTGTTAATTGATGTTAAAGGTCGTAACATTTCGCTAATGTTAATAGTTACGTTGGGAAATGCTACGGGTGAAATTGTCGCATCATTTGACAATATTTGCTGGTTTTGATAGCCCGTTTCTGTCGGTTCTCGGAAGGCATATAATTGTCGGTTAGTAATATCTAAAACCCAATAATCGTTAATGCCAGCTTTCCCGTAAACCTTAGCTTTAAATTCCGTATCTCGTTTTAAAGTCGTATCTGCTATTTCTACAATTAAATAAATTTCTGGCGGAGTCGGATGATGGGTTGCATAGTAAAAATCATCTGGTTTAACTACAGCAATATCCGGTTCCGGTTCCGAGTAATTATCCAATTTAACGGGGTCTTGCACTCGCACTAATACCGCATCTCCCAAACAGCTTTCTAGTAATTTTTCCAGATATTTATTAATTGCGCTGTGAGTCGTTCCTTTCATCGGTTTTTCGATAATTTTTCCTTCGATTAATTCTACCTCTTCATCGGTCGAAATAACTCCCGCTTCTCCCATTTTATGATATTCTTCAACGGTTATCAGCCGAACTTCAGCGTAGGATGTTCCTTTCATTGGTTTTTTAATAATTTTTCCTTCGATTAATTCTACCTTTTCATCGGTCGAAATAACTCCCGCTTCTCCCATTTTATGATATTCTTCAACGGTTATAAGCCGAACTTCAGCAATCATATTTAACTCCTTTTTTATTTAACTAAATTCGCTTTTGCTTTAAATCGCTAAAGCGATTATAGCAATTATTGAATGAATGAGATACGCTATGACGATCCCCCCCAGCCCCCCTTAATAAGGGGGGAGCCAGAAGAAGAAGTTTTTATTGTTCGGGGAAACTCCGGAAGTCCCCCTTTTTAAGGGGGATTTAGGGGGATCGTAAATGTACTTCATAGATTCAATAATTGCTATACTACAAACAACTCTGATTATAGCAGTCCCAAAACCCAGAAACCCGGTTTTTTCAAAAAACCGGGTTTCTTTGCCAAACCTCAAATCTCTAACCTCTGACCTCGAAAACCTCTGACCTCTGACCTCTAACCTCTGACCTCAAGAACTTGTAGGCGATCGCCCGATTTAGCATCAAACCAATGAATCAATTTACCCGCCAGTTTCACAACTGCCCGATCCTCGTTCCAACTAACATCATAAGGTACCAAAGCTCGCACCACAAGTTCCGACCCTTCCACTCGCAAACTTAACAACTTTTCCTTACCCAAATCTTCTACCAAAAATACCTTACCGCGAATGGTTTCTGCATCTTCCTCCTCTGCCAAGCGAACATCTTCTGGACGTATTCCCAAGATAACTTCAAAAGGCGTACTCGGCATCTCTGGCAAAGCAATTTTAAAATCTCCCAAAATTGCATTATTACCCTCGCATTTAAGAGTAAGTAAATTCATCTGGGGACTGCCAACAAAACCCGCTACAAATTTATTAGCGGGACGAGCATAAATCAGATGTGGCGAGTCTATTTGTTGCAAATAACCGTCGAACAAAATCGCCACTTTACTCGATAAAGTCATCGCCTCCGTTTGGTCGTGGGTGACGTAAACTACCGGTTTTTGTTGGGAGTCGAATAACTGTTTTAACTCCGCCCGCACTTGCTCTCGCAACAAAGCATCCAAATTGCTTAAAGGTTCGTCTAGCAAAAAGACATCGGGAGCTCTCACTAAAGAACGCGCCAGGGCAACTCGCTGGCGCTGCCCTCCAGAAAGTTTGCTCGGTTTGCGTTCCAATAAATGCCCCAACTCTAATTTCTGAGTCACATCATCAACCCGGCGTTTAATTTCATCGGCGGGAGTTTTGCGAATTTTCAGAGAGGCCGCGATATTCTCGAATACGGTCATATGAGGATAGAGGGCGTAACTCTGGAAGACCATCGCCATATTGCGATCGCCTGGCTGTAGCAAAGTCACGTCGCGATCGCCCACCATTACCCGACCTTCTGTCAGTTGTTCCAACCCCGCAATTAAGCGCAACAAAGTAGATTTCCCGCAACCGGAAGGCCCCAGTAAGGTTAAAAACTCCCCTTCGGCAACATCGATACTCATGTTTTTAATGGGGATGACATCGCGAGAAAATTGCTTTTTGACGTTTTCTAGTTTTAATGTTGGCATGATTTTTTTGCTAATTGCTAATTGTCAAAGGAATTGCGCTTCTCATACTCTTACTCTTACTCATACTCTTACTCAAAAAAAGCGAAATTCCTGCCCGTGTAAAGTATAATTGCCTTTTGCCTCTTGCCTTTTGCCTCTTGCCTCTTGCCGACTCTTGCCTCTTGCCTTTTGCCTCTTGCCTTCTACCCTTTAACCGCCCCTGCAGTAATACCTTGAACGATGCGGCGCTGGAACAACAACACCAAAACTACCAAAGGCAAAGTACCCGCCACCGTCGCCGCAGCGATGGGGCCGTAGGGAATTTCATAGAGGGAAGAACTGCCTATTTGAGCAACTGCTACAGGAATAGTGTACATCTCTTGACGAGTAATAAAAGTCAGGGCAAAAATAAACTCGTTCCAAGCAAAGATAAAGGTTAAAATTCCCGTCGTTACCAAAGCTGGAATAGTTAGAGGCATGACGATTTTTAATAACATCTGAACCGTGTTATAACCGTCTATTTTTGCCGAATCTTCTAAATCTTTTGGTAACTGTTGGAAAAAGCTCCGCAATACCAAAATTGTCAGGGGCAAATTAATCGCCGTATAGGGAATTATTAAAGCGAGATAATTGTTGCCAATACCCAGGAATTTTACGACTTCCAACAATCCCAAAAATAACAAAACGTAAGGGAACAAACTGACAATTAAAACGCAGCCGAGAATAATCTTTTCTCCTGGTATTCTCAACCGCGCTAAAGTGTAAGCTGCCGGTGCGCCAACTCCCAAACATAAAATCGTCGAAACAATCGAGACCAAAGCGCTATTAAAAACATAGCGATAAAAGACCCAACCCAGGCTTAAATAATGGTCGAAAGTTAATTGATTGGGGGCGGGAAAATAAACGTTGGGAATAGCAGAGATGGCATCGTTAGTTTTAACAGATGTTAGCAATTGCCATAGCACCGGTGCCAGGCAAAAGATAACAGTCAAAACTACCCCCACCCAGAGAGCGATTTTGCCTAATTTTCTCTTGCTAGTTTTTGCGTTCGATTTGTTTTCAGCTACAGCCATTATTTACTTTTCTCCAGTGACGTTTATGCGAGTTTTTGATAGGGCATAAGCAGCAATTGCCACGGCGGCAATTAAGAGCAAAAATGTTACTACCACTAAGGCCGCCCCGTAACCAAAATCTAGGTAGCGTCTGACGGTGGCATAAATGTAAATAGAAACCGTTTCCGTTGCCCCCGCCGGACCTCCTCCAGTCATCACTTGTACTAGGTCAAAAATGCCGAATGCTTGGGCAAATCTAAATAATAAAGCGATGACTATTTGGGGCGTTAATAAAGGCAAAGTAATTGCCTTAAAACTCTGTAAGGGATTGGCACCGTCTATGGCGTGGGCCTCGTATAAATCGGAGGATATGGATTGCAATCCAGCGAGCAAAATAATCGCAATAAATGGCGTTGTTTTCCAAACATCGGCGATTATCATTGCCATCATTGCCCTTGCCGGATCTCCCAACCAAGTAATTTTCTCGCCTATCAATCCTAAGTTTAAAAGAATGTCGTTAACTACGCCGAAGCGATCGTTAAAAATCCACGCCCAAGCTAATCCCATAACTGCTGTTGGTAAGGCCCAGGGAATGAGGGCGGAAGTACGAACAAAAGCACGCCCGCGAAAGGATTTGTCTAAGACGAGGGCGATGCCCATTCCTAATATCAATTCTAAGGTAATAGAAAAGAAGGTAAATATGGACGTATTCCAGATACTTTGCCAAAATCGACCGTCGCCAAACATCCGCCCGTAATTAGTTAAACCGGAGAATACTGGTTCTAGTTCGGTTCCTAAGTTTTCGGTAAATAAACTCAACCAAAAAGCTCGTAATATTGGATAGGCAAATACTAATAACAGGATTAATATTGCCGGTGTTATTAGCAGCCATCCAGTTGTTTTTTCTCTCCTTTCTATTGTTTTTTCTTTCATTGTTAATTGTTAATTGCTTTTAACTAATCCGTTAAATCCGTTACAAAATCCGTTGCCAACATTGTTAACTGCCTAAAAGAGTGCGGGTTTCTGCTGCGGCAGCTTTCATTGCTGATTCTGGTGTTTTTGCCCTGGTTATGGCGGCGCTTAAATAGCGCTGTAAAATGTCGGATGCTTGGGCGTATTGGGGAATTGGCGGACGAAGAACGGCATTTTGAATTACTTCGAGTAAATCGGGTAAATACTCGTATTTTTGTAGCAAAATTTTGTTGTAAAAGAGCGATCGCCTGGCAGGCACAAAACCGGTAATTTCAATTAAATCCCGCTGGACTTGTTTGTTACTAAAATATTCTATGACTTTCCAGGCTTCCTCTTTATGTTGGGAACTTTTTACAATTCCTAATCCCCATCCGCCCAAACAAGAAGCGCTATCTTTTCCGGGAACGCTAACCATGGGTTTAATATCAAATTCTCCGGCAATTTCCGAGTCGGCTGCCAAGCTAACTACATAAGGCCAATTGCGCAAAAAAACGCTGTTGCCATTTTGAAATAAACGACGGGTTTCTTCTTCGGCATAAGTGGTCGACCCTGGGGGAGAAATGCCTTCTTTGATAGTAGTTCTTAAAAATTTCACCGCATTAATAGCTTCCGGTTTGTCGAGTCCCACTTCGTTAGTTTCTGGGTCGATCCAAAAGCCGCCAAAACCTTCTAATACTTCTACGAACATCGCCGACAAACCTTCGTATTGTTTCCCTTGCCAAAGGTATCCCCACTCAGTTAAACCTCTCTCTTGTAACTGTTTGGAAATGTCGATTAATTCTTGAAAGGTTGCCGGCGGTGCAAATCCTCCTGCATTTAATAAATCCGTGCGATAATAAAGCATACCGCCATCGGAACGCAAAGGCATCCGATAAAATCCGTCCTTATATGTGCCTCCATCTACATCTGCTTCCAGATAAGTGTTTTTTAACTCTTCTAAGCTAACTCGATCCGATAAATCTTCCAACCAACCCGCCGCCGCAAATTTCGGTACCCAGACGATATCCATGTAAGCTAAATCGTAGGGCGAACCTCCTAATAAAAATGACGAAGTATAAAGGTCTTCTACTAAGTTGGCTTCGGTGGGACCCCGAACTATTTCCAGGGTAATATTTTCGTTTTCTTCGTTAAATTTTTCGACTAGCGGTTGCCACTGAGTCGCTTCTGCAGCTTGGATTAAAACTTTTACCGTTACCGATCTTTGGGCTAGCCCCGGGAGAATTGATAAGCTGAAAACTCCCAGAATAGTGATTATGACTAACCCCAATCTTTGCCACTGGTTTGTGCGTCGGAAAGCTGATAAGGATAATCTGGAGATAATCCTTTCTTTAAGCTTGCCGATCGCTCCATTTGGAACTTTGTTTGTTTCTCTACTAGATTTCATTTGTTATAGTTAATTGACTGCGATCGCCTCTTGGATGCATTGAATCCGGCGGAAATTTCTTAGAAACCCGGTATGCATGAAAAAACCGGGTTTCTGGGTTAAAAAACCGGGTTTCTTGCCAATTTTTACCCCGACCATATTACCTGCTGCTTTTTTTCCATAATATATGAATACCCGGTTTTCCCGATTTTTTTTTACGCTTTTAATCTATTTTTTCAAAAAAATCAAAAAAACTTAATATTACTTAACACCTTGCAACACAACTTTGGCATGACAACGGGTGAAGCTGTAAGGTCGGGCCCGAGGTTCGCCGCTAGAGCTGCCCAAAAACAATGGTCCAATTTTACTGAATTTGCCAAAAAAATACCGCTCTTTAATGAAAAAGAGCGGCGTAGAGGGGGTGTTATTGGGTGGTTGTACATTTATAAGAATACCCACCCGCCACCCTAAAACGATCGGAACCGTGTGCAAGTTCATAAATTGTCACAAACTCTGAGTGTTAGCTTCATATTTGTGGCTATTGGGGGTAATACAAAAAACGAATAAAAATCTATCTTAAGGTAGATGCGTTGGAGGCGGAATTAAACGTTATCGGCAACTGTGCCAGAAACCCGGTTTTTTCAAAAAACCTGGTTTCTAAGATACCGAACTAAGATAGTAAATAGACCTCTTGCAAAAGTCAAAGTAAAACCTTTTTTAGTGTCTTTTTCCTCAAAATTTCTTAACTTTTGCCTCTTGCCTTTTGCATGCATGCCTACTTCTGCAAGAAGTCTAATGAAGCTTCAAGGCCAACAGAAATGAGAAAAATCAGCCGCAGGACCGTCCAAACAATTGCCGCAAGGCCCGCTTTTAAAGTTTTCCTGGGATTGGGCCTAATGGCCATCGCCGTCCGATCGCTCCCTTATTTGGCCCCCATTCGACCGGGGGACATCGCCCAAAACCAACAGGCCCTCGAATTTAGGGACCGCCACGGCCTCCCCCTGGGAACAATTTTAACGCGCGATCGCGAACATACCGCAATTGTTCCCCTAAATCGAGTTTCTCCCCACTTCATCGAGGCGATCGTCGCCGCCGAAGACAAGCGATATTACCAACACGGGCCCCTAGATACTATAGCGATCGGACGTTCTCTCCTCGAAGCAGTTCAAGCGAGAGAAATAGTTAGCGGCGCCTCCACCATCACCATGCAACTAGCGCGAATGTTAGAACCAGCCCCCCGCAACATTCCCAACAAATTTAGAGAGATTTGGCTTTCCTGGCGACTCGCTGCGGGGATGAACCGAGATGAAATCTTGGAAGCATATATAAACCGCCTGCCGATGGGAGGTAACGTTTACGGCGTGGAAGCCGCATCCCGGGCTTATTTCGGCATCCCCGCCGCCGAACTCGACCTCCCCCGCGCCACCATCCTCGCCGCCCTCCCTAACGATCCGACGGAGCTCAACCCCTACTATTACTGGGACGCGCTGAAAAAACGGCAAGCTTATGTATTGGAGCGGATGGTAGAAGATAAATACATTACCAGAGAAAGGGCAGATAGGGCTTATGCCGAAAAGATATCGTTTCTGCCGCGCGATCGCGGTATTATCGCCGCCCCCCATTTTTTGTTCTGGCTATCCGAACAATTATCTAACGAGAAATCTGTCAATTTAACAGCCAGCAAAACCTCTAAAATTAGAACCACCATCGACCGACCTTTGCAACAATTTGTCGAAGCGCAAATAGAACAAGTCGTTGCCAATTTAGCTCCTTACAACGTCCGCCACGCAGCAGCGCTCGTCCTCGATAACGACACTGGAGAAATCCTCGCTTATGTCGGTTCTCCCGATTATTTTAACGAACAAAATCTCGGACGCAACGACGGAGTTTTAGCGCTGCGTCAGCCCGGTTCCACTCTCAAACCTTTCCTCTATCAATTAGCATTAGAAAATAAGGTAATTAATTCTAATACCGTTCTGGCAGACGTACCGACTTATTATGCAATTCCCGGAGCGAAAATTTACAGTCCGACTAATTATAACGAAGACAGTTTTTTAGGACCTGTTTTAGTCCGGTTTGCTTTGGGAAATTCCCTCAACGTTCCCGCAGTTAGAGTTTTAGAAAAAGTAGGAGTAGAGAACTTTTTAAATAGGCTGCATCGATTGGGTTTTGAAAATTTAAAAGAATCCCCAGATTATTACGGTTTGGGTTTAACTTTAGGCAGCGGCGAAGTTAGTTTGTTAGAGTTGGCGAGGGCTTATTTGACTTTAGCAAGACAAGGGGAAGCTATCCCTTTAACGGCGACTGTATCTGATTTTAAGCTTGCGGAACCCGCCCAACTTCCTCCAGCAAAAAGCGAATGGATGTTAATTGCCGATATGTTGAAAGACCCCCACGCTAGGGCTGCCGAATTTGGGGTTAATTCTGCGTTAAATTTACCGTTTCCTGCGGCGGTCAAAACGGGTACTTCTTCAGATTATCGCGATACTTGGACGGTGGGATTTACTAGGGATTATACGGTGGCGGTTTGGGTTGGGAATTTTAACGGCGATCGCCTCGAACAAATCTCGGGAGTTATGGCAGCGGCGCCTCTGTGGCAGCGGATTATGTTAAGGTTGCACGAAGCAGAAGAACCGGGTAATTTGCCGCGACCAAAAAACATGGTGCAACGCCCGATTTGTACTGTTTCTGGATGGCGACCTAGCGATAAATGTCCGGCGGTTGTTTTGGAATATTTTAATCGAGAAAATCTGGCGGAATATGAAAGTCGGGAAAGCAGTTACGAGTTGGGGAGTTTGCCAGCGGAATATAACGAATGGTTGGCGAGGCAGAGTCAGTCTATTTACGACGAAAAGGGAGTTAAGATTTTGTTTCCCCAGGAGGACGATTATTTCTTAATAAATCCTGCGGTTGGTAAGGATAGATTGCAGTTTAAGTTGGCGATCGCTACCGACGAACCGGTGGAGTGGTGGTTGAATGGGGAAAAGTTGAGTAGTAGTTCTTCTAATTCGCTGTTTTGGGAGATGAAAATTGGGGAGTGGAATTTGGAGGTGAGGTCTGGAGATAGTAGCGATCGGGTGAGTTTTCAAGTGCAGTTATTAACGGCGCCGGAAGGCAGAGGATTTTCGATTCGTTCTTCTTCTAAATAGCTGTATATGCGAAGAACAAAAAAGCTCCCTGTCGTCATTGCGAGACGGTCTGAAAGCCAGTTAATTTCTTGGTTTTATCCTTAAACCAGTCGAAGCAATCTCCGACCTTAGTATCATACAGCAAATAGATTTGTAGGGGCAAAGCATTCGGGGGATAAATGTGGATAAAAATCGTAAATGTTAATGTCCGAATGCTTTGCCCCCTCCCCGCGTTTAATTTTCTGTTTTTTGGTGTTTTTAGCATCGGATGTTGAAGGGACGAGTGCGGATGGTTTTTTGGTGGATGAAATGAGTTAATTATTGTTTTTTTCAATCTTGTAGGGGCAAAGCATTCGGGCGATAAATGTGGAGAAAAAGCATAAATGTTAATGTCCGAATGCTTTGCCCCCGCCCCGCTCCCGCCCAAGGTGCTAAAATATCAACAAACCTATATCTAAATAGGAGATTCGAGTTTATGTCAACCAAAGTGACGCTCAAAGATTTAGAAATAGTGCAAGGGGTTATTAATCAAGCCGGTTTGGACTATCAAGTAGAATTAGAAAACGGGAAAATATCAGTCATGGGACCGTCAGATATTATATCAAGCGAAGTGGGCGTTCAGCTAATTCGATTATTAGGTAATTGGGTTTATCCGCGTCGTCTGGGGCGGGTATTTGACTCTGCGGGTGGTTTTATCCTAGCCGATAGCAACCTCACAGCACCAGATGTGTCTTTTGTGCGGGGCGATCGCTTGCGGCGAAGCGTTCGTTACTTTGCAGAAATAGTACCTGACTTAGTAGTAGAAATCAAGTCCCAGAGCGACCGTATTCCTCCTCTAAAAAAGAAAATCAAAAAATACATCGAACAAGGTGCCCTAGTAGGAATTTTAATCGACCCGGATAAGGAAATTGTTACTGTTTATCGTCCCACTGGCGAACCTGTGGAACTGACAAGCGATGACAATTTGAGCGTTCCCGAGTTATTTCCGGGTTGGGAGATATCTGTTGGGGAACTTTGGCCGCCAATTTTTGACGAAGAGGAGTAAAATCGTAGGTAGGGCGCGCGCGAAGCGGAACCCAACACCAATCCTATTTCTGAAAAAGAGATTTGTAGGGGCAAAGCATTCGGGGGATAAGTGTTGATAAAAAGCATAACTTTTAATGTCCGAATGCTTTGCCCCCGCCCCACGTTTAACCTGATGTTTTTTGGTGTTTTTAGCATCGGAAAAAAATTGGTTAGCAGCGGATGTTGAAGGGACGAGTGCGGATGGTTTTTTGGTGGATGAAATGAGTTAATTATTGTTTTTTTCAATCTTGTAGGGGCAATAGCATTCGGGCGATAAATGTGGAGAAAAATCGTAAATGTTAATGTCCGAATGCTTTGCCCCCTCCCCGCGTTTAATTTT
>CAZSTZ010000114.1:18259-20038 GCA_964609515.1 uncultured bacterium | reverse complement strand
CGGTTCTGGAGTTGGTTCCGGTTCTGGAGTCGGTTCTGGAGTTGGTTCCGGTTCTGGAGTTGGTTCTGCTGGAACCTCTATTGAAATACTAGCTTCGTTGGAAACTTGACCGTTGTTATCCTTAACAGTATAAGTAATAGGAGTGGTGTCTCCGGTAAAACCTGCTTCGGGAGTAAAGGTCACGTTGCCTGCATCGTCAACGGTGTAGGTTCCTTCCCCCGCTACTGTCTTGGTAGTATCCCGTTCGGGGGTACTGGGGTCTAAGTCTGTAGTTGCCGGGTCGATAGTGCCATCCGGATCGCTATCATCATCGGTGACTGCAAACGCGATCGGTTGTCCTTCCGGAGTGCTGGCGCTGTTGTCGGTCGCTACTGGTGGAAGGTTGATGACTTCCACGGTGATGTTAGCGGGGTTCGACGTGTTGTTGTTTTCGTCGGCGATCGCGTAAGGAACGGTGACTTCACCAACAAAGTTAGGTTCTGGAGTAAAGGTCACGTTTCCCGTATCATCCGCCTCAAAACTACCTTGACCCGGTACTTCTATTGTTTTTTCAATCTCTGGAGTATTGGGATCTAAATCTACAGAACCTGGGTTCAGGTTGCCTTCTGGATCGACATCGTTGTCCGTAACGTTAATGCTAATTGGTTGGTTCGGGGAGGTACTGGCTTTGTCATCAGTAGCTACGGGAGCGCTATCGATTACTTCTACTTTAATTGGGGCTTCGTTGCTCAGATTCCCAGCAGTGTCTTTTACAGTATAAGGAATTTCTACTGCACCAACAAATCCCGGTTCTGGGGTAAAGGTTACTTCCCCAGTATCCTCCACCGTAAAGGTTCCTTTATCAGTTACCGCGATCGTTTTGTCTTCCTCTGGAGTAGTTGGTTCCAGATCTACAGTTGTCGGATCGATACTGTTAGGGCTTTCAGCAAGATCGTTTTCAACGACATTGACCGTCGTCGGTTGCTCGACAACAGTGCTAACATTATCCTCGCTAGCAAAGGGCAATTCTTCGGTTACGCTAACTTTAATGTTAGCTGGTTCCGACGTGCTGCCGTTGCGATCGCTTACCAAATAGGGGATAGTTACTTCTCCTACGAAGCCAGGTTCCGGCGTAAAAGTAACGTTACCCTCATCATCAACCTCAAAGCTACCTTGACCCGATACCTCTATAGTTTTCTGAATGCCCGGCGTATCTGGATCCAGATCCACAGTGCTGGGGTCGATGCTGCCATCGCTGTCAGTATCGTTGTCAGTAACGTTAAACGTGACTGGTATATCTAGTTTAGTTCCAGCGCTGTCGTTAGTGGCAGCAGGCGGAACATTAACTACTTCAACGCTCAAGCTAGCCGGTTCCGAAATGTCGCCATTGTTATCTCGAACCGTATAAGGAATAGTTGCTTCACCAACGAAGTCAGGTTCGGGGGTAAAGGTTATGTTACCCTCATCATCGACCTCAAAGCTTCCTTGACCCGGTACTTCTGCAGTTTTCTGAACCCCAGGGGTATCAGGATCGAGATCCACACTGCTTGGATCGATGCTGCCATCAACATCCGCGTCGTTGTTCGTAATATTAACAGTAACGGGTTGGTTGGTGAAAGTGGTAGCATTATCGTCATTAGCGATCGGCGGTTCGTTCGTATTGCGAGTTACAGTAAAATCGACCGTTGCCGGAACGGTATTAGTACCATCGCTGACTTCGTAAGTCAAATCTCCCGGGTCGCCACCATCATAATTTAATGGGGCATCATATAATAACCCTTGCAACTCCTCTACTGTTAA
>CAZSTZ010000114.1:0-18159 GCA_964609515.1 uncultured bacterium | reverse complement strand
TTAATAGATTTTATGCTGAGAGTATCCCCATCTAGGTCCGTGTCTCCCGTTAACAGGTCTAAGGTTTCTGCCGGACCATCCTCGTCCATCACAAACGACTCGTCGTCTGCCACTGGTGGATCGTTGACAGGAACAACATTAATGGTTGTTGTAGAAGTGTTCCCTGTATTACCTTCAGTATCCGTTAGCTGGATTTTTATGTCTCTTGGAGTTGTGGTCGGAGCTTGACTGGTATTCCTAAACTCAATGAGTTTGAGAGCTTCTTCAAAAAAGGTTGAACTTGCAGGACCCGTCAGCGTAATAACATTAGTACCACTACCAGAAGCCGTTATACCAAGAGGTAAACTTGAAGCTACGAATAACTCATCCAGACCGCTACTTTCAGGATTGGTCAGTGTAATAGTTGCGCTCTGGATATCTCCACCAGTATCCTGAACTAATTCACCTGATTCTGTTATGGTCCCATCAAAATCTTTCAGATCGACATTGTTGCTAACAACAGCAACTCCAGTTACAACATCATTTTCGGTAAAAGTATCTTCGTGGAAAAAAGGAGCATTAGTGTTGTTAGGGTCGGGATCGATGAATGGAACCTTAAACGGTGACTTTTGACTTGGGTCTGACATCCCATCGTTTTGAGTTGTTGCAACCGTACTGCCAACTGTGACGGCAGTGGGAGAATCGCCTGTTTTGTAGTTGTCGATGCGATACAAAACCCCAGTACTGTTGTTGCTAACATACAAGTCATTATCTACATCTATCCAAACAGCTCCATAGTTGTTAGCACCTATGTCCGTTATTTGATTGCTGGTTGTGATTTTTCGCGTTGTTAAATTTATAGTATAAAGAAGTCTATTCTTGCCAATTCCGTAGAATGAGTTAGTGTCCGCATTGTAAGCAAGATCGTCGCTATTTTGATTTAATTGACTACCTGTAAAATCTATTACTTCTGGGGTTTCAGTAACCGTACCATCAGAATTAATTTGGATCTTAGTGAGTTGTGTTGTGCCTGTTCTTACCCACAAATTACCATCACTGTCTGTTCCTCCAGTGTTTAAATTGACAGTTCCAGTAATAGTAACATCCAAATCATTAATTGTGCCATCAGAGTTTATTCTGATTAAGTTTCCAGCTGTGTTAGTAGAACCGTTAAGAATTCCGTAAATGAAGTCATTTTGTACTTTGTATCCCGTCGCATTATAATCACCTTGGTCGGTTCCTAAAACTTCATAGTCATTTTCAAGAGGGTTGAAGATTCTTAGCTCACCTTCAATAACTTGATAAAAATACGGCTGTTTTTCAAAAGGAGCGAGAATATAATTCCACCGTTCTCGAACCCCATCGCTCAATGCTACTTCCACATCCACACCGCCACCAACACCAACCTCCAACTCCCAGTCACCACCCAACGCCGCACTACCAGTCCGCCTCGCAGAAGCAGCAACCTTCGCACCCGTCAACTGGTGCAACCTTTCCACAAACTCAACGCCGGCATCCCCCGCCGCTACGTTACAACCATAAAGCAACAGACTATCCGCCGACCACCTTCTTAATTCTTCGGCATAATCATTAACATTATCCAGACTCAATTCGCCGCTGCCCAACTGCAAACAACCCGGCGAACCATGAGAAATAATATGAAGCGAAAATACATTACCCCGTTCTGTTAACGCTTGGGTAATTTGCTTAATTCCATCTTTTGCCGGGTCAATAATTACTACTTCCGTCCCAGCTAAAACTCCAGCAGCAAGACTTTGATAATCTTCTACCCCAGCATCAATAAATACAATTTGTTTCTTAACTTGTTTCTTAACTTCGGAATAGATGCGTTCGCCCTGGATCGCCCCCACAAAAGAGCGATCCACCCTGGTTTTTGTTGTATTCATAAGTAGTTTCCCCGATATTTGGTAGATGTTCGTAGTAGTAGATGCACCTAACTAATTTAAGTTTCCCAATCTCAAAGTTTTTTATCTTCCCTTTATTGCCTCCCAATGGATGCAATAAGTCTCAATATAAACAATTTTAAATTGGTAAAGAAACTGGGAAAACCGAGCCAAAATTAGCTCTGTAAACAAATTTTTTAGGCTATGGCACGACCATAACCTCCGATCGGCTTATTATTAATGTTTTTCTCTTAAAAAGAGACTGCCTTATGCCAGCTATCTCTTCCACCCCACCATTCCCTCTTGGTCTTTTTAATCTGCGAATTATGGACTATTGATTTTTCTAGCTTACTTTTCGAGCTTCTGCAGTTCTGTCGGTCCTTCTTTAATTAACACTATACCCATTTTTACTTAGAAACTGCATCCGCCATTTCACCGATCTTAGTTTTTTTTGGCAGCCACCTTCTTTACCAAAATTAGGGACAAGCCTTCTGCTTCTCAAATCCCCCGATCGCCCCTAACCTCTGCTACAAGCTCTATCCTTAACCTCCCTGCCCGCTTTTTTTCTTAATGCTTTCCTATAGTCCACTCCATAATAACACAGATATCATGGCTTTTATCTGAGGTTTTTACTGAATAGTTTCAACCCTTACTTGGCTCTACCCACGGTGGGCCTAAACCCTTGCCTTTTTGAACAAATTATGGTATTGAGCGTAGTTCGTTTCTCAAACTTAAAAAGCTGGCAATATTGCCAGCTTTTTAAACATCAATAACCCGGGAGCGAATCCCTTCCCTTTCTTTCTCCAAACATTAAAAATCAAGCAGCAGTCAACCGCCGTCGCATCGACTCCGCACGTCGTTTAGCAGTATCATTTTTGGGATCTCGTTCCAAAGCATCCTCGTAAGCTTCCAAAGCTTGAGCCGTTAACTTCTTCTTTTCGTAAGCATGACCCAAATTATTATAAGCGATCGCATAATCCGGCGCTAATTTCACAGCCTCTTTATACTGGCGAATCGCGATATCGTACTGTTCTTTGGCAAAATAAGCAAATCCCAGTGCATTATAAATCTTCGCCAGTTCCTCATCGTTCTTATTTTCCAAATCTACTTTCAGAGCTTTTTGGAATAACTCAACAGCCTGAGCGTATAATTTTTTATCTAAATAAATACTGCCCAAATCGTAATATTCTTGAGCCGTTCCCTTCTCTTTAGTTAATTTATTTTGCAACTTAGAAAGCTTAATTTCTGTCGTCCGAGTCTTAAGAACTTGACGCACAATAAACCAGGCAGCCACAGACAGCAACCCTAACAAAACTAATAAATAAACAACTGGCAGATTACTCTCCATAAGCTTTAAACCATAAATACAGCGTTTTCAAATCAGATGCAAACAATTGTTAATGGAATTGTTAATAGTCAATCGTTAATTGCAACTTTACCATTAACAATTAACAATTGACAATTAACAAAAGCGGTAGTAGCATTAAGCCTTAGCTGCCACCTCTACCACTTTGGCAAAAGTTTCCGGGTCCAGAACCGCCATTTGGGCCAACATCTTCCGGTTAATTTGGATATCGGCCTTTTTCAACTGACCGATTAACCTGCTGTAGCTCATACCTTGTTGGCGAGCAGCAGCATTAATCCGAGTAATCCAGAGACGGCGGAAATCCCGTTTGCGCCTGCGGCGATCGCGATAGGCATTCCTCAACGCCTTCATCACCCGCTGATTGGCCGTTCTAAACAGTTTCGATTGTCCGCCACGGAATCCCTTGGCCAGTTTTAGAATTTTTTTCCGGCGCTTCCGCGCCACGTTACCGCGTTTTACCCTTGTCATTGTAAATTTCTCCTATTTTGGGAATGGGGAATGGGGAATGGGGAATGGTTAGTTGATTTCCAACCCCATTGCTTACGAAGCTTACGAATAAGGAAGCATCATTCGTACATTTTCTGCATCATTCTCGTGGACTTCTGCCATTTTCGAGAGATGATTTTTACGTTTCGATGATTTATGTTGCAGCAGGTGACTTTTATAAGCCTTGCGACGCATAATTTTACCGCTGCCGGTAACTTTAAAACGTCTGGCGGCTGCTTTCCGTGTTTTTAGTTTTGGCATAGACTTGCGCTAATTCGACACAAGCTCTTAAGATACCACAAATTCAGCATCTCTGGCAACCTGCTAAAATCGGTTGTCAGATTATTAGGACTTACCCACAAGCGAGGAATTTTCGACGCTTGAGGTTGTTTTGAGTAAGTCCCGATTATGATTGGACCATACCCTCATCTTTTTTTCCCACCTAACTCATACTCATACTAAATTCAAGGTGCGTTTAATGCTTAGTTTAGCCAGCAAAATAGAAGCAGTTTTATACCTAAAAGGGCAACCGATGTCGATCGCAGAAATAGCAGAAACAGCCCAATGCGATCGCAACCAAGTAAAAGACGCCATTCTCGAACTAATGTCCAACTACGCCCATAGGGACACGGCCCTAGAAATAACAGAAACCACAAAAGGCTACAGCCTCCAACTCAAAGAAGCCTACAGCGACCTAATGGAAACTCTAATTCCAGCAGAACTAGGAGTTGGGGCCTTGCGAACCTTAGCAGCGATCGCCCTCAAAAAAGGCATTGCCCAAACCGAGCTAGTCGAATTACGAGGTTCGGGTGCCTACCAACACGTCCAAGAACTCGTCGAACTAGGATTTGTCCGCAAACGCCGCCAACCAGAAAGCCGGTCCTACTGGTTGCAAGTCACCGATAAATTTTTTCAATACTTCCAGTTAGACCAACTGCCCCAACAACTATCCCTCAACCTTCGAGAATTAGCCAAAGAAGAAAGACTGATTGACGAAAAACAAGCAGAAACTTCTGGAGATGTTTCCACCGAGAGCCCTGCCGAAACCGAGATAGAAGAAGAAGAAACTTCCGGGGAAGCTGCCAGGGAAACTCCCACCGAAATCAGCAGCGCCGATAGCTCCGATCGCAACTAAGGGACTTGCAGTTTAATAAAGTACCTGTTGGGTTCCGTTGCACTGCACCCAACCTACAATGGACCGGTATTTTATATTTGCACGAGTCCCTAAAACCGTTGATAACTCACCGAATCTGGAAAAGCACTGGGTTGGAGGACAAAAATTTCCCTCACCCCCTCGCGAAGAACCTCAATTTCCAAATCTTCTCCCACCGCGCTCTTTTCCACCTGCTGCTGTACCTCCGTCGGAGTCTTAACAACAACGCCACCGACCTTTTGAATCAGATCCCCCTGGCGCAAACCCGATCGTTCTGCCGGAGAATCCTCCATAACTCGCATAATGACCACCCCTGCGCTAGCAGTAAGATCGACCTCAAGCTGTTGATTAACCTGTTCTCGAACCTCTGGAGTCAAATCCATCATCGAAATACCCAAAAACGGATGTTCGGCCTTACCCTTCTCAAACAACTGCTCCACGATCCGTTTAGCAGTTTCAATCGGAATAGCAAACCCCAAACCTTGAGCATTTGCCCTAATAGCAGTATTAATGCCAATCACCTCCCCGCGATCGTTCAACAAAGGCCCGCCAGAATTTCCTGGATTAATCGCCGCATCAGTTTGAATAAAACGGACTCGTTTATCTGGGATACCCACCTGAGAGCTGCTGCGACCCGTAGCGCTAATAATCCCAACAGTCACAGTATTATCCAAACCCAAAGGATTGCCAATAGCGATCGCCCACTGCCCGGGAGTCAAAACATCAGAACTGCCAATAGTTGCCACTGGCAAATCCTTCGCATCTATTTCTATAGCCGCCACATCAGTCAGAAAATCCACACCCCGAACCTTACCCTCAAAAGTTCTACCATCCTTCAAAGTCACCCTAACCGTATCGGCCCCATCCACCACATGAGCGTTAGTAATCAAGCGACCATCAGCAGCAAGAATCACCCCAGAACCCGTTCCCCGTTTCACTTTTTCCTCTGTATCGGACAAACCATCCCCAAAAAAACGTCTAAATAAAGGATGATTCAAAGCATCAGGCATCTTATTTCCCACCGTCGTAGTGGCATCGATCCGCACCACTGCCGGACCGACTTTTTGTACTGCCTCAGCAATAAAATTAGAATTATGCCGCTCCAGCCTCGAATTGCCGGGGACAGGAGAGGGAATATAAGCAGGTATCTGCTGCTTGACCACAGGGACTATGGAAGAGTCTGGGGTCAGACCTCGTTCTTCGAGATAGCGATGACCCCACCATCCAGCACCACCACCAACTCCTAGTAAGGCCAGATATAAGGTCAATTGCTTAAAGGATAGACTCATCTATTTAAGAAATATAGAGAACATCGGACAGGGAAACTCCGATCCCCAATTAAGTATTTACAAGAGCCCGCTCTGCCAAAGTAGGGACAGATGGTACTTCATTATAATGAAAAACGCTATAACTCTACTAATCCAGCCTTTGTAGATTTTGACTCGATAATTAAATTTTAAGAAAACCACTTTGCTGAAATTTTGGTATGAATTACGATCGCAGCTTTCCCCTACTTTCCCTTCTATTGTGGCTAATAATCCCCGCCGGGACCGGGGTGGCTAACCCCCTACTTACTCAAAATCCCCAGAGCGATCGCCCCTCAGAAACAGCCCCACAAGTTTGTCCCACACCGGTACTTTCTCGAATGCAACGCCACGGGGTGGCAGAAGACGAAACTATCGAAACCATTGCCCAAAAATACAATCTCATCCCCGCCACCCTCCTGGCCTTCAATCGAGTCCTCAGAGAAGGCCCCCTAACCGTGGGAACTCAACTGGTCATTCCTCCTTACAACGGTATTGCCGTCAGAATTCCCGAAGGCAAAACCTGGAAGGACGTGGCCGATAACTACAACATCCGGGCCGATGCCCTCTTCGAGGTCAACGGTTGCGAACTTCTCTCGGGACGAGAAACCCCCGAAGTCATCTTTTTACCCGGTGTCAACTGGTCTCCAGGAGGAAGGGCCCGTCCGGCAGTGTCCATCTTAAGAGGTTATCCCCTGCCTTTTGCGGCATCGGCGGCCCTTGGTTACGGTTGGTTGCTCCATCCCCTTCGGGGCGAGGTAATTTTCCACAGCGGTGTAGATCTATTAGCAGAAATTGGTACCCCTGTTTTGTCCGTGGGAGATGGCATCGTGGCCTTTGCCGGCAGCCAACAAGGTTATGGCAATTTAGTGACAATCAATCATCCAGCAGGAAAGCAAACTCGTTACGCTCATTTGAATAGTATTAACGTTAAAGTCGGTCAAAAAATTAAATTGGGAGAAGTTTTAGGTACTGTTGGAAATTCTGGAGAACCGGAGTTAGAAGAGCCTCATTTGCATTTTGAAGTTCGCTATAATTCCCCTTTGGGTTGGGTCGCAGAAAATCCCGACCCTTATTTTATAGACGACTTAGAAAGATTGGGTGCATCCCAATAAACCGTAGAACAGGCATCTTGCCTGTTACCAACTAACAATTCCCCATTCCCCATTGCCCAAAAAATGAATCGATATTTATTGAATCGGGTTTTAATTTCAATACCCACATTAATTGCTATTAGTATCGTCGTATTTGCGATTTTAGCATTAGCGCCGGGAGACCCGATGGGAGAATTTGCGACTAATCCTTCTCTTACCGCAGAAGTTCGAGAAAATATTAGGCGATCGCTCGGTTTAGACCAACCTATTTATATTCGTTACCTCAAATGGATTCTGACATTTATTCGCGGCGATATGGGCTATTCTTTTACCAGTCGTTCCCCAGTTATCGACTTACTTCTGCAGCGATTGCCTACAACTTTATGGATAGTCGGTTCGGCTTATTTATTAGCAATATTAATAGCGGTACCTTTGGGGGTAATTTCCGCAGTCAAGCGGCATTCTATTTTAGATAAATTAGCAACCACCTTTGCCCTAATGTGGTTTTCTTTGCCGACCTTTTTTACGGGTTTATTATTCATTATTATTTTTAGCGTAAAACTTAACTGGTTTCCTTTTATTTATAACAGCACTTTAAAAATAACAAATTGGCCTAGTTTCATCGCGCAAATAAAACAATCTATTATGCCCGTTGCCGTTTTAGGTTTATATCAAACAGCAGTATTAATGAGGTTCGTTCGTGCCTCGATGTTAGAACAATTAAATCAAAATTATGTCCGCACCGCTTACGCCAAAGGTTTGCCAAATTTATTAGTAATTATTCGCCACGTTTTACGCAATGCTTTAATTCCAGTTATCACCCTCGTCGCTTTGGGAATTCCTGCTATTTTTACCGGAGCTTTGATTACCGAACAAGTGTTTAGAGTACCGGGAATTGGAGCGTTATTAATTGAATCGATTAATCGCAACGACACCCCAGTAGTGATGGCAATTACCATAATTTATGCCATCTTAATTGTCGTATTTAATTTACTGGCAGATATTCTCTACAGCGTTTTAGATCCCAGAGTAAATTATAAATAGGGAATGGAGAATTGGGAATGGGGAATGGGGAATTAGTTGGAGTCGGTTAAGAAACCCGGTTTTGTAGGAAGTACCGGGTTTCTGATACTACAAACATTTTAGAAGTCTTACTTTATCTGTGAATGGCAACCTAGAATTGGCAGGAAAAACTTTTTTGCAAGAGCTTTTTACAGAAGTAGAATGGAGTTAGGAAATTTAATTTTTAATTGTGAGTTTCTTTGGATAATTTTAAAGAAAGCACCCAACAAGAGTTATCTAAACTAACTTTAATCTTCTCCATTCCCCATTCCCCATTCCCCATTCCCCATTCCCCAGATTTTAATCAAAACCAATTAAATCTAAATTTTCTGGTTTTTCCATCAGATATTTTGCCACCAAATAGCCGGCGATCGTCCAAGTTTGATAAAGTCTGGACTGCCTGCCAATAAGTTTGCCATCTAAGCCATCATAATATTCAGGCCAGCGGTCTTCGTGCAAATATTTTTCTGCAATTTCAATGGCATCTTTAGCAAGATTAGTTCTGCCAACTTTTTGACAAGCTGCCACTAAAGGCCAGATTAAAAACGGCCAATTGCCGCCGTTATGATAAGACCAGGGAATATTTTTCGGGTCGCAACCGGTGACTAACTCCCAATCTCGACCTTCCACCGCCGGATAACAGAGTTTTACCGGCATTTCTCCTATCAATATCGAGCGCTGGTGTTCGATTAAATTGATAATTTCTTGAGATTGTTTGCGAGTAATCAAACCGCTGAGAATAGCCAGCAAATTGCCTTGAGTAAAAAAGCGAAAATCTATCCAACCAACCCCAACATTACCGACTAAATATCCACCATTTCTGTCAACCCAATGCAGCACCCATTCTGGGACTGCATTGGGATAGATATTAAATTTATTTAAAGCCGATTCGCCAAATTCTTCTGTCTGATAGCGGTAGAATCGCCTTAAGATTATGGGGTCTATCCAATAATGTTGGCGAATAAATTTAGTCAGTCTCGTTAAGCGATCTTCTATGTCTAATTCTACAAATATTTCCGGTTTAAGTAATTCCCGCCCCGCCCGTAAAGCGATATGAAATAAGGATTGAATTTCTAAGGGATGACCGTAAACTCCCAGGCGGCGGTCTATCATAAAAGCACCTTCGGGAACCAGCATGGTTGGGGTCATATCGAACCGCTTGCCCAAACACAGTTCTAAGATTAATTTAATTCCTCGTTGAAATTGGTCTCGATGGGCAATTTTTTCTTCGGGAACTCGGGCGCGATCGCAAGCTTTTTCATAAGTATGCAAGAGAAAAATCCACCACAAACCAGAATCAACAGGAGTTACTCTACCTATGGCTCTTTGACCGAAATCTGCCTCTATTTCGTCGGAATTAACCACTTTAAAGCTAGCAGGCATTAAACCAAAACCAGGTCTAATTCCTTCCTCACTTTGGGGTTCTTTTCCCACCATTGCTTCTCTAATTCCTGGAAAAAATCCTTGACCGTTCTTAGGTTTTTCTAAATCAAATTGCAATCCTAATGCTACTTCGAGAAAATTACGAACTATTTCCCGTTCTCCTTGCATGATAAATGCTAATCCAGAGGGGAAAAAATCGCGGATAAAACATTCGTTATAATTCAGTTCTTGTTCTTCTTTGGGTGCCGTTTCGCTAGCAGCTACCGTTCCTACGGGTTTGCCTTTGTAGATGCGAATAGAATGGTTAAGTTTTTCTCTGGCTTCTTCGATTAAATTTTCGTACATAAAGATTTTAGATGAGATTGGTACTAAGATTCGACATTGGTAGTATAGCAATCCGTTCGCAGGTTGTAAAAAGTTGAAAACTAGAAAAACAACTCCGAAACTCCTGCCCATTCCCCATTCCCAAAAAAGAGAATACCCGGTTTCAAAATAGAAACCGGGTTTCAGCAAGGGATTAGACAATTTTTATTTAAAAAAGCCGATTAAATCGGTTGACTTAAAGCAGTTTGTGGTTAAACAGCAGCAGCCACTTTAGTTTGAGCAGCAGTCAAGCGCTCGTAAGTGGCCCGCATTTTCAAACCGACTAATACTTGGAAAAGTCCGCTACCGTCTTTAGAACCGGGATACTCCTGATGCTCTCTCAAGATGTGGGTCAGTTCGCCGTAATATTTGGTAGAAATATTGCTCAGATGTCCCTCGACATAGATCATCTCTTCCAGGTTTTCAAAATTGCCGTCCACTTCCAACATCGAGACTTCGTTGCCGTAATAGGCATCTGGCCCGTAGTACATTTTGATACCGGGATAGGAACAGGTGAGCTTGCGTCCGCAGGGTGTCCAGTAAATGGTAGAACCTTCATCAAACAGGTAAGCGGGCTCGAAACCTTCGATTCCTTCGCGCTGGATCAAACGGACGCGGAGGATTTTATGCTCTTTATCCTCAGGGATTAATTGAGTGGGCAAAATTTGAATCACCACATCGGCGTGGGCCTTTTGTGGATCTATGTAGGCTGTAAAATCTGGGCGACGGGCGTTGATGGAGGCCAGGACATCTTCGTAACGATGACCCCGTTCTGCCATATCTCGCTTGATTTTCCAAGCAATTTTTACCTCGTCGCTGATGTCTAGATAGACGCTGAAATCTACGAGCGATCGCACCCGTTCGTCATATAGGGGATGAAGCCCTTCGATGACCACGATGTGGTTGGGGTTTACCCTCTCTGGGGGATCTATGCAGCCCGTTTCGTGGTTATAGATGGGCTTGTCGATGGACTGACCGTTTTTGAGGGCCTTGATTTGCTCGTACATCAAATCAAAATTATTGGCCCTCGGATCGAGAGCAGTAATCCCTGTTTCTTTACGCTGCTTGCGATCTAAACTGTGGTAGTCGTCCAGGCAGATTACTGTTACGAAATCCTTACCAAAAATATCTGTGATTCGACGCAAGAACGTAGATTTTCCACATCCGGAGTCTCCGGCAACCCCGATTATAACTACTCGATCCGGCTTTGTTACCATAAGTTTCTTATTCCACAACGCAGTATGTACATTCATCAATGGCCGAGTCCTTTAAATTGGAAGCTCGGAAGTTGCATCAATTAGGTGTGTTTTTAAGCAGGCCATGAAGCGGGTCTGAATTGCCGAGGGGCCACCTAGCTTAGGAGGCATCCTGGCGCAATTTTTGAGGCAGCTTGCATTGGCTGCAAATATTGGCAGCAATAAATAGACTGTCAATAGCTGGCCAGCTCGCGCTTTTGTTCAAGCTAAGTCATTATTGCTAACTTTTGTGAACTTATCTTACCAGAAGGGGCTCTTCCCTACAAGGATCGAAGAAAAATAATCGGATTTGAAATTAGCGATCGCCTCGATTATTAGGGACAAGGGGGATAAGGGAGACAAGGGCAGACTTGCACCGGACAAGGGGGAAGTTAGCCATTCCCAATCTAAAATCTAAAAATAAAGAAGGCCACCAGATAATCGGGGATTGGTGGTTTTCATAGTACGCAGGTGACAGGTACAATAATCAAAGGGCGTGCGACTCGCGGGCTCAAAAGTTGGCCAGTGGCCTTAATAACGAGTCCTTAGTGGCCAAAAGACATACGGACAATGTAAAACCGTGGCACTAAAAACTTATCTACCTTTCTACCTTGGCGGTGAAAGCCCGCTCGTCCTGCTGATTGACTGTCTGACTGCATGACCCCCTGGGTAGTAATTCCCCATCAATCCCAGAAGCGGGGTCTAATGGGGCAACGATGAGGAAGCACGTGAACGACTACTGTAATGCGTTTGTCAGTATCGACAGCGATCGACCTCTCCGGGAGAGTTTACCCTACTAAGGGAGAGTAATAAAGGTAGATAGGAAACGAGGAAACCCTCATACAACACCAGGTAAAAGGTCGAAGCTCCTGGTAGCAATCCAAGGTCAACTTATACTAATTGCCAATTACATGAGAAGCCAATTACATGAGAAGCCAATTACATGAGAAAATGTTTTTTTTGTATAAATTGATAGATATGCTGACGTACCGACTGGTATACCCTTAAGGATTTGTAAATAGAGGTTAAATTCCTGCCCCTTGGTTAATGGGGGACTTAGACCGACAGCCTAGAGTCATTGCAAAAATTTATGGACGGCGTTCTGCTCAGAGGAGAAAACGAGATGCAGCTAGTCGAGCGACATTTAATCAAGAAGACTCATAAGTATTGGACAGAGTGTGATGTATTGTGTTTTCAAGCCAAGAATCTCTATAACCTATGTAACTACTACATGAGGCAACAATTCTTTGAGACGGGGAAAGTTTGGTCTAACACTAAACTCTATCATTTAGTAGCGGGTAATGATGCCTATAAGCAGATGCCTTCCACCAAAATAGCTTGTTCTTTAATTAGGCAGGTTTGCCAAACTTGGACAGGGTATTTCAAAGCACATAAAGATTGGAAAATTAACCCAGAGAAGTACCTGTCAGAACCAAAAATCCCTAAGTACAAAGACAAGTTTAAAGGACGTTATTCAGTCCTGTATAAAGGGTCTGAGGCTATCTACAAAAAGCCATTGGCTCGAGGCTTATGTCACCTATCTCAGAGTGACATCAAGCTGCAAATGTACAAAGCTAAGAAGCCAGTTCAAGCTAGGATAGCACCGAGAAATGGCTATTACTTAATTGAAGTGGTTTATGAGGTCGAAGAACCTTCACCTAAAGTAAGTAATCGGATGGCTGCTATTGATTTAGGTGTGGACAATCTCGTTGCCTTGAGTTGTAATGACCCTAGTATTAGACCTCTTCTAGTTAATGGAAGCCCCCTTAAATCTATCAATCGCCTCTACAACAAAACTCGCTCTAGAATTCAATCCAAGATAGGAGAAAGAAAGACGAGTAATCGGCTCAACAGACTGGCGTTAAAGCGCAATAACCAAGTCGATAACTACCTTCACTTAACTTCCTCAATCGTAGTCAATTATCTCAAATCTAATGGCATTACAACTTTAGTAGTGGGAAAGAACGAGGGATGGAAGCAAGCGGTAAATATCGGCAAGCACAATAACCAGAACTTTGTACAGATACCACACGCTCGATTAATAGAGATATTAGACTACAAGTGTCGGTTAGCTGGCATTAAGTTAGTCACTGTCAATGAAGCTTATACCAGCAAGTGTTCGGCATTAGACCTCGAACCGATTCAAAAGCACCGTAAGTATCTTGGCAGACGAGTTCATAGAGGGTTATTCAAGTCTTCTACTGGTCAAGTTATCAATGCGGATCTTAACGGCAGTCTTAATATTCTACGAATGTATTCCCCAGAGGCGTTTACCGTCGAGGGGATAGCGCGTTGCGGCGTTCAACCATTAAAGGTCAATCCTTTAAAAAGGGTTGGATAGACACGATGGCATCTGTCTATTTTAACTTTAACGCTTAAATTGAATCTCTAGTCACATTTTGCTGACTAGATACCGTGTATTAAAAGGAGAAACGATCGATGAAAGCTCAAACAGGATTTGGCCTAACAACCAATACAGAATCGGGTAGTCGTATTTTTGTTTACGAGGTTGAAGGCCTGCGTCAAAACTCAGTAACTAACCAAATGGCCCACCCTATTCGTCAAAGCGGTAGCGTTTTTATGACGGTGCCCTACAACCGCATGAATCAAGAGATGAAGCGGATTACTCGAATGGGCGGCAAAATTGTCAGCATCAAACCACTTGAGGAAGCAGCCGCAGCCTTGGCTAATGGAAATCAAGGAAAAACAGAACCAAAGAGTCAACCGATGACTCAAGCAAAGGCTAAAACGAAGGATATTCCTGTAAATATCTACCGTCCCAAAAATCCATACATTGGTAAGTGCATAGAGAACTACGAACTGGTACGCGAAGGCGGCATTGGTACTGTTCGTCACGTCACTTTTGATATTTCTGACGGGGATTTGCGCTATTTAGAGGGTCAAAGCATCGGTATTATTCCTCCGGGTACTGATAATAATAGTAAACCTCACAAGTTGAGGCTTTATTCTATCGCCTCCACTCGCCACGGAGACCATGAGGATGACAAAACCGTGTCTCTGTGCGTCCGCCAACTGGAATACAAGCATCCAGAAACGGGCGAGACTGTCCGTGGGGTTTGTTCTACCTATCTGTGCAATCTGGAAGTGGGTGCGGATGTGGCTATCACCGGACCTGTGGGTAAGGAAATGTTATTGCCCGGCGATGAGGATGCTACTATTATTATGATGGCAACCGGTACGGGTATCGCTCCTTTCCGGGCTTTCTTGTGGCGGATGTTTAAGGAACAACACGAAGACTATAAGTTCAAGGGCTTGGCTTGGTTGGTCTTTGGCATTCCTTATACTGCTAACATTCTCTATAAGGAAGAGTTGGAAAAAATGCAAGAGGAATTCCCCGATAATTTCCGCTTGACCTATGCTATCAGTCGCGAACAGAAGAATCCCGAAGGCGGTAAGATGTACCTCCAAGACCGGATTAAGGAAAATGCGGACGAGGTATGGAAGTTGCTTCAGAAGCCCAATACTCACACCTATATTTGCGGTCTGAAGGGTATGGAAGGCGGCATCGATGAGGGGATGTCTGCTGCTGCTAGTAAGTTCGGTGTCCATTGGGCCGACTATCAGAAGCAGTTGAAGAAGGAACATCGCTGGCACGTTGAAACTTACTAGAGGGTAAGTGTTGGACGAGCAGTTGTGCTTTGTCTTCTAATATAATAGATGGGAAAGGGAGAGACTCGCGTGCGGGTTTCTCCTTTTTTGGTTTGAGAAGAAGTAAGAGGTTTTAAGGATAACTAGACTGTATTCATCTCTCTCAGGAGAGAAATTACTTTCCATGAGTCTCGTTCCATACCCAGATAATTGAAGTTACTTTGTGCTTTATTTGCCCATTGTTTTGCTTGTTCTAAATTGTTTCTGGCTTTCTCCAAATTAGCAAAAGAAGTTTCGTAATATGCCATTCTCCGTTTATCTTGATTAGAGTTAACCTCTTCATATCCTTCCTTCAAAAGTCTTTCGGCTTCTGAGAATCCGGCTTCGGCAATAGCAATATCGGCTAAAATTCGTTGAACGTAGTTTTTATTGCGTTGATTGCCAACTGTCTCTGCCAGTTCCGTTGCCTTGCTGCACAATAATTTAGCTTGAGGGTATTTCTTCTGATAAAAGAAAACTTCAGCACGCTCGCGGTGTATGTAAATCTGATAATTAATCCCCTTTTTATCTTCTAATTCTACTCGCTCTAATAAGTCTTGCTCCTTATCGAGCCACCGGTGAGCTTCTTCGTAATTTTCCATTCGGATATAGAGCCCTGCTAAGTGATTTGCCAAATAATCTAAATCCTCGAAATCAGCATAATCCTGCAATTCCCATGCTGTCAATAATAATGTTTCGGCTTTTTCTAACTCTTCTTGCTTGCCCTTGAGTAACAGCGTTCGTCCCAGTTTCGACTTTGACTGAATTACCGTTTTATATTCTCCTATTCTAGTAGCTCGATCCAGAATCCAATCAAGCCAAAATAGTCTATCTTTCCAAGCACCTCGAAGGTTGGCATAGTTATTAAGAAGGAACCACAAGTCTCTGACATCTTGATAGCGATCCTCATCTTTGCACCAGCGAAGAACTGCTAAAAAGTTTTCCCACTCCTCTTCTATGCAATCGTACCCAATATGTCTCAATCGCCATTTTTCTCCGTTGTGTTTCTCGGCAAACTGTAGATACCATTTTACCCAACGATTCTGAGCATCTCTTTTAAATTCTTGATTCTTGTTGAGTTCGGCTAAAGCATACTCGCGAGTTAAAGGTAGCATTCTGTAGCGTCCATCGTGCAAGCGAATTAGAGAAAGTTGTTTGAGTTTGTCGAGTGCCCGTCTGGCTTCACCTGGTTCTGTGCTAAGTCCTGCCACCTCGATCGCTGCATCTTGGATTGGTGGGCTGTGAAAAATAGCTATAGACATAAGCATCCTGTATGCTGGTTGCTCTCTGATATCATCTACTGACTTTTTGAAACAAAAGCAAGCTATATCCCCATTGGCATTCCTTAAATCTTCTAGAACGGTTTCGAGAGACTGACTGGCTGCCAAGCGACCTACAGCGTAAATAATCGCCACAGGAATTCCACCAGTCACGCTATACAGTTCTTTTCGCTCTTGAACTGTTAAAGTAACTGATTTTTCTTCTAATTGTTGTTGAATTAACCTTAAACTATCAGGTTCCGGTAAATGCTCTAGACGAATGGGAGCATAGCCAAGCGGCTCGCGAGTAGTAATAATTGATTTAACTCCTAGTGGCAATTCAGAAATAAAAGACAAAACTTTGTCTTTATCTTCAATTGTTTCCAGATTATCTACTATTAGTAAAGTTCTCTGCTTTCGCAAACTTTTCCTTATCCGTTCGAGCTGTTCTTCAGATTCGCTATCGAGAAGAGTAGGGTCGTCTAAGGTTTTAGATATCTTTCTGACGATTTCGTGAAAAGTTCGTTGGGCTTCGAGTCGTTCGGTATTACCAGTTGGCAAGATACGGCTTTCTTTTGCTGTGGCAAAAATGACGGCATCAAATGACGGAATTTCACCAATAGTTTTGCCAACAATTTTAGCAATTTCGGAACAAGTGGATAAAGCTTTTCCGTATTCTCTGCACTCAAGACAAAGGTAAGCTGCTTCTAAAGCCAATGCAGTTTTACCCACGCCTCCTATACCATCCACAATAATAATAGAAGCAGCGCGATCGGGACGGAGAAGTTTCATTAATTTAGACAATTCCTCGGTGCGACCAATAAACTCATTATCCTGTGGTGGTAAGTTTTGGAGTTTTGAACTTAAATTCTGCCGCCGCTGCCAGGAGGACTTAGGAATTTGCGTTACTGTTGGCCCTTCTTTGGCAGTGTCCTTTGGCTGTAACCATTCATATTTAATCGGTAAGGCTTTGAGTTTGTCACGATAGTAGCTTTTGCCTTCTGAGTTTTTTTCCTCCGGTAGCAGTTTCTCGCCTATTTTCTGGATATGCTTTCTCACTGCATCTTCCCTCTGATTGCGGATACCTACAACTTTAGCAATTTGGCAATCTTCAAGGTCTTCTCTCAGTTTCAGCAAGACGGCCTTTTGAAGAACGGTTAGATTTTTGATTTTTTTTTCAAGTCCCTGATTATTGTCGCTTTCCATCTCCATTTAAGTCCAAAATTCAGTTCGAGATCAAAGATTTACTCATCAGTTTACCACTCTTGTGACTGGACAGTGAATTTAAAGTGTGAGTTTTTGAGTAGTTGATGAAGTCCTTCGAGCTAAGTAAATCGTTAATTTTGTGATTTTAGCTTTTTTGTGAGTAAAATTAAGCTACAAACTTGTGAATTAACGAGTGATTTACGATAACAAAAAGTGCAATAACGGCCTTATTTTATTGAGGTATTAGAGTAGAATAAAGTTGTAGTTAAAAACAGATTAAATAAATTAAGGAGACAAAAATGCCAGACTCTAATCTACTACATCTTTCCAACAGAACCCAACTCTACTTGCCCTCTAAAGACCCGAAAGAGCTAGCAATTGAGATTCTTAAAAAAGACTGGAATTGTGTGGAGCGATATCCCAATCGTACCAGTTTGATTGTTACTAATAAGAAAGGAAAGGATTGCAAGGGAGCGCAATTTGTAAAGGACGCGATGGAACTGCTGGCTAAGGCAGGCGGTTCTATGTGCTTTGGTGGTAATGGGCGCTATTTGGGTCTGGAAACAGGCAAAATGGATCGCGATAAAATTAATTTAGTAGAGTGCTTCTACAAGTCTTCAGAGGCACAACTGGCGGCGTTACCAGAAGTTTCGCGGTTTCTCAAGGGAATGCAGCAGTCCCAAGGAGAGGAGTCAATAGGCATGAAGTTCAACACTA
>CAZSTZ010000113.1:13172-20111 GCA_964609515.1 uncultured bacterium | reverse complement strand
GCGATTACTACGAACTTTTTAGATTAATGGGGGTAGTGGAGGAGCGATCGCTCAAATACAGATCGAAAATAGCACCTTTGCGCATCAGTTCTTCTTGCGTCTCCTCGGACAGACCGATCGCCAGAGAAAAACGAGCGTTATTGACATTAACGCCCCTTAAATTAGCTCCCTTGAGATTGGCACCGGTCAAGTTAGCACCTACGAGGTTAGCGCCTTGGAGATCTGCTCGTAACAATTCGGTGCGACTCAAATCTGTATAGCTGAGATTGGCATAGCTCAAAATTGCCCCACTCAGATCGGCAGAATTAAAATCGGCACCTCTAAGATCTGCCCCCTTTAAAGAAGCACCACCCAAGTCTGCACCACCCAGGAGCCCGCCGCTCAACTTTGCACAATAGAGATTTGCACCCATTAGGGTAGCCTGAAATAAATTAACACCAATCAGATTGGCCCTAAACAGATTGGCCCTAAACAGATTGGCCCTAAACAGACTCGCACCGCTGAGATTAGCATTGCTCAATTCCGCTCTAAACAGATCTCGATCGCGAAAATTCCTTTCTCCGGCGGCATAACGGATCAAAAGTTCCTCGGCATCCATAATTTAAAAATTTTTAAACAGTACCTTCGCGCATCAGTTCCTCTTTTGTCTCTTTAGACAGACCGATCGCCTGAGAAAGTTGAGCGTTGTCGGCACTCACCCCTGTAAGGTTCGCACCTTTGAGGTTTGCACCTTTGAGGTTTGCACCTACGAGGTTAGCGCCCTCTAAATCTGCCCGGAAGAATTCGGCACGACTCAGATCCGTATAGCTCAAATTAGCATGGCTCAAACTTGCCCCACTCAGATCTGCCCCGTTTAGATCCGCCCCTCTCAAATCCGTCCCCTTCAAAGAAGCACCGCTGAGATTAGCGCCGCTGAGATTAGCGCCGCTGAGGTTGGCACAATAGAGATCGGCACCTATCAAGATAGCCTGAAAGAGATTAATACCAATCAGATTGGCCCTAAACAAGTTGGCTCTAAATAAGTTGGCCCTAAACAAACTGGCACCGCTCAAGTTAGCATTGCTAAGTTCTGCTCTAAAGAGGTCGAGGTCGCGAAAATTCCTTTCGCCTGCGGCATAACGGGTCAAAAGTTCTTCAGCATCCATTTTTAATAATTTGTTTTAAGAAGATTTACGGCGAGCCCTATTGAGGCATTGAGGGTATTTGTATTTTATTGTATGGCAGTTGGGCAAAGGTTCCGAGCTCGGAAGAAGTTAACAAAAGTTTAAATAAAACGAACCTTGTCCCCCCTCTCCCTTGTCCCCCTTGTCTCCCCTCTCTCCCTTGTCTCCCCCCTCTCCCTTGTCTTCCTATAATGGGGAGTGTTGATTATGCCGATGAATCCGTGACTACAACACCAATACGTCCAACTTCTCAATCTGCCACTGAAGGCCCAGATAACCTGGGAAGATTTGGCCAATTTGGGGGCAAATACGTTCCCGAGACTTTGATGCCGGCCCTCTTCGAGCTAGAGGCAGCCTTGGAAAAATACCGAAACGATGAGGCTTTTAATGCAGAACTAGAACAATTATTGCGGGACTATGTAGGCCGTCCGAGTCCTCTTTATTTCGCCGATGGCCTCAGCGCCCGTTATGCCAAACCTGACGGCACTGGCCCCCAAATTTATCTCAAACGAGAAGACCTCAACCATACTGGGGCTCATAAAATTAATAACGCCCTGGCCCAAGCCCTGCTGGCAAAGCGCATGGGCAAACAGCGCATCATTGCGGAAACGGGCGCCGGTCAACACGGTGTCGCCACTGCTACGGTTTGCGCTCGTTTTGGTTTGGACTGCGTAATTTATATGGGGGTTCGCGATATGGAACGCCAGGCCCTCAATGTCTTCCGCATGAAACTCTTGGGGGCCGAGGTGCGTCCGGTGGAGGCCGGTACCGGTACTCTTAAGGATGCGACTTCGGAGGCTATTCGCGACTGGGTGACTAATGTGGAGACTACTCACTATATTCTCGGTTCCGTAGCCGGCCCCCACCCCTACCCGGTGATGGTGCGCGATTTTCACGGGGTTATCGGTCGCGAAACTCGGGCTCAGTGTTTGGAAAAGTGGGGCGGTTTGCCGGATATTCTCCTCGCTTGCGTCGGTGGGGGTTCTAATGCGATGGGTTTGTTTTACGAGTTTGTTAAGGAGTCTTCTGTACGTCTCATCGGAGTTGAGGCCGCCGGTGAGGGCACGAATACTGACAAACACGCGGCGACTTTAACTAGCGGTCGGGTGGGGGTTTTGCATGGGGCGATGAGCTATCTCCTCCAGGACGACGACGGTCAGGTTTTGGAAGCTCACTCTATTAGTGCTGGTTTGGATTATCCCGGGGTGGGACCGGAACATAGTTTTCTGAAGGATACTAATAGGGCTGAATATTACAGCGTTACTGACTCGGAGGCGGTGGCTGCTTTTCAGCGACTTTCTCAGTTGGAGGGGATTATTCCTGCTTTGGAGACTTCCCACGCGATCGCTTATTTGGAGTTTCTCTGCCCTCAGCTTTCTGGCAGTCCTCGCATTGTTATTAATTGTTCTGGACGGGGCGATAAGGACGTGCAAACTGTGGCTAAGTTTCTGGAAGGTAACAATTAATAGGTAGGTCTAGCGCTCGGGTCTTGTATGTATCTGGTGAAACCCGGTTTTGCCGGAATTACCGGGTTTCCAGACCTGCTCTCAACCGGGTTTCTTTTTTTTATCCCCCCTTTGGAATTTGACGTGGAATTTTTGCGGTGGATGCTCTCCGATGGGGCGGGGGCTTTTTTAGTGCGCGATCGCCCCAACAGCATCGGCATTAGTCTCAAAATTGAATGGCTCGAATTAATCTCCCACGCCAGCGCTTATCCGGTTTGTATCTACGCGGGTATCGAAGATTCTAACAGTTCTAAAAGCTGGTTAGATTATCCTTCTTATTCAGAAGCAGCTGCCTGGGGCGCGATTAATTTGCGGCAAAATATTCCGCTGTTGGATGAAGTAATAAAACTCGGCATCGAAGGTAGGTTAAAATTGATAGAAACAGGTCGAGTTTCTAGAGAATCGAAAAAAAATTACCAAAAAAACACGGAATTAACTATGACTAACTCTGAAATAGATTTACAACCAAAAACCGAGCCGCCATCGGTTTCTGGCGAATTATTGCGCCAACTAACTTTAGTTTGGTTAGAGTTCGAGCGCCAATTGCAAACCGTACCAATTATTCGGCGGTGATGTCTTTGCAATTTGACGAGAATTTTAGTCTTTATGTTAGCGCTTTGACTGGGGATTACCAGACGAGAATTTTAGTCTTTATGTTAGCGCTTTGACGGGGGATTACCAATGGAATCATGTAATTATTAATCGCCATCCACTCGCGCCGAATAGTCCTTTTAATGCGGCGCGGGATTTGTTTATTCACGGGATTGTTACGGAGTATTTGCATCGGTATTTGGAGATATGTAAGGAAGGGAATGTTGCGGGTTATTCCCAAAGCTAATTTACTTGCTTAGAAAACAAATATAGCGGTCCTATTTGAAATTTTGCCTGTCGTTCGCGGCGATTTGCTATCGCTATTTATCTCCACTGGCTTTTAGCGTGGAACTCGTCGCCGATGACTTTGAGGATGTCGAGAGTCAGTCAAGAAACCAGGTTTTTTCGGGGTTTCTGGGAGCTCGATAAACCCTGAGATATCGAGAAACCCGGTATGCATGAAACAACCGGGTTTCTGGGAGCTCGGGTTTCTGGGAGCTCGATATATGTGGCTGAAGGAGTAATAATAGAGAAAGCAGCGAAGCGATCGCGTCTGTCATGCTAGAGAACGATTGCAGTTATTAGCTTTATCGGCATCTTCCCGCAAAGCATCGACATCCACGCCCTGCCTTACCAGAAGAGTTTCTATTGTTTCCTTATCGTCGTCGTCGAAAACTCTCAACCACTCCCCAGAGATTAAATTAACTTTATGACAAACAACAGGAGTCTCCGGTTGGGGGTTTCGACTTGGAAGGGCAATATATCCACAATACCATAGATATCAACCAGGCGATCGCCCAGGGTAATAAATCTCGGTTGTTGGTGGTTATGAAATTGCATAAGACGAGCTCCAATAGGCTTTATTACCTGATTCGGTCCTAGAGATGTCCCATCTGGAAATTTTCACGAAATTCTTTCCACAGGTCAAGAAACCCGGTAATTCCGGCAAAACCGGGTTTCTGAGGTTCCAAGTCCTACAACTGTTGAAACTGGGTTAACAACCAACTGAAAACCTGCCCGTGGTCCATGTCGCGAGACCGCCGAAGCGCTTCTTCTAACAGAGACATTGGCAGAGGAGGCAAAACCTGAGATTGAGTAATTCGCCTGCTACCACCATCAATATTAGCGGGAGCACGTCAGTTTTGAAAGAAACCAAAGATTTAACGCTTTTTGGCAATGGGGAACGCGGTAATGGGGAACGCGGTAATGGGGAACGCGGTAATGGCGATCGCGATATTTGCATCCACTACGATGTCGCCGAGTTGCGCGAGGATATTCAGCATTTAACTGCTAAGGGGTGGCTGCGAACAGAAAATTAAATTCTGGGGCGGGGGCAAACGAAACGGACATTAAAACTTATGCTTTTTCTCAACATTTACCGCCCGAATGCTGTTGCCCCTACAGGGTTTTAAAAAACATCGATTTATTACTCGTAGGTCAAGACACCATTAATATTGGCAATATGCTCGTCGAGATAGATCTCAGTCTCTACCCAGGATCGATCCCGTGTTTTACACTCGGCAATAAGTATACTAGATTCTACCAATTCTAGATTGCGGCAGGTTTCAAAGAAGTTATCCGGCTGCCAAGTGAGGGTTCCATCAACGTTTTCGATAAACTCATTCAAATCGATAGAGGATGTATTTGGGGTGCTGCCGTCTGCTTCGTAACAAGTTGAGGTTAGGATTGAGTCACTAATGGTAGTGTCGTAACAGGTTTCGCTAAAGCCGCCCAAGGCAAAAGCTCTACCAGCAAATATGCTCGATAACTGTACTACAGCAAATAGGAAGAGTATAGGGGTTTTGAGTAATTGGTTTTTCACGATTGTTGATTTTTTTGTGTTAGTTCGAGCAAACAAAAATGGTAAATCAAATTCCCTCGATACATAGAGAATCAAGACTTACCAATTAACAACTTTCCGACGTTTGAGGTTGCTGGGTTGTTCCCCCCAATGACAAAAAGGGAATTTTTTAGGACCACCATTGCTGTTTTTTTGACCGCTTTGGACGTCTGGACTCTCTCCGTTGGGTTTTTTTGGCCATCCCTGACCAATACGGGCCCAGTTCGTCCCGGAGAAAGGGGACCGGGGAATGCTTTGCCCCCGCCCCACATCTAAATTTTCTGGGGGAGGGCTCTTTTTGGGACGCAAATAGTTTAAGATAGCTATAAGCATAAAACTAACTACCTAATCAAACAAACCATGCCTAGAGGAAAGAAGGGCACTGGCAAGGCCAAGACGCCCAAAGAACCGAAAAGTTACGATCATAAAGAGGAACATCCCCAAAGACCGGATATAGGAATAGAACGAGAGTTTAAACAGAAGAAGCTCCCGGTGACTTATCGCTACGATTCTTCTTTGTCTCCTAGTTTGAATTGGGATGAGAATAGCGCCAGAGAACGAGGGGAGGAACTTATCGAACAGATTCTCAAGGCTGAGGATTTGGAGAGTGCGAAACGGGCGGCTAGGAAACTTAAGAACATGAGTAGGCCGTTTCTGGAGTGGACGGGGAAGGCGGAACAAAGCGAGTTTGAGGTGCCGACTTTGCCTCTGTTTACTCACGAACGTTTGTCAACTCGGGCGATTATTGATACTGCGGAGGAGCATAAGGGACCGGAACAGTTGGAGCTTTTTGAGTTGTTCAACGACCCTAAGTGGAGCGTTACGGACCAAATTCTTAAGGCTTACGAGTATAAGCACGATTGGGTTAATCGGCTGATTTTGGGGGATTCTCTGGTGGTGATGAATTCTCTGTTACAGTATGAGGGCATGGGGGGTAAGGTACAAATGATTTATATTGACCCGCCTTATGGGATTAAGTTTGGTTCTAATTTTCAGCCTTTTGTGAGAAAACGGGATGTTAAGCATAACGACGACGATAGTTTTACCAGGGAACCGGAGACGGTGAAGGCTTATCGGGATACTTGGGAGTTGGGGTTACATAGTTATTTGTCTTATCTTCGGGATAGGTTGTTGTTGGCGAGGGAGTTGTTGGCGGATAGCGGTAGCGTTTTTGTTCAGATTAGCGATGAGAACGTTCATCACGTTCGAGAGGTGATGGATGAGGTTTTTGGGGAAAGCAATTTTATTAGGATTATCTCTTTTAGAAAAAAGTCTATGCCTCTGGGCAGTACATATTTAGAGGAAATGAACGACTATTTAATATGGTATGGGAAAAATTCTGAAATAACCAAATATAAACAGCTATTCGCCGAGCAAAATGTAGAAGGACTTTATTACTGGAACTGGGTAGAGCTGCCTGATGGAACGAAAAGAAAAATGACAAAGAAAGAAATCAGCAACCACGGACTGCTCCCAGAAGGAGCAAAGGTCGCTCGACTGGTTTCCTTAAAGCCGCCAACGTTTTCAGCATCAGCCGTTTTTCCCATTACTTTAGAAGGAAAAGAATATTGGCCGTCAAAGGGTTCTTGTTGGATCAGCAATCGAGAAGTTATGCAGAGGTTAGCATATAAAGGAAGGCTTGTCCCCAGCGGAAAGAGTTTAATGTATTTTTACAAAATTTCTGATTATCCCTTTTCTAAGGTTACAAACCAGTGGTTAGACATGGGAAGTGGAAACTTTACAGACACAAAAATATATGTGGTTCAAACTACAGCAAAGTTAATAGAACGCTGCCTCCTAATGACAACAGACCCAGGCGACCTGGTACTCGACCTCACCT
>CAZSTZ010000113.1:4436-13162 GCA_964609515.1 uncultured bacterium | reverse complement strand
TCCAGAAGAAAAAGAAGCGCCAAACCTAATACCTCCAGACTCAAGAGTTTTTCGCTTGGACAATTTAACCTCACAGGGAAACCCAGTTGTTGAGTTCGAGTTTAACAAGAAAAAGTACAAGGGCGGCTGGAAAACAAATATCCCCGGAATGAATAGGCTAGCGGAAAAACAGCGAATTATCGCCTCCTCAAACAGCCTAAACTATGTCAGATATATCGACGATTTTAAGGCTATACCCATTACAACCTACTGGCCGCTGGGGGGAATTCAAAGCCGTTCCGATCCTAAAATTTACGTCGTTCAAACGACAACGGCAGCTATCCAACGCTGCCTCCTAATGACAACAGACCCAGGCGACCTGGTACTCGACCTCACCTGCGGCAGCGGCACAACGGCCTACGTTGCCGAACAGTGGGGGCGGCGGTGGATAACCTGCGACATCAGCAGAGTGCCCCTCGCCCTCGCCCGCCAGCGTCTCCTCACCGCCACTTTTCCCTACTACGAACTCAAAGACGAAAGCAAAGGCCCCGCCGGTGGTTTCGTGTATAAACGCAAACAGAACAGAAAAGGAGAAGAAGTCGGCGGCATCGTTCCCCATATCACCCTCAAAAGCATCGCCAACAACGAACCCCCAGAAGAAGAAACCCTGGTGGATAGACCGGAGGAGAACGGTAAATACGTTCGAGTCGCCGGTCCCTTCGTCGTCGAAGGCACCATCCCGCCACCCGCAGACATGGAAGGAGAACCGCGCCCGGAAACCGAAACGGTCGAAACAGAAAGCGCCGCATCCTTCAGCGAGAGACTCTTGAGAGTTTTACAACAATCTCCGGCGATCCACCTGCAAGGCAACAAAACCGTCACCTTCTCGGAAGTGCGCCAACCGACCAAAAGCCAACTCATCAACGCCGAAGCAATAGTAGAAGGGGAACCAGTAGGGTTTCTGTTCGGACCGGAAGATGGAGCGATCGCCGAACGCACCGTCCTCGAAGCCGCCCGGGAAGCCAAAGACAAAAATTATCAACATCTCTACGCCATCGGTTTCGCCATCGGTGCCAACGCCCGACAGTTGGTAGAACACTGCCACGAAACCATCGGCATCGGCGCCACCTACATCCAAGCAACCCCAGACCTATTAATGGGAGACCTGCTCAAAAACATGAGAAGTTCTCAAATCTTCAGCGTTTGCGGTCTCCCAGAGATAGAAGTCACCCCAGTAGAAGGCAACAAATACCAAGTCGAACTCCTGGGACTAGATGTGTTCGACCCCACAACCATGAAACCCGACCACCTCCAAGGTCGCGACGTTCCGGCGTGGTTCTTAGACGCGGACTATAACGGTTTATGTTTCTACGTTCGCCAAGCATTTTTTCCCCGAACCAGCGCGTGGGATAGTATTAAAAAAGCGCTGAAAGGAACCTACGAAGATTCCGTCTGGGAACATTTAGCGGGGACTGTTAGCGCACCTTTTGAATTGGGGGAACATCGAGAGATTGCGGTTAAAGCTATTGACGATCGCGGTAACGAGTTGTTAGTTGTAAGGAGGTTGTAGTTATGAGTTGAACCAGCGAGGAGGGGGTGGGTAATAGATGTTGGGTTCTACTTTATGGAGACCTAACAAACCTGGTTTCTTTGAGAAACCAGGTTTCTGGCGGGTGAGTTAGCCTTGAAATAACGGCGAAGCCCGTAGGTTGGGTGAAGCGACAGCGGAACCCAACACAACCCCCACGGAAACGGAACAGGCAAGATGCCTGTTCTACGAAAATCCCTTCCGCCCACCAACAACCCATCCGCTACATCCGTTTCAAAATCCGCTGCTAACCAACAACCCATTCCCCATTCCCCATTCCCCATTCCCCATTCCCCATTCCCTATTCCCCAAAAAAAATGACCTACCAAGTAGAAACGCCAATACTTAACTCGCCATTCGACCCGCCAGCAGCCTACTGGTCCATCCGCGAAGGCAGCGACCCAGAAAAAAAACCCGATCGCCGCCCTCCTATCGTCTATCCCCCCCGCGACGGCAAGACTGACTGGAACTTGGGAGAGGTTCTCGCAAAATCTCGCGACTTCGCCCCCGGTTACGAAATGACCCTCGTCAGTCTCATCCGCCAGCGAGTTCGAGAATGGCAACAACAAAACTACCCCGGAACCACCCGAACTACTCGCGAACTTCTCGCCTACTGGAACCGCGACGGCAGAGAACGTCGGTTATTCTTCGCCCAACGGGAAGCGGTCGAAACTATTATCTTTTTAATAGAAGCGAGGCAAGACTTCCGCCAAGGCATCCAGATACCCGCCGACGACGCCCTTAAACCTTTCCTCCGCTACGCTTGCAAAATGGCGACCGGTTGCGGTAAAACAACTGTCATGGCAATGCTTGGGGCCTGGTCGATACTTAACAAAGTCTCCCGCAGAAACGATAAACGCTTTTCCGATACGGTTCTGGTAGTCTGCCCCAACGTCACCATCAAAAGCCGGTTGCAAGAACTCAACCCCGCCAACGGCGAAGCGAGTCTCTATCGAACTCGCGACTTGGTACCTTCTCACTTGATGGCTAAACTGCGACAAGGCCGGGTGTTGGTGACAAACTGGCATCTTTTCGAGAAGCGATCGCCCCAAACCCCCGGCAACGACTCCGCCAAAGTCGTCAAAGTGGGAGTTCCCGAAACTACCACCGAAATTATTAACCTCGGCAGCAAAAACGACACCGCCAGAGGCAAACGCTACCTCACCCTCGAAAGTCTCGAACAACAAAAAGCAACCCAACAAATAAAAGTCCTCGAAGAGGAAACGGACAAAGGAGGCAACCTCATAAAAGTTCGAGTGGAAACCACCCGCTACCTCGAAAGCGACGCGGCCTGGATAAAAAGAGTTTTGGGGCAACACATCGGCAACAAAGGCAATATCTTAGTATTCAACGACGAAGCCCACCACGCCTATCGCATCGCCCCCGACGACGACAGCGACTCCGACGACGAACTCGCAGACTATAACCGGAAAGAGGCGACTATTTGGATCGAAGGTTTAGACCGCATCCACCAGCAACGACGTATAAATTTTTGCGTTGACTTATCGGCTACTCCTTATTATCTGAAGGCAGCGGGCAAAGATGCTAATAAACCGTTTGAGTGGACAGTCAGCGATTTTAGTTTGATGGATGCGATCGAGTCCGGTTTAGTCAAAATTCCCCAACTACCCGCCCGAGATACCACCGGCAAACAGGTGTCAGAAATGGCTTATTTTAATATTTGGGAATGGATTATTGGGGAAATGACTTCCGCCGAAAAAGGGAAAAAAGCCGCCAACCCCAAACCAGAAGCCGTGTTAAAATACGCCCAACATCCCCTCAGCATTCTCGGCGGTCAGTGGCGACAACTGCTTGGAGACTGGTCCGCTAACGACGGCGAAGGCAGAGAACCGGTTTTTATTATTGTCTGCAAAAACACCAAAACGGCTAAAGTTATTTACGAATGGATAGCCGAAGGTCAGCGTCCCGGTTTTATCCCCGAATGTCGAATTACAGAATTAAGAAATACGGAGGAGAAAACTAATACTATTCGAGTTGATTCAAAAGTAGTAGAAGAGATGGAGTCGGACAATGCTAAAAACGACGAGACGAAGTGGATGCGTTATTGTCTCGATACCGTCGGCCAAAAGGACTGGCCCCAGAACGAAAACGGTCTCCCTATCTATCCAGAGGAATTTGAGAAGCTAGCCGAGAAGTTAAACCGTCCCCATCATCCCCCCGGTCGCGACGCGCGCTGCATTGTATCGGTAGGTATGCTTACGGAGGGTTGGGATTGCCGAACGGTAACGCATATTATCGGTATTCGACCTTTCATGTCTCAGCTATTGTGCGAGCAAGTGGTAGGGCGCGGTTTGCGGCGTCGCAGCTACGAATTAACCGAGGAGGGCAAGTTTGCAGAAGAGACGGCGACGGTGTTTGGCGTGCCTTTTGAGGTAGTGCCGTTTAAGGCAAATCCTGGCGGCAGCGTGAAAGCAGAGAAGCGGCATAGAGTATATGCAGTCCCGGCTAAGACGCAGTATAAAATCGAATTTCCCCGGGTTGACGGTTATACTCAAGCCGTGAGAAATCGGGTCAAGGTGGATTGGGAAGCGATCGCCCCTTTAGAAATAAACCCCTTTAAAATCGCCCCAGAATTAGAAGTCAAGGCAACTTTGGCCAGCAACGAAGGTCGTTATACCTTATGCGGTCCCGGCAAACTGGAAAGCATCGACCTCAACCCCTACCGTCTGGGGCAGCGGTTCCAAGAATTAGTCTTCGACTTGGCGGCAGACTTAACCAGGAGTTACTGTCAGTCCGACAAATGCGAGGCCCCACCCCACGTCTTGTTTCCCCAACTGCGGCAAATATGCGATCGCTACCTAGAAACAAAAGTCGCAGTCATCAAACCAGCGAACATCTTCGACGTCTTCCTCTCTCCTTATTACGGTTGGGTAGTAGAAAAACTCACCGCCGCCATCTTCCCCGACACCGACGCAGGCGAAGCCCCAGAAATTCCCCGTTACGAAGCCCATCGCGGCCCCGGTTCCACGGACGATATAGACTTCTGGACCGCCAAACCGGTCAAAGAAGTAATGAAATCTCACTTAAACTGCGTCGTCGCCGACACCTGGCAATGGGAACAAGCGGCGGCCTACATCATCGACACCCATCCAGGAGTAGAAGCGTTTGTGAAAAATCAAAGTTTGGGGTTTGTGATTTCTTATTTACATAACGGACAGTATCGCGACTATATCCCCGATTTTATTATCAGGTTAAAAGCGGGAGAATTTTTAATCTTAGAAACCAAAGGTTACGACGAATTAAGGGAAGTGAAAAAAGCCGCCGCTTTGCGTTGGGTTAATGCCGTCAACGCCGACGGGAAATATGGCCGTTGGCGGTATGAGATGGCGGGATTAAAACAAGTTCGGGAGTTATTGGATGAAGCGGTGGCTAGAGTTGCTGTATCGTAATAACAATCAAGGTCTGGGATGACTTTTAGCGTGGAACTCGTCGCCGATGACTTCCAGAACGTCCCCTGTTTGCAATAAAGGATAAATAGCGCTAAAACGACGTTCCCAAACACCTCTGGCGGTGCCGTAGCTAGAACAAGTAATAATATAGAGGGAACCCTCCCGGCGGCAGTCGCAACCGGGAGGGATGACCATTTTAATTAAAGTAGCGATCGCGTCTGTCATGCTAGAGAAGGATTGCAGTTGTTAGCTTTATCGGCCTCTTCGCGCAAAGCATCGACATCCACGCCCTGCCTTACCAGAAGAGTTTCTATTGTGTACTTATCCTCCTCGTCGAGAACTCTCAACCACTCCCCAGAGATTAAATTAACTTGATGGCAAACAACAGGAGTAGTTCCCCGGTTGGGGGTTTCGACTTGGAAGGGCAATATATCCACAATACCATAGATATCAACCAGGCGATCGCCCAGAGTAATAAATCTCGGTTGTTGGTGGTTACGAAATTGCATGAGACCATCTCCAATAGGCTTTATTACCTGATTCAGTCCTAGAGATGTCCCATCTGGAAACTTTCGCGAAATTCTTTCGTAGAGAGTAGTTCAAGAAACCCGGTTTTGCCGGAATTACCGGGTTTCTGAGGTTCCAAGTCCTACAACTGTTGAAACTGGGTTAACAACCAACTGAAAACCTGCCCGTGGTCCATGTCGCGAGACCGCCGAAGCGCTTCTTCTAACAGAGACATTGGCAAAGGAGGCAAAACCTGAGATTGAGTAATTCGCTTGCTGCCACCATTAGCAATACCAAAAGCGAGAATTTGCGCGTTTTTAACATCAACTATCCAATATTCTGCCACGTTTAAATCCTCATAAAGCAGGCGTTTCTCCCCTTTATCGTCAGCAAGGGAACTGCTGGCAACTTCTATTACTAGAGTCGGTGGCGGATAGAGATTAAGGTCAATAATAGAAGTTTCCCAGGGGATAGCATCGGCATTTTCGCCAATATAAAAAGAGGTATCCGGTTGAGCTTCGCGATCGCCACTTTTGCGGTAAGTACAGTTATCTTTGCAACTAAGTTTGATATTTTTAGTAGCTGCAAAGATGCCAACAGCGATCGTAATAAGTGCGTGGTCGCTAGCGTGTTGGTTTCCTAATGGTGACATTTCGATTCTGATTTTATGGTTGTGGTAGTAACTTTTGCCTTTTTGATACCCTGGGTCTTCGATCGCGCGAAGATACTCATCCCAAGTAGCAGTTACCCAAGTATCTGTTGGTATTTTAGTTTGTAATTGATTCATAGTTTTAATATAATCGCTTTAGTTTAGGGCCGGCATATCCGGTGCCCGTCTCCTTGCAAGTATAACCTAAAATCCCAGAATTAGCAAGCCCCCAATTGCTATTGACAAACTCCATCTAAAATGCTACAAATTAAACGAATAAAATCGCAGTGCAATAAATGAGATGAAAACCCCCGTATTTCTACTCGGTCTAGCCGTACTTTTTTGGGGTTGGCAGACGGGATTATGGATTTTCGCCATACCAATAGCCCTAATAATTGAGTATTCTAATTTTACCGACACCCGCTGGGATTTAGGAGATGAAGAATTTAAGCGGGCCTCTAATTTATCTCTAATACTTCTGGTAGTTCTGGCTATTTATTTAGGAATTGCCACCCAGTCTATTTATTTCATTTACAAACTGATTCAGTGGTTGCCATTTATCTTGTTTCCTCTAGTAGCAGCTCAAATTTATTCAGTTAGCGATCGCTTCAATATCCGCACTCTTTTTTTATTACTAAACAACCTAACCTCTTCCCAGAATTTACCATCTTGGAACGTCAATTTAACCTATCCCTATTTAGCCCTTTGTCTCCTATCCGCCAGCGCCGCCGACTCTCCAAATATTAGTTTTTACTTAGGGTCAGTTATCCTTGGCGGTTTCGTATTTTGGCATTGGCGATCGCCCCGTTTTTCTCCTCTTATTTGGGCAGTAGTTTTGCTTCTCGCCGGCAGTTTGGGATTTGTAGGACATATCGCCCTCCACAACCTCCACCTAACCTTAGAAAAGACGATTTATCAATTTATTAGCGACAGTTATGTAGTAGATTCCGACCCCTATCAAAAAACTACATCGATGGGAGATATCGGCACCTTAAAACTCTCAAACGAAATAATTTTTCGAGTAGCAGCAGAACCGGGAAAAACGCCTCCATCTTTATTAAGAGAATCCACCTATAATAAATATTTTTCCTCAATTTGGGTCGCTGTAAACTCAGAATTTAACCCCATAAAATCCGAGACAGAAAACAAAAACTGGCTGTTAACAACCAACCCTCTTTCTAGGGGGTATCCTCAAATTACCATTTACGACAACCTCGAACGAGGCAAAGGTTTATTAAAACTAGCAGATGGCACTTTTCAAGTCAACGAACTGCCAGTATTAACAGTAGAAAAAAACCAATATGGAACCGTAAAAATAGAAGGAAAACCCGGTTTAATCTCCTATAAATTGCAGTTTGCCCCCGGAGTGGAGGCAGACATTCCGCCAACAGAAGCAGACCTAGAAATACCAGAAACGGAAAAAGAAACCGTCGAGAAAATAGTCAGAGAATTAGAACTAGAAGGAAAGTCCCCAGAAGCAAAACTCCAGCAAATTTTTGCTTTCTTTCAAAACAACTTCGATTATTCTTTAGAACTCTTAGCAGCAGACGCGGAAAAAACCGCCCTCTCGACTTTTTTAGAAACCAACCGCGTCGGACATTGCGAATATTTTGCCAGCGCAGCAACCTTATTATTAAGAGCTGCCGGCATACCCGCCCGTTACGCCGTTGGTTTTTCAATTCACGAATACAGCGACCTAGAGCAAAGATACGTTGTCAGGGCGCGAAACGCCCATGCTTGGACTCTAGCCTATATTAACGGCGATTGGGTCAACTTCGATACTACCCCCGAAAGTTGGATTAACATCGAAGATGAAGCAGCCCCCCAATTGGGATTTATTAGAGATAGTTGGTCCTGGGTTACTTTTCAATTTTTCCAATTATTAGGACAAATACAACAAAGCCAATTATTAAAATATTGGTGGTGGTTAGCTATTCCTTTTGTGTTATTATCCTTAAGGCAGTTAAGCCCTAAGAGAAAAATCCGCAGAGTCAAGTCTAAAGGGAAAAGAGAAAGAGCGATCGCCCCTGGAATTTCCCCCGGCAACGACTCGGAATTTTACCTCATAGAACAAGTCTTAAGCGAGTCGGGTTTTAACCGCCGTCCTTCGGAATCTCTAAAAGAATGGTTAGACAGATTAACAGAAAATTTACCAAACAATTTAAGCGACCCAAATTTAATTAAGGAGTTGCCAAAAATTATCGACCTTCATTACCGCTACCGTTTCGATCCTCGCGGCATTAGTTCTATGGAAAGAAACTTATTAAAATCCTCGATTAAATCGTGGTTAAAACGGTATAACGACCCTTGTTAATTGTTATTGCGATCCCCCTCCCGTTCCCCTTAAAAAGGGGGAGGCCAAAGGAAAAAAATTTAGTTAAAAAGTCCCCCTCCCGTCCCCCTTAAAAAGGGGGAGGCCAAAGGAAAAAAATTTAGTTAAAAAGTCCCCCTCCCGTCCCCCTTAAAAAGGGGGAGGCCAGAAAAACTCAAAGTCCCCCTTGGTAAGGGGGATTTAGGGGGATCTAGATGTACATCATTTCCCCCTTAAAAAGGGGGAGGCCAGAAAAACTCAAAGTCCCCCTTGGTAAGGGGG
>CAZSTZ010000113.1:0-4336 GCA_964609515.1 uncultured bacterium | reverse complement strand
TCCCCCTTAAAAAGGGGGAGGCCAGAAAAACTCAAAGTCCCCCTTGGTAAGGGGGATTTAGGGGGATCTAGATGTACATCATTAATTGTTAATTGTTAACTGCTAATTGAACAACCATGAAAGAAAACTTTTCCGGTCGAGAAATCTACCAAAAAATTTGCCAGAACATCGAAACAGTAATCAAAGGGCAAACATCAGCTATTAGGAAATTACTATCGGCCTTTGCTAGTGGCGGTCACGTTTTATTAGAAGACTATCCGGGAACGGGAAAAACTACTTTAGCTAAAGCTTTAGCCTTATCAATTGATGCTAGCTTTAAACGGATTCAATTTACCCCCGACTTGCTGCCTTCGGACATTTTAGGAGTGTCTATTTACGACCAAAATCAACACAGTTTTCGCTTCCACGAAGGACCGATTTTTGCTAATATCGTTTTAGCGGATGAAATTAACCGGGCCTCTCCTCGAACTCAATCTGCTTTATTAGAAGCAATGGCAGAATCTCAAGTTACAGTGGATGGAGAATTGAGAAAATTGCAGGATTTATTCTTTGTAATTGCTACTCAAAATCCCGTCGAATCTCGGGGAACTTATCCCCTACCAGAAGCGCAAATGGATCGGTTTGCTTTGCAGTTCAGTTTGGGCTATATTTCCCCAGAAGAAGAAGTCAATATTTTGACCGCCCAAATTCAAGAACATCCCATCGAAACGATTAAATCTTGTATTTCCGTTTCCGAGGCGATCGCCCTCAAACAAGAAGTAAAAAAAGTTCGAGTCAGCGATGAAATGAAACGCTATGTAGTGGATATTATTAACGCCACTCGTACCTGGGAAGGAGTAGAATTAGGGGCAAGTCCCAGGGCATCTTTAACCCTAATGAAAATCGCCCAAGCATTAGCCTTATTTGACGGTAAAGAATTTGTCCGTCCCGAACAAGTAAAAGAATTGGCAGTAGCGGTTATTGCCCATCGTTTGATAATGGAATCTCAAGCACGTTTTTCGGGTAAAACTGCCGCAGTGGTTGTCGAAGAAATTTTAGGAACTCTTCCAGTTCCCGCTTGAGATAAGTTTTATATTAATCCTAAATCGGGATATCTTAGAAACCGGGTTTTTTTAAAAAATACCTTCTTTTCTTGTAGGTTGGGTGAAGTGCAACGGAACCCAACGAAGATGTTGGGTTCCGCGGAGGTCCGCACAACCTACAAGGAACTAAATCGGATATCTTAGAAACCAGGTTTTTTGAAAAAACCAGGTTTCTGGTCCAATTTGACAGTTAACAATTGACAATTAACAATTAACAAATGAGCAAATTAAAATTTTCCTTCCAAGGACCTCAAAGACGTCAAAAACGCCAAATTTATAATATTTACCGTTTTATTTACGCCCAGAGAAACTGGCAGAGAAAGCGGTTAACTGCCAAAGGTTTGAGTTTATTTATTTGCTTGTTTTTCTCGGCAGCATTGGGCTTAGATACCAATCAAACAACAGCCTATCAAATCTTTGCTTTTTTACTATCAATTTGGCTAATCGCGATCGCCTTTAGTTTCTTCTTTCCCTTCCGCTGTCAAGCAACGCGAATTTTACCCCGCTTTGCCACGGTGGGAGTCAAGCTAAAATATCGGATTATTCTGCACAATAAAACCAACCAAACCCAACAAGGATTAAAACTAATTGAAAACCTAGCAGACCCCCGCCCCACTTATCAAGAATGGCTGGATACTCCAGAACCAAACGAAGCCAAAAAAAGCAAAATAGATAAGTCTTTAGGTTATTATCGCTGGTCCTGGTTAATTACTAGGAAATTATGCGCCATTCCCAAACCCATAAACCTACCCCCACTCCCTCCTAACAGTCAAACAGAAATAACCCTAGAAATCGAACCGCTTCATCGAGGAATTGCGCGATTTCATAGCTTTACAATTGCCAGAGGAGACCCTTTCGATTTATTCAACGCTTGCAAAACATTTTCCCTGCCCCAGTCCTTATTAATTCTACCCAAAATCTATCAAGTTCCCCCCGTCAAATTGCCAGGTTCCAGACGCTATCAAAGCGGTGGCATTGCCTTAGCTTCTTCCGTGGGAGATTCGGAAGAATTTCGCGCTTTAAGGGATTATCGCCCTGGGGATTCTTTGCGGAAAATTCACTGGAAAAGTTGGGCAAAAATTGGCAAACCAATTGTTAAAGAAGAACAGGACGAATTTTTCGTTCGCCACGCCCTAATTTTGGATAATTTCCAACAGGAAAAATACAGCCAATTATTAGAAGAAGCAATCTCCGTTGCCGCTTCTTTTGCTTGCGAAGTGCAAACTCAAGAATCTTTATTAGATTTAATGTTTGTCGGCACCGAAGCCTATTGTTTTACTTTTGGAAGGGGCTTAAGTCATACCGACAAAATGTTAGAAATTCTAGCATCCGTCGTCCCCTGCCAGGAGAAAAGTTTCGATTATTTAACTCCAGTAATTATGAAAAGAACCGAAATCTTAAGCGGCTGTATTTGCGTGTTTATTGCCTGGGATGCTTCCCGCCAAAAGTTAGTTAATTATCTGCGGGCCGCCCGCATTCCCACTTTAGTTTTAATCCTGGCAAAGGATAAAAATGAATTAGATTTAAAACCCGTTGCCGATAAATTAATGAATGTTCAAGTATTAGAGTTGGGCAAAATACAAGAAGGATTAATGCAGATTTGATGCGGTTGCATCTCATTTTTAGAATCATACAGAAACAATTACCAATTCCCCATTCCCTATTCCCCATTCCCAAAAAGCCATAAGTTCTTGGTTTTCTTCAAAATCCAGTGGATCTCGATTTGATGCTATAATCTATTTGGGCAACCTGCTATTTGCCCCCACCAAGCCCGCCAAAGGCATTTTGGGGGGTGCGGCCTTTCTGTTGTTGAAGCAATTAAAAGAGGCAAGCTATGACTAACAATCTCGAAAAATGGACAGTTCTAGTAGCGCGGTTATTTCTGTCCGCTATTTTTATTAAATCTGGTATTGATAAGATTTTTAACCCAGAAAGCACCCAACAATACATGGAATCTATGGGAGTTCCCGGTTTGCTTTTAATTCCAACTATTATCGTTTTATTAGTAGGTGGAATTTCTGTTTTAGTAGGTTATAAAGCTCGCTACGGTGCGCTTTTGTTAATCGGTTTTTTAATTCCTACTACTCTAATTTTTCACACCAATTTTGCCGAAAGTTCTCAGCAAATAGCCTTTTTAAAAAACTTGGGATTAATGGGCGGTTTGTTAATGGTAGCCGTTTTCGGCCCCGGTTCCCTAAGTTTTGACCACCGCATTTTATCCACCGCCCCCACCCAACTTAAGGATTAGTTAGCAGCGGATTTTGTAACGGATGTAACGGATGAGTTGCCAGGGATAAAAAGCGGTGTTAGTTTGTAGTAATCGCTTTAAGTAGGTAGGCAAAAATATTTACATAAAAATTTACCCGTAGAACAGACATCTTGTCTGTTCAATTATTTACTAGGAAAAAAAAATGACAAATCAATGGGAAAACTTTTTACAAAACCTGGGAGAGTGGCAAGGTTCTTTTACCAGCATATCCCCCAATGGAGAAATAGTTAACGACACTCCCAGCACTCTTTTATTAGAAGGTTTGGAGGATAATAAAAAGGCGCGACTTACCCTGCGTCGCTTTACACCAAATCCTAATAATCCCGAAGAACCAGAAGTTAACGAATTAGTGCGAGAATATCAGTCTTTTGGAAGGGATATGCTCTTTTTTGAAAACGGCGCTTTTTCTCAAGGAAGCATCCAAATAGCACCCTATTCTGCTTCTGGGGCAGAATTTGGTTTTGTTAATAATAACCGCCGCCTTCGTTTGGTAGAACTTTTTAATAGCGATCGCTCTTTAGATAAGCTAACTTTAATCCGAGAAAAACGCGCCGGTACCGATGCTGTAGAAAGTCCGCCTCTCACGGTGGATGCTTTATTAGGAGAATGGCAGGGAGAAGCTACCACTATTTATCCAGATTGGCGATCGCCCGAAAAATACCCTACCAAAATGCAGTTAAAAATCGATAATTCTGGCAACTTAACTCAACAAACTACCTGGGGCGAAACTAATCCTAAAACTGTTGTTTCTACTGCCAGAATAGATGGTTCGATTCTCCATTTCGATGCCGGTTCGCTACCAGTAAAAGTTATCCTCTTACCCGGTGGCGCTTCTGCGGTGGTGCCAGCAAACATAGAACTGAGAAAATCTCTATTTTTTGAAGCCGGTTGGATGTTAGAACCGGGATATCGCCAGCGATTAATTAGGAGTTATAACGATAAAGGAGAATGGATTAGTTTGACTTTGGTTGAGGAAAGGTTAATA
>CAZSTZ010000112.1:5291-20217 GCA_964609515.1 uncultured bacterium | reverse complement strand
GGCAAGCGTTTAACTTATTTGCATTATATCGGCATACCATCGAAAGTATTTACCCGAGTTTGTGCTGGAGAAAACTTAGATTTTCCTTACAGAGATATTTTCTTGCATTACCGCTATCTACACGAACCGGAGAAAAGACCATTATTTAGTGGCAAACCCAAAGCTTACGATGCACCGCCAAGTTTAATGAGTAAAGTCTTTAAAAAATTAGGATTAAAAAGTTGAGGATAAATAACTATGAAAGGAATTTACATTGTCGCCAACGATAAAGTTTGCGAGAACGCGATCGCTCTTCTCAACAGCATTCGTTACTACGATTCTGATGTCGATATCTTCTTAATTCCCTTTAACGAACAATATCAAAATGTAGCATCATTCCTCAAAAACAAACACAACGTCCAACTATTTCCCGATTTAGAATTGGTCGATAAATTCACTCAAAATATCGCCGAAATATTTGACCGAGACTTCCTAGCATTGCCCAACAAAATGCGAAAATTAGTTCAATGGTTCGGTCCGTTGGATGATTTTCTTTACATAGATACGGATATCATTGTCTTTGAAAAAATCGCAGATATTTTAAACAAACTCGATGAATATGAATTTATCTGTTGCGATTATCACTATAAAGGTAAAAAATTAAGCGATGTCTTTTCCCCAGTGGTAAAAGAGCAAAATATCTTCACCGATGAAGAATTGCAAGATGTCTTTAATAGCGGTTTTTGGGCTTCTAAAAAAGGCATTTTCACCGAATCAGAACTGTACGATTTATTGCGGCAGTGTTCCCAACATAAAGAATATTTCGACTTCACTGGAAATACCACCGACCAGCCCATTTTAAACTACATCATTCTTAAATCTACCACCAAACGTCTCAATCTGGTAAAAGAATCTCACGAACCTGGAAGTTGGGGAGGTTCTAATCATTTTCAAGAAAAAGACGGTATCCTTTACGATGGCGATCGCCCCTTAAGGTACCTCCACTGGGCGGGAACTCCGATGAAACCCGGCGGACCTTACCGCCAGTTGTGGGAATATTATCGTTATTTAGGAGAGGAAAAACCCCCCCAACCTCCAGAGGCTAAAGAAGGTGGAATCTTCTGGCAGAAAGTTAAAAATCAAATCAAAAAGTCGATTGGCAAAAAGTAAATTCTTAGGGTGCATCTTAACTCTGACAAAACCCAAACTTCATCGCTTTTTGTTAATGGTTAATTAGCAGCAACCTCATTCCATTCATAAGGTTTATTAAGTTCTCCTGCCAGAGAATTAAAAGTTGCCAAATTCTCGGCAGATAATTCTTCTTTCCAACGCAAATCTAACTTAATTTCTAACCCCAATTCTTCATAATAACTGCCGTGAACTTCTGCTACACCTTCTTTTTGCTTTAAACCTTTATATTTTCTGATTAAAGCATTAGTACCTCGACTGCCCACAATATGATGGTGTTCGTGTTTCCAAAACTCCTTCAGATCCGGGAAAAATTCTACTTCTAATAGCTGGCAAATATTCGCCAAAACTTCCTCTGGTTTAGTAGCTAATTCTTCGTAGCGAACCAGCATTTTTTTATCCCTTGGAAAGTTATCGTACAACTGCTGCTGTTCTTTAAATTGCCTTACCCAGCGTTCGCTAATTTCTGATATAGTCTGATTTGGATAAATTCTCGAATAGGAGTTAACAACTGCTCTGCCGTCTCTAACAATTCTAATTAAATAAGCATCAATGGCACCAGAACGAAACTCTTTATTTTTCAGTTGATTGGAAACCCACGATAAATATTTACTAGAATCAACTAATATTTGAGCTTTTGTTTTTTCAAAAAGAGTGGTATAAGAATTAAAAATGTCATCTTTCCCAAGTAACTCCCTCACGAATTTTTCAACCTTCAAGGGAATGTATTGATTTAATCTATGATTGCTGATACCGGCGGCAAATTTCTTTAATTCTGCTTCGTCAAAATTATCTATCCAAAACGTACTTTCTTCTAAAGCAGCTAAATTTCGTTTTCCTTTACTTACGAACTCGGGTAACTTGCTAATTTCTCCCAAGGAAAAAGCTTCTGGATGACTGCCTAGCATTAAATCTAACATCGTCGAACCAGAACGACCTATTCCCAAAATAAAAACGACTTTTTTTTTGTTCTCGTTCATAATTGAATAGAAAAACTACCGAGTATTTTATAATGACTTAATCCACTCCCACTCTCGCCTCAAACCTTCGACCAAAGATACCTCCGGTTGATAGCCCAAAATCTCCCTAGCCTTAGAAACATCGGCGCTAGTATGACGGGCATCTCCTCTGGCAGCCTCCACAAAATTTCTGCGGATGGAATGCCCGACAATTTTTTCCATTGTATCAATAATTTCTGTCAGTACCACCCGAGAACCTCCCCCAATATTAAACACTTGCCCCACTGCTTCTGGAACTTCAGCGACAGCTAAATTAGCCGCCACGCAGTCGCTAACAAAAGTAAAATCCCTGGTTTGCTGTCCGTCGCCATAAATTGAAATGGCCTTATCCTCCAGAATTAACTTAAAAAACTTATGAAAGGCCATATCTGGACGCTGGCGAGGCCCGTAAACCGTAAAGTAACGCAAAGACGTACAAGGCACCCCAAAATTTTGATGATACAAACCGCATAACTGCTCTCCCACTAACTTAGTAATGCCATAAGGAGAAACCGGTTGGGGACAAATAGATTCGGGAGTGGGGAAAGTTTCCGCATTGCCATAAACAGAAGAAGAGGAAGCATAAACAAACCTTTTAAGTTGCGGCGCATCCTTAGCTGCCTCCAGCAAAATTTGAGTAGCATTAATATTGCGTTCCGTGTAATGGCGAAAACTTTTTCCCCAACTGGCGCGAACTCCCGCTTGGGCTGCTTGATGATAAACTACATCAACATCGGCTAACAAGCTCGACCAATCTAAAAACTGTATGTCACCTACAATTAGTTGAAATTGGGGATTTTTTTCAAAAGCATCGATATTTTTTTGCTTCAAAGCCGGGTCGTAGTAACTGTTAAATTCATCTACACCTATTACAGTTTTACCCCGCTTTAATAAAGCCTCCACCATATGAGAACCGATAAATCCTGCCGCACCCGTAACTAGACTTATACTCATTTGTTGTTTTTAATCCTAAATTTTAAGAATCACCCTGGCTTTTGCTGTTTGACTTTTGCGGAATATTTCCCCTTAATTGTAGAGATTCTAAATCTTGCTGTTGCAAGCCGCCGCGTTCCATTTTATCCAAAATATTACTCAGTTGGAACCAAACTAATAATGCCGTGCCTGCGGTTAAAGGAAAGGAAAAACCGTAGGCGAACTTTTTGCTAAAACTAAATACTTCCAAACACGACGATAAAAAAATACAAGCACCTAAAGCAATTCCTATGTAAGGAATTGGTAGTGGTTTGCGCATTCTAGCAACATTAGAAGTGGATTTATTGACAGACCAATCTTTAACTATTTGTTTGATTAATTTTGCCAATGCTATGCCACTGGTTAGGCTAATTAACAAACCAGCAATTAATAATAAATACGGAGGTTGGGGCTGATAATACACAATATTGTTAGTTGTTATTTTTAAGCAAATGTGATTGTTTTCTCAGAAACCCGGTTTTTTCAAAAAACCGGGTTTCTTGACTGGGTATTTCAGAAACCAGGTTTTTTCAAAAAACCTGGTTTCTTGACCTGGTGAAAAAACCGGGTTTCTTGACCTGCGGGCTCTATTTAGTTTCGCTAAAAGCCGTTATTGGCGCTACTGAAGGTAAGAAAGCCGCCGCTCTTTCGGTAGAAAATTCTGCTAATGCTCCCAAAGCAGCATTAAACAAACGACCCGGTTTTAAGTCAGCTTGAACCAACTTCCAGAGACTTCTAACTTCATCGGTATGAAGGCGATCGTCTTCAATTAAAGCTAACAATAATTGCCGCCGCAGAAAAGAACCTTCTTCGCTTAACAAAAATTGTAAGCCCAATTGAGCCGTTGGCAAGATATCGAACTTGCGATCGCTCCTCGCAATAGAAATCATATTCTCCAACCGATGCCACTGGAACTTGCCATCCTTAAACAACACTTCAATCAAACGACGGCGCAAAGCAGGAGACTCCCCGTTCAAAAGACGTTTTGCCACATAAGGATAAGCCACTTCAACTATTTTAAAATCGGGATTTAAACTCAAAGCCAATCCCTCTTCCGTCACCAAAGAACGAATAATCAAAGCAAACTTAGCAGGCACCCTGAAAGGATAATCGTACATCAATTCGCTGAACTTGTCAGTAATCGTTTTAAAATTAAAATCCCCCACCTTTTGTCCGATAATATCTGCAAACACAGTTTCCAAAGCAGGTATTATCGGCGTAATGTCTGTATCTGGACTTAAAAAGCCTAACTTCACAAAGTCGGCTGCTAACTCCACATAATCTTTATTAATCAGATGAACCACTGAATCGACCAAAGTTTCCTTAGTTAATTCGTCTAACTGGTCCATCATGCCAAAATCTATGTAAGCCATCCGTCCGTCTGCCATAGCAAAGAGGTTGCCTGGATGGGGATCTGCGTGGAAAAAGCCAAACTCTAACAACTGACGCAAACCGCTGCTGACTCCGACATTAATTAAGGCATTGGTATTCAAACCAGCATTTTCAATGGTTTGGGTACAGTTGAGTTTATAGCCGTTAATCCATTCGAGAATTAGAACGCAAGTGCTGGTGTAACGCCAGTAAATACTTGGGACTTTAACAGAAGGATCGTCGGCAAAGTTAGCGGCAAATTTTTCGGCGTTGCGACCTTCGTTAATATAATCGATTTCTTCAAAGAGCTTAACCCCAAACTCATCGACTATTAGGGTCAGGTCGTGACCTAAATTTAAAGGCAGCCAAGGTGCCATCCAGCCTGCTGCCCAACGCATTAAATATAGATCGAGAGTCAGAATTGGCAGCAAATTGGGTCGTTGAACTTTGACTGCTACTTCTTCGCCGCCGCGCAGGCGTGCATAATAAACTTGAGCCAAACTTGCCGCCGCGATGGGTTGTGGGGAGATTTCGCTGAATACCTCGTCTATCTCCCTATCTAATTCTCTTTCGATAATGGCAAGAGCCTGTTGGTTGTCGAATGGCGGCAACCGGTCTTGAAGCTTGACGAGTTCTTCTAAAAAGTCTTTGCGAATTAAGTCCGGTCTGGTGGAGAGTGCTTGACCTACTTTAATATAGGTTGGCCCCAAGCGAGTAATTATTTCTCGCAGTTGGGTAGCTCTCTCGGGGGTGTGTTCGACTTCTGGATGCCGCCACCTATCCCAGAGCAAACCGATGACAAAACCGCCAAAATACCAGATTACTGTGATTGACCGCCATAAGGCTAGCCAGGGGCGATAGCGGTAATATTGAGCGATCGCTTCTGGATCGTAACTTCGCCTTGAAGAAATGGATTGATTGATACCCACTCGTTTTAGTTTCCTCTTATTATTTTTCTCTTAAGTTTTGTTTTTAACGATCGGGTTGATTTTAGTAGCCAGGGACTATTATTAATTTTTTTCCCATCTGTCTCTATCTGACGAACGGCTCATGTTGCCTGTTCTACGGAAACAGGCAAGATGCCTGTTTTAGGGTCGATGGCTCGGCCCGTGGCCCTTAAATTTGACCCGTGTCAAACTTGTCGTAAGTTTTCGGCAATTTTTAATTAAAAATGCTCGATCCCCGACGACTGCCAATAAAGTTTTTATTTTTATTTCAGTATAGTTACAAAACTACATATTTTGCAACAAAAGATTAAAATTGTTTGGACAAACAATCTTTGAGGCCATAAATAACTCCCTCTTGTTCCCGATCTGAAAGTTCGGGAAACATGGGCAAGGACAAAACGCGATCGCATATCTGTTCCACTACTGGCAACTGACCTGGTTTATAGCCTAAAGATTGGTAAACCGGCTGCAAATGTAAGGAAACGGGATAATAAACCATTGCAGTAATGCCAAGTTTTTGCAAACCCTCTACCACTTCATCTCTGGGGCGATCGCTTACCTGAATAGTGTATTGATGCCAAACGCAACGGCCCCCAGGAAGTTCTCGCGGCGGAATTACTCCTGGGAGTTGACTGAGAAATTGATAATAGCTATCTGCTAAAGCGCGACGTCGGTCGTTCCAACTGTCGAGAAATGGTAACTTGACGGAGAGAATGGCAGCTTGGAGGGCATCCAAACGACTGTTGATACCTATTTCTTGGGAGTAATATTTAGCCGACTGACCGTGATTTTTGAGCATTCGCACTCGGCGGGCGATGGCCTCATCCTTAGTTACCAAAGCACCACCATCCCCAAAGGCCCCTAGATTTTTGGTGGGAAAGAAACTAAAACAACCCGCATCGCCAATAGTTCCCACCTTTTGGCCCGCCCATTCTGCCCCTGTAGCCTGAGCGCAGTCTTCGATAACGATTAAATCGTGACGGCGAGCGATGGCCATTAACTGGGTCATGTCTGCAGGTTGGCCGAATATATGAACCGGCATTATGGCCTTGGTTTGAGGAGTAATGGCCCCTTCAACTCGTTCTAAATCGAGGTTAAAAGTGCCGGCGTCGATATCCACAAAAACCGGCCTGGCCCCTACGGCACTAATAACCTCGGCAGTGGCAAAAAAGGTGAAAGGGGTGGCGATCACCTCATGGCCGGGCCCGATATCGAAAGCTCGCAAGGCCAGAAAGAGAGCATCGGTGCCGGAGTTGCAGGAGACGCAGTGGGGGGCATCCAGATAGGCAGCGAACTTTTCTTCAAATTCGTCAACGATGGAACCGCCAATGTAACGTCCGGAGGCAAGTACGTCGGCGACGGCGGCGTTAATTTGAGTCGCGATCGCCCCATACTGGCGGGTTAGGTCTAGGGGAGGGATCTTATTCACGAATGGTACTAGAAGAATTTTTCACGATCGTCAAAGCAAATTTTATAGTATTTTCATTGAATGCACGTCACATAAAAAAAGAACCAGAGACTTATCGCTTTTTGGGAATGGGATCCCCCCCCCGCCCCCCTTAAAAAGGGGGGAGCCAGAGGAATAAATTTTAATTTTTCTGGGGAATTGGGAATTGAAAAGATTTTATCTGTTTTTTTGTTCTTATCTCAGAAACCAGGTAATTTCGGCAAAACCGAGTTTCACAGGCGGAGTCTCAAACTACTAACTACTAATAAAAAATGATTGAATTAACTTTAACCGATTTAGCTTTTGCTTGGGGAGCGATCGCCATAACTATTAGTTTATCCTTTTGGCAAAGATTGGGATTAGAATGGCAGTTATTTCTTGCCAGTTTCCGCACTATTTTTCAATTGCTGTTTGTCGGATATATTTTAGCCATCGTCTTTGCCACAGACCAACCTTTATTAGTGCTAGGAATTTTAGCAATAATGCTAACAATTGCTGCGGTTGTTGCCAGAAATAGAATTAGTCAAAAAATCCCCAAACTATTATTTTTAGTTTGGGGTTCGATTTTAACCAGCACTGCTTTAACAATCGGTTATACCAACTTATTAGTAATCAAACCCGAGGTTTGGTACGAGCCGCAATACCTGATACCTTTAACGGGAATGGTCTTGGGAAATGCGATGAATGCGGCGGCAATTTCTGGGGAACGTTTGGTCAGCACTATTAATGCTAGTCCGTTGGAAATCGAAACATATTTAAGTTTGGGGGCAACGCCAAAACAGGCAGTAGAAAAATATCGTAAAGATGCAGTTAAGGCAGGTTTAATTCCAACTATAAATTCGATGATGGTTGTGGGAATTGTTACCTTGCCAGGGATTATTACCGGTCAATTATTAACGGGAGCAAATCCTCTAGTGGCGGCAGCATATCAAATATTAATTATGTTCGTGTTAGCTTTAGGAAATTTAACAACTGCCTCCTTAGTTACCTGGGGATTATGCCGCCAGTTTTTTAATCGGGAAGAACAGTTACAAAAGTTTTAATTCTGGGGAGCTAATGCTATTAATACCAATTTGTTAAAGATATGTTATAATTAATTCAGCAGTTAATTAACAAAGGTTAAACCGACAAATGAGTAATATCAAAATAATGGATGCGAGTCAACAACTACCAGAACTTGTTAAACGTGCTTCTCAAAGTCGGGAAGTAATTATGTTGAGAGATGAAGGAAAGATCGAAGCAGTGTTAGTGGGTGTCGAAGTCTTTGAGGAATTAATAGGAATACGCGAAAATGCTCGCGACCAACAACTAATGCCTATAGATACCCTAACTCGCGAGTTTAAAAAAGCATTAGAAGAAGCGGGATATGACAGTCGCGAAAAAATCATTGAATTGGTCCGAGAAGTTAAACGGGAAATGGCAGACGAACGTTGGCAGAAATATTTATAAAACAAATAATTTAAGGGATAATAAATGACTCCAAACAGAGTTTTTTTTGATACAAACGTTTACATAGTTGGTACTCAAGAACCAGAAAGTTCGGATCTGAATTAAATAAACTCGGTCGTCTTTCATAAAGAAATTGCCTCCTTAAGAATGCGATCGCGCAAAAAATAATGAACCGATTTAGCAGTAACTACATCAACCTTTCGACCTAGTAAAGATTCCCAATCTTGAATTAATCCTACTGGAAACCAGGGACTCAAATTTTCTCCTATATCGATGAGAAAATCTACATCGCTATTCTCAGTAGCTTCCCCCCTCGCCACCGAACCAAAAACTCTAACGTTACGGGCACCATGTTGGGCGGCAATGTTTAAAATTTCCTCTCGTTTTTCTTTGAGTAATTCGTCAATTAGCATAACCTACTTTTGGGTAAATTTTAGGTACGATGTAAAAGTGACGCGCTAGTAGGGTGCGCACCGCGCACCTTACCAATTACAAACAAATCCCTACCCTAAAACGGATTATGACTGCCAATTTTCAAGCCATCTTGATTATAAAGGTCCAGAGGAATACCGGCATTATTGCTAATAGCTTCCAGAGCAGTTTGTAAAACCTTCACATGATTTTGTAATTGCTCTTTACTCTTCTCATTATTATTATTACTTAAAGCAGCCGCAGTATCGCGAAGTTTTTTCACATAATCCGCCGTTAACTGGACGCTAATCAAATCTTCAGTCACGCTGTACTTACAAACTAAAGGCTTACCAGCGCAAGTTTTACTTAAATCTCGGCGAGCATCTTCCAAACTTTTTTTCTCTAAATATTTAGCCTCAGCTTGGGTTAATAAAATGCTATAAGAACTAATTAATGGTTTTGCTTTGAGATAAAAACTGGAATTAGTGGGTACTGCCCGGGCAGAATTTAAAGCATTGCGCCAAGATTGAGCCGACTTCTCCCAATTTTCTAGCTGGTCAAAATCTTGAGCTTGTTTGGCAAAATTTAAAGCGCGATCGTAAACATCTTTACCCTTTTTTTCTAAGGTTTTTTGTTCCCGGGCAGCTTTCAATTTTAGTTCGTATTGAGCTGCCAAATTTTGAGCTTCTTGGTAAGCCATTGTATCGGCAGGAACTCGCGATATTTTCTCCACAGCATTCTGCCAATCTTCTTCTGCTTGTTCCCAAGTTTCGGGAAACCGAGCGATTACTTCTCGGGTTTGGGCTAATTGAGCTTGTTGTTTGGCAGCGGTTAATTTTTCGTTAGCTTCAGCTTCCGTAGTTAATCGCCCCGTAATTCCGGTTAAATATTTGCGGTATTGATTTAATTTGTTGTAGGCAAAAGGATAAGCTTTACTTTCTTCTGGAACTACTTCTAAAAGAGCGATCGCCTCTTGCCATAAAGATTGCATTTTCACCCAATCTTGCAGCGGATGGGGAGGATTTTGACTCATATTAGATGCCGTCGCCCCTTTAGCTAAAGCAGTTCTAATTTTATCGAGACTGTCAATTTCTTCTCGATTTTTTGACAGTAAATGCCGCGCTTCCAGATAGCGAATAGACCAAAAAGGAATCCTTTCTAACAATTGAGAAGCCCGAGTTAATTCCTGTTGTGCCAGAGCTGGGGCCTGGGAATATTTAACATTTCCCAGAGCATTTCTGGCCTGTTGACTTAGCTCTTTAGCCCTTTCAAGTTCCTCGCATTTACCAATAACGCAGGGGCGAGTTATGGCATAAAAACTGCCCGCCGCAACTGCTACTGCTAAAAGTAAACTTGCTAATTGAAGGGCGCTCGCTAGGATTTTTTCTGGGCCTTCGCTTTCTGCTTCTTCCTCGTCTAAATCTTCTACCAATTCCTCAGATAAATCCGACGATTTTTCTTCTTCTAGCCTTGTAGTTATTAGCTCTAAATCTTCTAATGCAAAAGGATTATCTAATTCATCGAGTAACTCGGCAGTAATCGTAATTGTTTCGCCAGAATTTGTGGATTTACTTCTCTCATTACTGCTGAAATCAGAAACAGTTCCAGTTAACAGCGGAAGTTGTCCTTGTTGGTAGTCAAAAGTCTCTAAAAGTTCCTCCAGATACTCATCATCGAAGGGGTTATCTAATTCTTCTATCAGTTCTGGAGTAATCTCGATTGTTGGTAAATTAGTAATAGAAGAATAGGCAGATAATTCCGAATTATTTTTAGCTAAATTCTTAAGACTCTCGTCGATTTCTAGGTCGTTCGAGTTGAATCTATCGGGCTGTTTTTGGGTAAAAAATGATTGATAAGCATAAGGGTATTTGTGTCCGGCCAACTTCAAGCAAATTCCTATCTTTTTAGTTGATTCTGGTTGAGTTGCGATAATAATTTGTTGTAGGTCGCTAAAAATTTGCTCCTGCTTGAGGTTAACATCTTCGCTATGTTCGCAAGTCACCAGCAAAGTTCCTGCCTTAAAACTGCATTGAATATTGCAGGGGATTTCCTCGGAGCTAGTCTCTTCTAAACTCTGCTGTAAATCTCTTTCTAAAAGCTCGATATTACTATCTCTAATTGCTGTTTTCATATTTTTAATTCCCTTTGACAATTAACAATTAACAATTGACAATTAACAATTGACAATTAACAACTCAATTTAACCCAAGCCCAACTCGCGTTTGAGTAAATTAATAGAGTCAGTACCGATGTAATTTTCAGAACAAACTACTTGAGGAGGGCGGATAATATCTTCTCGGGAAGCTTGAACAGCGGCTTTGACAATTTCAAAACTAGCGCGATCGCAGACAATAGTCTTAGCAGAGCGAACCATAGCATTAATTTTGTAAGCTTCTGTAGCTTGGGCCGTCATCACCACGATATCGTCCCCTCGGATGCTGTGGACGATCACCTCCGTAGCCCTTAACAGGCCAGAACTGAGACTGACGATACCGAAATAAGTACCCTTGGGTAATTCTCGGACGAGCTTAATTTCCTGACTGTAGTCATAAATATCGATGGGGATGACCCGAACGGACTTAGGAGCGGCTATTTCTTCAGCTTTTCCGATAAAATAGCGACTCGTAACGACAGTACCAGAAGGAACTAGCTCTATAGTTTTGCTCAACTCCTCCAGAGGTACCAACTGCACCGGAATATCCAAGGATTTTTCCAACTCCTGGACCATCAACTCGCCGATGCCAATATCGTTAGCCGGGGCCGTCACCAAAACTCTAGCACTGCAACGCAAGCGCCAATCTATTTCAGCGAGGAACATTTCCCGAGCTTCGTTGAGAGTACAACCTTTTGAGAGAAGTTCGTCCAGACTGCCCTTAACTATTTGACTGGCATCGGGATATTTATCAAAGGTTGGAGATTTAAGCTTGGAACCTCCTTCATGTCCCAAGGCTTTAACGTAGATCCCCGAACCGGCGAGAGCTTCTACCAGTCCATTTTCTTCTAGTTGACGGTAAACTTTACTAATCGTGTTTCGATGCAGGCCAGTTTGCATGGCTAGCTGTCTGGTACTGGGCAATCTATGGCCCGGCGGATATTGTCGCGAGGCGATCGCGAAACGAATTTGATTAAAAAGTTGATTTGATGCCGGAATTTCACTATCTGGCTTAATCTGGAATTGAACCATTAACCCTCCTCCAATACTCGGCAAGAACTTTTTGGCCGAGAGTTTTTAAATTTTGACTAAATTTTGTCGCTTGTTGAATTAGTTTTGATAGACGTTTAAGATCGACTATACGCTGGCTCTTAATAGAATAAAATCATAGCTTACGAAGTTTAAAAAGCGATAACGATCGCCCGTTAGACCCCGGCCCAAAGACGTAGAAACAAGATTGTAGTTAATTTGACATTCGATAATGACTGATTTAAAAATTAAAACGGCTCAAGTCAAAGTGCCCAACGGCGAGTTACAAATTTCCTCTTATTTAGCGGAACCTGTAGGAGAAGGGCCATTCCCCGGAGTAATTGTCATTCAAGAAATATTTGGGGTCAATGCCCACATCCGGGATGTGACGGAAAGGATCGCCAAGGAAGGTTATGTGGCGATGGCCCCTGCCATCTACCAACGTCAGGCCCCCGATTTTGAAGTTGGCTACACCGATGAAGACATCGCAACTGGCCGCAAATACAAGGAACAAACTAAAGCCTCGGAATTATTAAGCGATGTCCAATCTGCGGTGGACTATCTCAAGGGTTTGTCTTCCGTGAAGAAAGACAGTTTTGGTTGCATCGGTTTTTGTTTTGGGGGCCATGTAACTTATTTGGCAGCTACTTTACCCGATATTAAGGCCGCTGCCTCTTTCTACGGGGCGGGTATAACTACTGGTACTCCTGGGGGCGGCCCGGCGACGATAACCCTTACGCCTAAAATTACTGGGACTATTTATTGCTTTTTTGGCACCCAAGATTCCTTAATTCCCAACGAGCAAACAGAGGAAATAGAGACAGAATTAAAAAAACATCAGATTAACCATAAAGTATTTCGTTATCCTGCGGACCACGGTTTCTTTTGCGATCGCCGTGCCGATTATAATGCCGAAGCTGCAGCAGATTCTTGGATGCATGTAAAAGAGCTTTTTGAACGAGAACTTAAAGCAGATTAAGTATTGATTAAGCAGGTATAAATTGAATTTTAGAGTAGCAATTTCTGGAGAGATAAAGCTGCTATAAAAATCAATTTATACCGGGTAAACAGAAAAAATTAGCAAAGATGCTTCAAGCAGAAATAATAGAATCAAACGAGCAGTTGATTAAAGCGTATAAATTTTCGCTCTCTAAAATTCCCCAACATGAAATCAGAGAAAGGGAAGGAATCTCAATAATTGCCAGCAACACGGACAATATTATCTTAAACCCAATATTGCTCTCAAATCCAATTCGAGATGAAACCGACTTAGAAGCAAGATTAACAGCTATCGGCGACTACATTAAAAAAAGCAAACTTCCTTACTGGATAATTATCTGCGAAGATTTTTTGCCCGAGGCAATTAAATCTCGTGCTAAAGAAATATTTGCCAGACACGAACTGGGATTTTTGGGGAACCTGACGGGCATGGCAGCAGATAAAGTGATTCCTTTTGAAAAACCCATTCCTGAATTAGAATGCAGGGTAATTGAAAATCTAGAAATGGCAAGAGGGGCGGCGGAGATTAATGCGATCGCCAATAATCTTTCATTGGAGAGTTTTTGGGAAGTTTTAGGAAGAGAAGAATTGTGGGGAAAAAGAGCATTTGCTTCTCTAGGATATGTGGAAGGTAAGCCGGTATCCACTGCTTTGACCTTAGAAAACGAAGGTAGATTGTATGTAGGATGGGTAGCTACTTTGCCAGAATATTGCCAGAAAGGCTACGCTAAAAAAGTAGTATCCCATGCCGTGGCAACGGCAACGGAAAACTCTGGTATTTATTCCTCAGTTCTTCATGCCAAACAGAAGGCATTTTCTGTCTATCAAAAGCTGGGATATTATCCGGTTTCATCGTTTTCAACTTACACTTTAACAATTAAGGGACTTGCAATTTAATAAGATACCGGTGTTGGGTTGCGTTTCACTTCACCCAACCTACTCCGGACCGGTACTTTATTTTTTTGCTACTCCCTAAGTAAATTTTGGCCAAACTCCCGTGCCTGTAAAAGTTGGTTGATGGCCTGCAAGTTGATGAAGGGGTAAATTCGCTATATTAAAGTAACTCAGTATTTTTTTCAATCCTTATGGTTTCTAAATCAACGAGCTCTCAAGCAGCCAACCAGTCCTTTACGATGGAAGACTTCGCCCAAGCCCTAGAAGAACACAGTTACGATTTTAGTAAAGGGCAGGTGGTTAGTGGTAAAGTTCACAGCCACGAATCTGAAGGAGCTTATATTGATATCGGAGGCAAATCTTTAGCCCTTGTTCCGCTAAAAGAAGCTTTTGTGGGAGAAATTGGCGAACTCTCGATCGCATTGCCCTTGGAAGAACAACGGGATTTTCTTATTATCCGAGAACAAGATCGAGAGGGAGAAGTTTTGCTGTCGGTACGCCAGTTAGAAATTAAAAAAATCTGGGATAAACTGACAGAGCTAGAGAAAGAAGCTCAATCTTTCCCAGTACGGGTGACGGGTACGAATAAAGGAGGCGTGACGGTAAACATAGAATCGATGCGCGGTTTTGTGCCGAGGTCTCATTTACTCCAAAGGGACAATTTAGAATCTCTGGTAGGAGAATTATTGACGGTTAATTTCTTGGAATTAGATAGCGATCGCAATAAAATCGTTCTTTCCCAACGTCTGGCTAATCAATCTGCTGGTTTCAGCGAATTAGAAGTAGGTCAATTAGTGGAGGGTAAAATATCTAGCATTAAGCCTTTTGGTGTTTTTGTCGATTTGGAGAATGGCATCACCGGTTTGCTTCACGTTACCCAAGTAAGTCAAAAGCGAGTTGAATCTCTGTCAGATTTGTTTGCTGGAACTAAATTTATTAAAGCAATGATTGTTGACTTAGAAGAAGGTCGCAAGCGCATTTCTTTATCAACTCGCGTTCTGGAAAATTACCCGGGAGAAATGCTCGAAAATGTCGAGGCGGTAATAGAATCGGCAGAATCTCGGGCAGAACGCGCTAGAAAGGGTTTGTT
>CAZSTZ010000112.1:0-5191 GCA_964609515.1 uncultured bacterium | reverse complement strand
GAGAATTAGTTTGGATAGATATTAAAGCTGCTAATTTAGCCTACCAAGACAGCAATCCCGATATGGGAACTTACAAAAAGTTTTTGAAGTTTTTCAAAGAAGGTAACTATTTTGCTGTCTATTGTAAATTAGCATATATTTCTGAGGGAAGCGGTCTTAAATTTGTGCCAACTCCCCAAGGAGAAATGGTGAATGTTTTTTTATTAAAAGATATTCATCATAGTTTTCGGATTCAGCCCAACAATCAGTTGCAAGTAAACTACGCTGCTTCTGCGGAACCAAGAACTATGACAGAGTTTATCGATTTATTAAAGGATAAAGTACGGGAATCTTTAGAAAGAAAGCAGAAAAAAATAGCAACAGAAATTGCTAATTTAGAAGCAGAATTTACCCAAGTTAAAGAGAGCGTAGAAAATACTCTATCTGGTTAACTTCTTCAGAGGTAAGCTCGAACATATCGTAAACTATTAAATCAATTTTGTTTTTATCAGAGAAATTAATAATTTTCTCAAAAAAACTGCTACTTTCCTCTAACAAAAAAGGTAATCTTTTTAAATCGCTGACTTTAATTTGAGGTTGTTGCTTGACATTTCTTCTAATAACTTTCATCTGGTATGCCAGATACAAATATAACTTAGAGTTGAGCAAGCGTTCGGTATAAATTAAGACTCTTTGCCAATTTTCTTTTTTGAAATTAGAATAAATAGGAGTTAATACATATAAACTATTATTGGCCATAAATTTTTCGGCGGTAAATTTGGCAACTAATCTATGAGATGATTGTCTGATAAATATTTTGGGCGATTGATAAATTTCTAATACGCCTAAACCCAGTCGCTTTTTGTTTTTAATACCTTCCTTTTCGAGTTTAATTCTAATCTCTTCGCTGAGGCAAAGTTGCAATTCGCGATCGTATTTGATGTAACGAGTAAATCTAAACGGTTCGTCAGCACTGGATAAGGATTTACTGCCTTCAAGATAAGGCATAATTAACCCGGTTTTATCTCGTTCGTATTCTTCTCTGTCTGCCAAGAATTTATCTGTTAAATCTAACAGCATACAACAGGTTCTTAAAGATTTTTTAGGAAAGTAATCGCTTAACTTTGGATAGTTTTTAAATTTGTCTAAAACTGTAGTCTTGCAATTAAATTTTATTTGACATTCCCGACCTTCTAACCACTGACTTTGATTTATTTTTTGAAATTTATTTTGAGAAATATCGCGAAAAAAAACAGGAGTTAGAGGAGTTCTTTTTGTAAGATGCCAAATTGTTTGACCGCTAGCAACGCTTTCAAAGTCAGCTAAACCCATATCAATAGATGTTATTTGAAAATGTTCGAGAACCCACTTTCGCAGGTGATAAGCTGAGGTTTCATAAATGGAATTATCCAAGAGGTAAATTAAATTACCTTCTTCTTTTAACAGATTCAAGCCATGCTCGATAAAAAACATATACAGGTTTAATTTACCATTTTTGACATGGCAGGGAATAAACTCATAGTTATTCAGATAATAAATTCTTTGGACTTCGGGTAATTTTTTACTGCGTCTGCCATAAAAAGTTACGAAAGGAGGATTGCCAAAAACATAATCAAATTTTAGATGCCGCTTGATTTCTATAAGGCGATCGCTGTCTCTATAAACTGGATTAAATTCTTTCATAAAATCCAATCCAGTCGGTGCTTTAACCGTAAAATCTGTCAAATATAAGTTGAGTTTTTCATAAGTAGAAATATCGAGGCTAAAAAAATTCTCTAACTTAAGTAAAAACCTAATCTTACATATTTCTAGAGATTCGGGTTCTAACTCGAAACCGTAAATAGAATTTAAAAGCTCGTCTAAAGACAAAGAAGAAAAATTTGCCAGCAGCCGATCGCTTAAGGCTAAAATAAAATTCCCAGTACCAACCCCGGGGTCTAAATATTGATAACCTGGCTTGAGTTCTATTCGTGAAATAATCCGTTCTACGGAAGACTCAGAGGTATAAAAAGCTCCAAAGCGGCTGGGTCGCGATTTTTCAAATTCTGTTAAAAGGTCAAAATTATACCGCGAATCTAACTCAAATTCTAATGCCAGTTTCTCAATCAAAAAATCCTTTAAAACCCGGGTTTTGAGTTGAGATACGAGGCTGAAAGCAGCTTTTTTAAACTCGGAAGAATAAAAAACTTTTTCGGGGGTATTGGTAGCGGCAGGGGCTTGAAATTGTTTGACTATAGTCACAGTCGATCCGGTTAATTTTTAAGAAATTATTAGAGAGCATTTTCATTAGAGTCGCGTCCAAAAAACGGGTGCTTTTTGTTAATGGTAAAGTTGCAATTAACAATTGACCATTAACAATTGTCATTATTAATTACTTAACAAATTCCCGCCATTTCTACCAACTCGACGCAGACTTGATTGAGAAATTCTTTATCCACATATTCCGGTAAATCGGTTTTCATCTCCTTAATTTCCTCGAACAAATTGTCGGCTATTTGCCTTACTTCGTCGTAAGAAATATCCCCATTTCTCACAGATAACAAATAAGCCGCATCTCCCACTTTATTTCTATGTACGTTAATAACTCCTTCTTTTAACACTTCAATGCCCATTCTTAACAGCCGAATGCAATGGCTCATGTGCTTGGCATCGTAACCGCACTTTCTCTCTAACTCCTGGCGATCGCGATTCCTACCCCGCTTCCACTTACAATAAGACTCCCAATGACTCAAAGCCTGTCGATAAGATTGGGTTAAATGCAAAAGATGAATAAAATCGTTAGTCGAGCGAGTATATTCCTGCACCTTCGGCAGAACTTCCTCTGGAAAAGGATGTTGTTTGATAATGCCTTTAAAATCTATCTTTTCTAACAATAAATCCCGCAGTTCTTTGGCCGGTTCCAAAAACTCGATGCAGTCTCGCACTAGCATATAGAGGAACTCCATAAAAGCATTGATTTGAGATTTATTCAAAGGTCTATAGGTATCTTCATCCAGTCCGAAATCTTGAGGTATCGGTTTTTTCTCTGGCGGGTCGAGCAACCACTTGCGATGAGTTTCCACTCGCTTAATTTGCGCGTAAGCATAACCCACAAAAGAAGCGCGAATTTTTTGAGACAGAAACGAACTTCTATAGGAAATTAACTTTTCCCCCACTGGCGACAGCGCTAAATAAAATTCCGGGTCTAACCAGAGAGTTTCTAAAATATTGGGGTTGTTGTTATAAACCAGAGTCAGCAACTTTCCGAGCTCGTAAACCACGCAATCTTTCGCGTTATCCAGCATCGGATAACCACCGGTTCCCGGTTCGTCCCAGTCGCGGTCCTTTTGTTCGTAAGATTTGAACCCCAAATAATAGTCTTTGGGGGCGATGAAAATGCCTTTATAGTCGCGATCGCTTGACGGAGTAGCGGTTCCGTAAGCTTGAGAACCCGTTAAGGCAAGTAAGATAATTCCGTTTTCAACTGTTTTTCGATCCATCTGTTCTCCCTTGTCCTCGCAAGTCTGCCGCAAGTCTGCCTTGTCCCCCCTGTCTCCCTTGTCCCCCCTGTCTCCCTTGTCCCCCTTGTCTCTCAAAGCAGGGAAGGGCCGATTAACAACAGATTAAATAACTTGGGGCATAGCATCGACGAAGAGATTTTTAAATTCGACATCTGTTGTTACCGTCCTTCCCCAAAAAGAGCTATTTCTTCCTGCAGCTCAAACTATCCAGACTGAGGGGGACCATCTCCCCGTGGGTCGTAAGTCCTAATAACATCGATTCGTTTGGCGATATCAGTTTGCCTGTAAGTACGCAGCGTTCCTCTCGTTGGGCCGTTGCCGGGAGGCTGGCCCGAATATCTGAATGGGAAAACTGGGGTCGAAATTCTCCAGATTTTTGTTGAACGTAATTCCAGAGGACATCTCGAATTAGGGCTTGATAGCCTTGGTTGTTGGCCAGTTCTTTGAGCCTATCCTTTAATTGCTTTTCTAGGCGGATGCTAGTTACTTCCATGTCAGTGGTTGAGGTTCTCGAAACGGTGTACATAAAAAATTTCTCCAAATTAACTCGACAATCGTGTAATATTAGTGTAGTATAAAAATGGTTCAATCGTCTAGTCCAGTTTTTAAAAGCCTTTAGTAAAAAGCCTTCAGTGAAAAAATCGATTTCAATCCCTATTCCCAAAAATGGGCCAAATACAACTACAAGCGATCGCTCGGCCAACCAGTCAGGTCTAGGCGATGGCCGCGGTGGTTCGCGGTTTGTTTTGGGATTTGTTTTTCTAGCTGGTATGTGCCATAAAGGTTTATATGGTGGTGCAGACAATTCCTTGGCAGCATCCTTGGCAGTAGAGGGGATTGACGATTATAAAGAGGCCCCAAGGAAGAATAGGGGGAGGTATGGTTTAAAAAGCTCCATACCTTTATAGGACATCAAAAAGCAACAAGTCCTATTTCTGGCCCCCGCTTCCGAAAATAAAGAGGCGGGGGTTGTTGTTTGAATTGGATTTTTAATTAATTGATGAAAATTCGGTGGAGTCAAACGATCGGCTATCAGCTAGCATCTAAAATCTAAAACTCACAATTATCGCAGGAGGTAAAGCCGTGACCAGTGCAATTCAAGTGCTAAATCAATCTGTTGTAGTATTCTCGAAAAACTATCTGCCCGTAACCCGAGTAAATATTAAACGGGCGATCGCGCTGTTGATTACTGGCAAGGCCGAACCTCTGGATATTGGCGGCGCTCGGGGTTGGTCGGTACATTCTCCTAGCGTGGTGTTGTTTGTACCCGAAAGTATTCGCCTGACCTTTACTGGGAACGAACGTTTGTGGAAAATGCCCCCAGTAAACAGGCGGGAAGTGTTGAAGCGCGATCGCCACCACTGCCAATACTGCGGCTCCACAAGACGACTAACCTTAGATCATGTAATTCCCAGGTCTAAGGGCGGTCAACATACATGGGATAATGTAGTAGCGGCCTGCGAAAGGTGCAATAGCGTTAAGGGCGATCGAACGCCAGAACTAGCAGGGATGCCCCTACGAACTAAACCACGGGCGCCGATGCACCCCGCTATTGCCTTTGCCGAACAATTCTGGCGCGAACAAAATTAGCAACGGATTTTGTAACGGATTTAACGGATGGGTGGTTGCTGGGAGAATTAGCAATTTGCAATTCCCAATTCCCCAGAAAAATTAAAATTTATTCCTCTGGCTCCCCCCTTGAGAAGGGGGGC
>CAZSTZ010000111.1:13971-20474 GCA_964609515.1 uncultured bacterium | reverse complement strand
TGAATAAAGAAAATCCCCCTAAATCCCCCTTGGAAAGGGGGACTTTGAATAAAGAGGAGCCATTGGAAAAGGGGACTTCGAGCCCTCTAGCTCCCCCCTTGTCAAGGGGGGCGGGGGGGGGATCCAACCTCGACATCTTCCAACTGCGAGAAGCAGTCATCGCCGAATATCGCCGCTACCTCGAAAGCTTCCTCCAAATTCGAGACAGTCGCTTAAAAGACTACGTTAGCAGCGAACTCCACAAAGGCGAACTCTGGCGAGACCCCCTAATTCAACTCAACCCCGCCTATACTCGCAGCGCCACCACCGACTCCTTAATAACAGCAGGTCGCCTGCATCCAGACTGCCAGCAATACTTCCCCGGCTTTAAATTCTACCGCCACCAAGAACAAGCCTTCGATCGCGCCCGCCGCAACGAGTCCTATATATTAACCACCGGCACCGGTTCGGGTAAAAGCTTGAGCTATGTAGTTCCTATAATTAACGACCTCTTAGAAAACCCGGAAACCAACGAAGTGCGGGCAATCTTAATCTATCCCATGAACGCCCTCATCAACTCCCAACTAGAAGAATTTAACAAATTTCTCAGCCGCGTACCTCACAACAAAATTAGAGTCAAGAAATACACCGGCCAAGAGAGACTCGCAGAAAAAGAAGAAATACAAAAACGCCCCCCCCACGTCCTCCTCACCAACTACGTCATGCTAGAATTGATGCTGAGTAGATTCCACGAGAACGCCTTCGTCGAGTCCAAAAAACTCAAATTCCTAGTATTAGACGAACTCCACACCTATCGCGGTCGCCAAGGTGCCGACGTCGCCCTACTGGTACGCAAACTGCGGCAGCGATGCGGCCAACAACTATTATGCATCGGCACCTCCGCCACCATGTCAACAGAAGGCAACCGCCAAAAGCGCCGCCAGACCGTAGCAGCAGTAGGCAGCAAACTATTTGGCGTAGAAGTGAAAACAGAAAACGTCATCGACGAAACCCTAGAAAGAGCGATCGCCCGTCCCTATCCCACCCCCCAAGAACTCCGAGAAAGCCTCGAACAGTTCCGCGCCACCGGCTTCCTCACTACCAACCTCCTCACCACCGACCTCCTAACCACCGACCTCCTAACCCAGGGCGACCAAAGCAAAGACGCCTTCCAACAACACCCCCTCAGCGCTTGGGTAGAAATGAACTTTGGCTTAAAAGAAGAAAAAGGGAAAGAAGAAGAAGCGGGGCACCTAGTCCGCCAAACCCCCCTAAGCTTGTCCGGTGGCGCGAAGAAATTAGTCGAGGAGGTTTATGGAGATCCCCCCCAGCCCCCCTTGAGAAGGGGGGGGCAAGAGGAGTCAAAGTCCCCCCTTGTCAAGGGGAAATTTAGGGGGGATCGCCCCACCGACAACACCTGCTTAGACGCCCTCAAACAACTATTTCTCTGGGGCAGCAAAACCGGCGGGTTAGCATTTCGCCTCCACCAGTTCATCTCCCAGGGAGGCAGCGTCTATGCAACCTTAGAAGGACGGCCCCAGCGTCGCCTCACCCTCGACGGTCAATATAAAACCACGGGCGATCGCCTCCTCTATCCCCTAGTCTTCTGTCGGGAATGCGGCCAAGATTATTACGTCGTCCGCTACAACACCCAAAAAATGGAAATCACCCCCCTGCTGCCCACAGCATTAGACGCCGAAGAAGACGAAGACACCGAAGAAGGATACCTAACCCTAGACGAGCCCGACCTCTGGACTGTCGAAGACGAAGAACGCCTCCCCGACACCTGGTTCCGACAAACCAAGCGCCACGGCAGAACAGTCAAAAAAGAATACGCCCGCTTTATCCCCCAAAAACTCTGGGTTGCCGCCAACGGCAGCGCCGAAACAGCCGTTACTGCCGACCTTCCCCCCGGCGTCGTCGCCGCCTGGTTTCTCCCCAAACCATTTTTAACCTGTCTCAACTGCGGCATCGTTCACAGTCGCCGCGCCAAAGAGTTTAGCAAGCTATCCCGCCTCAGCAGCGGGGGCAGAAGTACGGCGACAACCTTATTATGCCTGTCAGCAGTGGGGCAACTGAAAGCAGCAGGCAAAAAGCAAGAAGCAAAAGGGGGGGAAGAAGTGGCAGCCAAGATTTTAAGTTTCACCGACAACCGCCAGGATGCCTCCTTGCAGGCCGGTCATTTTAACGACTTCGTACAAACCAGCTTTTTGCGGGCAGCGTTAAACGGCGCCCTCCAGACAAACCAAACCTTAACCCATGTAAACTTCGTGGATGAAGTTTTTAAAGTGATGAACCTGCCCCAGTCCGCTTATGCCAAACAACCGGCAGAGTATGAAGAAGGACGCAAGAACAACGAAGACGCCTTTAAAGAATTAATAGAATATCGGCTTTATGAAGACCTGCGGCGCGGGTGGCGCATCGTCCAGCCGAACTTAGAACAATGCGGCCTATTAGAAATAGAGTACCGAGGTTTGGAGAACCTCTGCCGCAATAACGCCTATTGGCAAAACTACCGCCACCCAGTTTTATTGCAGGCAACTCCCCAACAACGCTTTATTGCTGCCAAAGCTTTGCTAGACTTGATGCGCAAAGAGTTAGCTATTGATGCCCGTTTGTTGCAGTCGGAGGAATTAAATCAATTCCAGCGAAAGATAGAACAAGCTTTAAACGATACTTGGGGCATTGACCGCAACGAACGCCTCCACCGCGCCGGTTATGCTACCTTGCAAGGGGGCTCGAAGTCTGGTAAAAAGGACAGTACGGAGAAAGTCAAGCTAACCTCGCGCAGTAAAATCGGTCGTTTTTTGCGTTCCGCCCGCCCCTGGCCCTTCTTAACCGCCCCTTTAACAGAAATAGAGTATGATGCTCTCGTTGCCGCTTTCGTGGGAGCTCTCTGTCAGGGCGGTTATCTTTTTAAAAAGACCACTGCTAAGGGCGATCGCTACCAACTAATGGTTAACTGCATGGTCTGGAAAGCAAGCAACCTCGAAACCATCCCCGGAGACGTCCTCGCCAACAACCGTTTGCGCGGCGACGAAGACGCCGAATTTGCAGTTAACAGCTACTTCCGGGAGTTCTACCAAAAAAGCGCCCAAAACATCCACGCGATGGAAGGGCGCGAACACACCGGCCAAGTCAAAAACAACTATCGTCAAGACCGAGAGGAGAGATTTCGCAAAGGCGAGTTAGCGGCTTTATTCTGTTCCCCCACGATGGAACTAGGTATCGACATCGCCGACCTCAGCGCCATCCACCTGCGCAACGTTCCCCCCTCCCCCGCCAACTACGCCCAACGCAGCGGCAGGGCCGGGCGCGGCGGGCAACAAGCGCTAGTTATCGCTTATGCCGCCGCCGGCAGCGGTCACGACCAATACTTTTACGATCGCCAAGAGGAAATGGTAGCCGGTGCCGTCGCCCCTCCCAAGTTAGAGTTAGGCAACCCAGACTTGATTAAAGCTCATTTATATTCCGTGTGGCTGGCCCATACGGGAGCATATTTGCACAATTCCATGAACCGGGTTTTAAACTTAGAAGCCCAGGGATACCCGTTAAAAGACGATATCAGGTCTCAGCTAGCCCTATCCCCCAGCGCCTTAGATGCCTGCCTCCAGGCGTTCCAAGACATTCTCGCCGATAACTTCTGCCAGGAGGACTTGCAGAAAACTCGCTGGTATTCCCGGGAAAGGTTGCGATCGCTCTTAGAGGATGCCTTAGCTGCTTTCGATCGGGGATGCGATCGCTGGCGGGGCCTGTACCGAGAGGCAGTAGAACAATTAAAAGTTGCCCGGGAAACTATCGATCGCTCCAGTCGAGGAGCAGTCACCAGAGAAGAACGCCAAAGCGCCGAACTTCTCCAACGGGAAGCTCAACGACAGATAGACTTGCTGGTAGGTTCGACCGACAGCCGCAGTTCCAGCGAATTTGAGTTTTATCCTTATCGCTACTTTGCCGCCGAGGGCTTTTTGCCCGGTTTCAACTTCCCCCGGCTGCCAGTTCGCGCCTTTATCAACTCCGCCGATGGGGGCGAGTTTATCTCCCGTCCGCGTATAGTCGCCATTCGAGAGTTAGCTCCCGGTAACGTCTTATATTATGAAGGCAGCAAGTTCCAAATACACAAAACGAGGATTCCCGTCAACGGGATAAGTTATAACCGCTTTGCCGTCTGTCCCCACTGCGGTTTTTTCCACGAGGGAGAGGACTCCGTGCATTTGAACGCCTGCGATAACTGCGAGGGCAAATTGGGGAGCGATAGCAACGGCAACCCCTCCAAACTCAACCGAGTTCTAGGAATGGAAACCGCCCTCACGCGCCGCCACGAACGAATCACCTGCGACGAAGAAGAGCGTCTCAAGTACGGTTATAATATTACCACCCATTATCGCTATGCCGGGGAACGTAAAGACTTAGCCACGGTATTAGCAGCAGACGGCAGCGAGTTACTCCATCTCACCCACGGAGAAACCGCAGAAATTCTCCGCATCAACCGGGGCCTGCGTCGGGCTCGAAATTCCAGCGGTTTAGGCTTTATCCTAGACACTGCCAGCGGTCATTGGGGCGAAGAAAAGCCAAATAACACTAATAATAGTTCTTTAGAGCGCGAAGTTTATTTAACAGTCAAAGACACTTGTAATATACTTATTGTTCAACCCAATAAAGCGATTATCCCAGAAGCTAACCCAGAAGTGTTTTTAACCAGCTTTCAATACGCCCTAGAACGAGCAATCCAAACTACATATAAGTTAGAATTAGGAGAATTAGACTCAGAACGTCTCGGTCGGGGATACTATCTATTATTCTGGGAAGCTGCCGAAGGTGGGGCCGGAGTATTGTCTCAAATCTTAGAGGACGAAGGTTCCTTCCGGCGTCTGGCTCAAACCGCACTAGATATCTGCCACTTTACCGGGGAAAAGCCCACCAAAGAAAAGTCCACCAAAGAAAAGTCCCCAGATGAATGCGCCCAAGCTTGTTACGAGTGCCTGCTGTCCTACCACAACCAGTTCGACCATCCTTTATTAGAACGCCACAGCATCCATTCCTTTTTAGACGTGCTTTGCAAGAGCAGTTTACAACGTATTGAAGAGGGCGATGGAGGCGATCGCTATCAAGAGTTATTGCAACAAACCGACCCCAACTCGGAGTTAGAAAAGCGAGTATTAGCGGCCATCTACGAAAATGGCATCGCCCTACCAGACGCCACCCAGGAGTTAATCGAGGAGGCCAACTGCAAGCCCGACTTTATTTATTTCAAAGCCAAAGTGGCTATTTTCTGCGATGGTTCCGTCCACGACAGTCCAGAAAAGCAAGAGAGCGATCGGGTGTTACGGGAAAACTTGCAGTTTTTAACCGGTTATCGAGTGCTGTCTTTCCGTTACGATGATGAGTGGGACAGCGTTTTAGCTGACTTGAGGGAATGGGTTTAGAAAGCAGTAGGGTGCGCAATGCGCACCTTACACTTTTAGTAGACGTTTGTAGTAATCGATGAGCGCGATATAGGTCTGACTTCTATCGCTTTAGCGATTACTACAAACTGCGCGCCACCTAATTTAATTGTTGGTATTTTCCTCAGTGGGAGGATTAACAGCAGAATTTTCTGCCGCTTCTTTCACCAATTCCACATCCAAAGCTAAGGCAGTGGCTATCTGTTCGACAGTTAATCCAAGTGCCAACAAACCCGGCACGGATTCTAATAACGCTCTCTACGAAAAAGCAATTAAAGTAGGCTTAGAGAGCTTGAAAATGTTTGATTTAGTCTTGCCAGAAAAGCCAAAACAACAAAGTATTAAATCCGCTGCAAAAAAGGTAGAAAAGAGTCTGAGAGGGCGGGCGATCGCCGATTTAGAATTTCTTCCATCTATGGATAAACTAGAGCAGCAAATCATGGTAAAACTATTGATTAACATGATTCCGCCGACCTATATTACCAATCAAGATTTAATGGTGTTAGTCATTATCGAAATGACAAATCTCTGCTTGCAATACGGCAACACGCCACTTTCTGGCTTTGTTTATCTGTGGTATGGAACTGTTTTGTGTGCGGTTTTTTCAGAGTACGAAAAAGGCGATATATTTGGCTCCTTAGGATTGGCTCTCAATGAAAAAGCTAATCTATTTGCAATTAAGGGCAAAGTCCTTATGACTTTTGGCAGCTTTATTAGCCATTGGCGTCGGCCTTTAGCAGAAGGGTTGGACTGGATTAAATCCTCTTTTCAACCTGCCCTGGAAGCCGGGGAACTTTCTTGGTGTTTTCATGGTGCTTCGTTTAATTTTTGGAAAAAATTTCTGGTATATGACGAGCTAGAATCTTTAGTGGCAGAACAAGATCGATTGACTGAATTTGCCGAAAAAAAAGAACCGCCCGCCGGCCTTGCTTTGGCAATTCAACATCAAGTTTTACTAAATTTGCAAGGAAAACTCCCAGAAAAATTTAGTTTAGACGGCGAGACATTTAAGGAAACTTCGGCCCTAAAAGTTTTTGCAGACACTCAATACCTTTATGGCATGAGTACCTACTATTTTGCCAA
>CAZSTZ010000111.1:10114-13871 GCA_964609515.1 uncultured bacterium | reverse complement strand
AAGTTTTTGCAGACACTCAATACCTTTATGGCATGAGTACCTACTATTTTGCCAAGGCTTTTCTCCACTTTAATTACGGTGACTATACTGCGGCTTACCAGCTAGGGCTAACTGCCGAGAAAACCCATGCTTCCCTTTACAGCCAGTTTCAGCTCGTGTTGCACGATTTTTATCAAGCTCTCAGTCTGGCGCAAATTTATCGTAAAACAGGGGAAACAACAGGGTCCGAATTGTTAGAGAAGCTAGAGCTTTACCGTCAAAAGTTCCAATTGTGGGCAGATAATTGTCAGGAAAATTATCGGACATTTTTTTGGTTGCTAGAAGCAGAAATTGCCCGGGTTAAAGAAAATCGGGTGGAGGCCGTGGAGTATTACGATCGCGCGATCGCCGCCGCTAAAGAAAACAAATATCTCCAACTAGAAGCCCTCGCCAACGAACTCGCAGCCAAATTCTGCCTCGACTGGGGTAAAGAAAAAGTGGCAGGCAGCTATATGCAAGATGCGTATTACTGCTACCTCCGCTGGGGAGCTTTAGCTAAAGTTGAAGACTTAGAAACCCGCCATCCCAATCTGATAGCCCCCATTCTCGAACGACAACAACTCGTTTTTACAGCAGGTAAAACTATCGATACTCTAACTGGAACGAGTATTGCCAAAACTAGCTCGGAAGTTTGGGAAATGTTGGATTTAGCGACGCTAATGAAAGCATCGCGCACTCTCTCGGAGCATATCGAATTGGAGAAAGCGATCGCCAGTTTAATCCAGGTGGCAAGGGAAAATGCCGGTGCCGAAACCGCTGCCTTGATGCTCTTTGAAAAACAAGCGTTAATGCTAAGTGCCCTCGTCGCTGGCGAGAAGCCCCCCCAAATGGAGCCTGTTCCCGTAGAAACAAGCAATGCGGTGCCTTTGAGTATTGTCAATCAAGTAAAACACCGCCGAGAGCCTTTAGTTTTAGACGATGCCAGTAAAGCAGCGGCTTATGCTGGAGATACTTACATCATCTCCTCACAACCTCGCTCTATTTTATGTCTGCCTTTAAAAGCTCGGGGTCATTTTATCGGCATTCTCTACCTAGAAAACAATCGAGTTAGGGGAGCTTTTACTCGCGATCGCGTGGAAGTTCTGACTTTACTTTGTTCTCAAGCGGCTATCTCTCTGGAAAATGCCCGACTCTATCAGCAATCGCAAAATTATTCTCTCCAGCTTCAAGAGTATTTGCAGCAACTCCAAGAAGCTCAATTGCAATTAGTTCAAAACGAAAAAATGGCAACTATCGGTCAGTTAGTTGCCGGCATCGCCCACGAAATTAATAATCCCGTTGGTTTTATTTCTGGGAACTTAGATTATGCCTCAGAATACGTTCGAGATTTGATGGAACTCGTGGAACTTTATCAACAAGGACAGGATTGGAATAGCGAAACAACTCAAAAGAAAATTGAGGAGATAGAATTGGATTATTTATTAGAAGACTTGCCAGAATTAATCTCTTCGATGAAAGAAGGAACGCATCGCATCGCCGAAATTAGCAAATCTATGCGCACTTTCTCTCGTTCGGATACGGCAGAAAAGGTTCTTTTCAATCTTCACGATGGCATCGACAGCACTTTATTAATTCTCAAACACCGCTTAAAAGCTAACGAATATCGCCCGGAAATTCAAGTAGTAAAAAACTACGGTTCTTTACCCGAAATAAATTGCTATCCGGGACAGTTAAATCAAGTTTTTATGAATTTGATAGCTAACGGGATAGATGCTTTGGAAGAAGCCAATAGCGGGCTGAATTTTGAGGAAATAAAAAACCGACAAAATCGGATTACTATTACTACGAAAATTGACCGAAACAAAAAAAATGCCGTAGTCCGCATTGGGGATAACGGACCGGGAATGTCTGAGGAGGTGAAACAGAACATTTTCGACAATTTATTTACTACTAAAGCGGTAGGAAAAGGTACGGGTTTGGGGTTATCTATTTCCCGCAAAATTGTAGAAGAAAAACATGGGGGTTCTCTTACTTGTACTTCTGAAGTTGGGAAAGGTACGGAATTTGCGATCGCCCTTCCTTTATGATGAGTAAATGATATCTCAGAAACCCGGTAATTTCGGCAAAACCGGGTTTCTCGATCGGTTCTCTAATACTACGAGACATAAATTACCTCCCGTTCTACATTTTCTCGAATTAGGGGTTTGAGCATTTTTTTGCTTACCAAGTCAACCTTTGTTCCCAAACGTTCTTCCAAGTAGAATTTTAAATCCATGTAGCGATCGAAAGTGACCGCGCCCTCAAACTCTACTAAAACATCCACATCGCTTTCTGGTTTGGCTTCATCTCGTGCCACCGAACCAAAAATTGGATTTAACACCAAGACTTTTAAGAGTCTGTTGGTGTGCTGTTAAAATCTTCAAGACTCGATCGCGCTCCATAATTATTAACTCTCTGATTACAGGTTTAACCAAAAATTACCGATAATGGGTAACTAGGTAATAGGTAACGACCTGCTAAAGCCGCTCCCAATTCCTATTATAGCAAATAGCGATCGAGACTAAAATGGGAAAGTCTGGCTTTTCCCTCACCGCAGGCGTTATTTGACAAACGGAAAAACTTATGATTAAATAAAGAATTACTTAAGCTCCGGTTGCTCCATAGGAACAAATACAGATGACAATTACTCTAGCTGGATACCAAACCGAAAACCTAATTTACAACGGCAGTCGCACCCTGGTTTATCGAGGAATCAAACGAGATGAAGGCAAAGCGGTAGTTCTAAAAAAACCGCGCCACCAATACCCCACCTTCAACGAAATTCTACAGTTGCGCCATCAATACGCCCTCACAAAAAACCTTGCTATTCCCAGCATCGTCAAACCCCTAGCTCTCGAAAAAGATGGCAGCAGTTATGTATTAGTAATGGAAGATGTAGGGGGAGTGTCGCTATCGGAATATTATCGAGAACGCCATCTGAGTTTAGAAGAGTTTTTTCCAGTGGCGATCGCTCTAACTAAAATCCTCGCCGAACTATATCAAAATCGCGTCATCCACAAAGACATCAAACCATCGAACATTCTTATAAATCCCGACACGTTAGAAATATTCCTAATCGACTTCAGCATCGCTTCGCTGTTACCCAGAGAAACCCAACAGCTAACAAATCCCAACGTTCTCGAAGGCACTCTCGCCTATATTTCCCCAGAACAAACCGGACGCACGAACCGGGGCATCGACTACCGCAGCGATTTTTACGCCCTGGGAGTCACTTTTTACCAACTGCTGGCGGGGCAGTTGCCTTTTAGCAGCGACGATCCGATGGAATTAGTCCACTGTCACATTGCTAAAAAACCGACTCCACCCCACGCAGTCAAACGGGAAATCCCAGAAATGCTATCGGCTATAATAATAAAACTGATGGCGAAAACCCCAGAAGAAAGGTATCAAAGCGCCGCAGGTATCGAACGGGATTTAACTGAATGTTGGCAGCAGTGGCAACAAACCGGGGAAATAAAGCATTTTGAATTGGGGCAGAAAGATAGGAGCGATCGCTTTATCATCCCAGAAAAACTCTACGGCAGAGAAACCGAAGTCAGAGCGTTACTGGATGCCTTCAACAGAATAGCGAACCCTTCCCACACCCCCCACACTCCCCACGCTCCCCACACTTCCCACACTTCCCACACTTCCCACACCCCCCACACTCCCCAAATGATGCTCGTGGCGGGTTTCTCCGGTATCGGCAAAACCGCAGTCGTCAGCGAAGTACACAAAC
>CAZSTZ010000111.1:7894-10014 GCA_964609515.1 uncultured bacterium | reverse complement strand
GTGGCGGGTTTCTCCGGTATCGGCAAAACCGCAGTCGTCAGCGAAGTACACAAACCCATCGTCGAAAAGCGCGGTTACTTCATCCAGGGGAAATTCGACCAATTCATGCGCGACATTCCCTTTAGCGCTTTCGCCGAAGCGTTGGGAGACTTGATAGAACAGCTTTTGGGGGAAAGCGAAGAACGACTGCAACAGTGGAAAGCAGAAATCCTCGCCGCTTTGGGAGAACAATGCCAGGTCATTATCGACGTCATCCCGGTCCTCGAAACTATTGTCGGACCTCAACCCGCCGTCGCTCAATTGTCCGGCGGCGAGGCTCAAAACCGCTTTAATCGGTTGTTCGGTCGGTTTATCAAAGTCTTTACCACCAAGGAACATCCTTTAGTTATCTTTCTCGACGACTTGCAATGGGCCGACTCGGCATCGCTGAAATTGATACAGTTGTTAACGAGTCAGTCGGAGACGGGATATTTGCTACTCGTCGGCGCTTACCGCGATAACGAGGTTTATCCGGCCCATCCGCTGATGCTAACTTTGGGAGAAATTGCCAAAACCGAGGCGACGGTTAATACTATTACTCTGGAACCTTTGAGTCCCGAAGATATTAACCAAATTATAGCCGACACTCTCAGTTGTTCTCCAGAAGTGGCGCTGCCCCTGACGGAGTTGGTTTATCAAAAAACTAAGGGCAATCCGTTTTTTACCAATCAATTTCTGAAATCCTTGCACGAGGATGGGTGGATCGAGTTTAATTGCGATCGCTGGGAGTGCGATTTAGCTCGAGTCGCGGCCCTGTCCCTGACGGATGACGTGGTGGAGTTTATGGCGTCTCGGTTGGAAAAGTTGCCAGTTTCAACTCGGGAGGTATTAAAACTGGCGGCCTGTATCGGCAACCATTTTGACCTTGAGAGTCTGGCGATCGTCTATCGGAAATCTCCCGAAGAGACGGCGGCGGACTTGTGGCGGGGGTTGCAAGAAGGGTTAATTTTGCCCCAAAGTCAGGTTTATAAGTTCTATCAAGGGGAGGCAATAGGCAACTCGGAGCTCTTGGGTATCTCAGAAACCCGGTTTTTTCAAAAAACCGGGTTTCTCGATCGCTCTTCTAACTCCCCATCCCCCAATTATAAATTCCTCCACGATCGCGTCCAACAAGGTGCTTATTTATTGATTCCCGAAGACGAAAAACGGCAAACTCACTTATCCATCGGTCAGTTGTTATTAAACAGTACGCCCCAGGAGAAACGGGAGGAGAAAATCTTCGATTTGGTCAATCAATTAAATTATGGAGTGGAGTTAATAAGCGATCGCCACCAGCGAGAAGAATTAGCAACTTTAAACCTGATGGCAGGGCGCAAAGCAAAAGCTTCCACCGCTTACGAAGCTGCAGTTCGGTATTTAAGCGTCGGCTTAGATTTATTAGGAGAAAATACCTGGGAAACCAACTACGAAATTACTTTAGCGCTCCATCAAGAATTAGCAGCAGCAGAGTTTTTAAATCTCAATTTTAAACCCTCTCAAACTCTCTGCGATTTGGTAATGCAAAAAGCCAAAACCGTCATCGATAAAGTCCCCGCCTACGAAACCAAAATGCAGTCTTACATCGCTCAAAATCAAATGATTAAAGCGGTGGATACTGCCCGGTCGATTTTAAAAATCTTAGGAGTCGATTTACCGGAAAGCGCGGGTAAAATGAAAAACTTTATCGAACAGTGGCGAACCAAATGGAACTTGAGGGGAAAAACACCAAAAGATTTAGAGAAATTGCCAGTAATGACCGACCCTTATAAAATAGCTGCCATGCGAATTTTAGTAGCGGCAACTGCACCGGCCTACATCGCTCAACCGACGCTTTTAGCCGTTCTTTCTTATACGATGGTCAATCTCAGCGCCAAATATGGCAACTGCTCTTCTTCCGCTTACGCTTATAGTTTTTACACCGCGATTTTGTGCGCCGAAATGGAGGATTATGAGGGAGCTTACGAAGTCGGTAAATTAGCTTTAAAAATATTAGATAAATTTAACGCTAAGGAGCTTAAATCTAAGGTTTACCAACAAGTTTATGCTTTTGCAATCCATTGGAAGGAACATCAAAATAATATTTTACAAGGATTGTTGGAGGG
>CAZSTZ010000111.1:0-7794 GCA_964609515.1 uncultured bacterium | reverse complement strand
TATCTGACTCAAGGGATTTTGTCTTATTTGTTTGGGGAATATAAGGAAGCTTTAAAGAACTTTGAGGGAACGCAAAAATACGAAAAAAGCGGTCCCGGACAAATTCAAGTTCCGGTTTACAAATTTTACGCTTGTCTGACTTGCTTGGCGCTGTATCCAGAGGCAAACAAACAGGAGCAAAAAAGTTATCTGGCGCGGGTGGAAGCTAACCAGAAACAGATGAGGGTTTGGCTGAAATTGGCACCGATGAATTATCGGCATAAATACGATTTAATCGAAGCAGAAAAGGCGCGGGTTTTGGGAAAAAATGGAGTAGCTTGGGAACTGTACGATCGCTCGATAAAAGCAGCAAAAGAAAACGGTTTTATCCACGAAGAAGCTTTAGCTAACGAATTGGCGGCTAAGTTTTATTTCTCTTTAAATAAACCGGAATTTGCGGCAATTTATCTTAATAATTCTCGGGATTGTTATCGCAATTGGGGGGCGATCGCTAAAGTAGAAGATTTAGAAAAACGCTACTCGGAATATCCGAGCAAACAAACGCCCCCCACCGCGACAGAAGAGGAAGCAACCCCTTTGGATTTTACCTTCTCCAGCACGCGCGCGGAAACTTTGTTAGATGCCCGGGCGCTTTGGAAAGCATCTCAAGTTGTGAGTCGGGAGTTGGGGTTGGAGAAATTGCTCCAAAGTTTGATGAAAATTATCCTGGAAAATGCCGGCGCGGAGTGGGGATATTTGATGTTACCCTCCCAAGAGCGGGGGGAAGTAACTATAAATTCCTTGCGGATAGAAGCTGCAGGAGATGCGAATAATGAAAGCATCGCCGTTTTGCAATCCTTATCTTTAGAAAACCGTCTGCCCCAGTGGGTTGTCAACCAAGCGCTTCGGAGTAAAAAAGCCGTAGTTTGTAACGATGCCCGGCGGGAATTGGTTAACAAGAGCGATCGCTACCTGCAACAGCACCAACCGAAATCTATTCTCTGCCTGCCATTGAGCGAGCGCGGGCGAATTGTTGCTGTGGTGTATTTAGAAAACAATCTCGCCCCTGGAGTATTTACGCCGGAGCGTCTGGAGGTGTTGCAACTGCTGTCGGCACAAGCGGCCATTTCTATTGAAAACGCCCGACTCTACGCTTCCTTAGAAGCAAAAGTGCGACAGCGCACTCGGGAGTTAGAGGCAAATAACGGACGCTTGTCGCAAACCCTCCAAGAGTTAAAAACAACTCAAGCGCAACTGATACAAACGGAGAAAATGTCGAGTTTGGGACGCATGGTTGCCGGTGTCGCCCACGAAATTAATAATCCCATCGGTTTTATTCAGGGCAATATAGAGCCCGCCCGGCACTATTTTGAGGATTTGTTAGAAATCCTGAAATTGTACGAGGAAGAATGCCCGACTCCCAGTAGCGAGTTGCAAGAGAAAATAGAAGAAATCGATATAGAATACCTCCAAGAAGACTTAGAGAAAATATTTGGTTCGATGCAAAACGGTTGCGATCGCATCCGCAATATAGTTCGCTCCTTGCGGACTTTCTCTCGGTTGGACGAAGCGAAAATGAAAATTACCGACCTCCAGGCCGACCTCGACAGTGCGATAATGTTGCTGGAAAATCGACTGCTCAATTCGGGGTTAAATTTGCCCATCGAAGTTATTAAAAAATATGAGAATTTACCTAAAATCACCTGTTATGCTGCCCAAGCGAATCAGGTATTTTTCCATATAATTAGTAACGCCATTGACGCTGTTTGTTCTAAAGGAGAATATCTGGCATCTGACCCTCCCAAAATTAAGATTACCACGGAAACTTTAGATGGAGAAAAGGTAAAAATTACGATTAGCGATAATGGAGAAGGGATGAGCGAAGAGACGCAAGCTAAAATCTTCGACCCATTTTTTACCACGAAACCTGTGGGGCAAGGAACCGGTTTGGGACTTTCTACCAGCTATCAAATTATTGTGGCAGAACATGGGGGCAGTTTAACCTGCGATTCGGAATTGGGCAAGGGAACGGAGTTTGTTATTATCTTGCCAGTTACTCCCTTGAAGTCTTCTAGGAATTAATTTTTGTCAATGGTCAATGGTCAATTGTTAATTGCCATTTCCCATTAACAATTGCCAAAAACAGATTTGTGTTAAAATGGGCAAGTCATTTTTTAATAGGAAAAGATTATGAACCAACTAGCGGGTTATTGGGTAAAAGAGCTAATTTACGAGGGTACTCGCACCCTCGTTTATCGAGGAGTTGACCGACAAAATTCCTTGCCGGTTATTCTCAAAAAACTGCGCAAGGAAGATCCCACTTTTAACGAACTCCTACAATTTCGCCATCAATACGTTATCACGAAAAACCTAGATGTACCAGGAATAGTTAAACCCCTAAACTTGGAAAAAGATGGTAACGGTTATGTATTGGTAATGGAAGATGTAGGAGGGATATCTTTATCGCAATATTATCGAGAGCGCAGTCTGAGTTTGGAAGAGTTTTTTCCAGTGGCGATCGCTCTTGGTAAAATCCTATCTAACCTTTATCAATATCGGATAATCCACAAAGATATCAAACCATCGAACATCTTAATCAATCCAGAAACTAAAGAAATATTCCTCATCGACTTTAGCATCGCCTCCCTGCTGCCGAGAGAAACCCAAACCTTGCAAAGCATCGGTCAGCTCGAAGGAACTTTAGCCTACATTTCCCCAGAACAAACCGGACGCACGAACCGAGGCATAGACTATCGCAGCGATTTTTATGGATTGGGAGTAACTTTTTACGAACTGTTAGCAGGGCAGTTACCTTTTAACTCCGACGATGCCATGGAATTAGTCCACTGTCACATTGCTAAAATGCCGCCGGCCTTAGGCAAGAGGCAAGAGGCAAGAGGCAATAGGGCAGAAGAGATTCCTGGGGTATTGTCGGCTCTTGTTTTGAAACTGATGGCGAAAACCCCAGAAGAAAGGTATCAAAGCGCCGCAGGCATCGAACGAGATTTAACCGAATGTTGGCAGCAGTGGCAAACAACTGGGAAAGTCAGCCATTTTGAATTGGGGAGGGGGGATAAGAGCGATCGCTTCGGAGTTCCCGAAAAACTCTACGGACGAGAAACCGAAGTACAAACATTGCTCAAAGCTTTCGACAGAGTAGCCGCCGGCACTACAGAAATGATGTTAGTGACGGGTTTTTCCGGTATCGGCAAAACAGCAGCAGTCAACGAAGTTCGCAAACCAATAGTTAAACAGCGCGGTTATTTCATCAAAGGCAAATTCGACCAATTTCAGCGCAACATACCCTTGAGCGGTTTTCTTCAAGCATTGCGAGATTGGGTCGAGCAATTACTCGGAGAAAGCGAAGCTCGACTCGCCGCCTGGCGAGAGCAAATTTTAGGAGCTTTGGGAGAACGAGGACGGGTAATTCTCGAAGTCATCCCCGATCTCGAAAAAATCGTCGGAGAACAACCGACCGTGGCAGAACTTTCGGGAAGCGCGGCGGTTAATCGCTTTAACCTGGTTTTCGGTAAATTTATGGGAGCGATCGCCACAAAAGAACATCCCCTAGTTATGTTTCTCGACGACTTGCAATGGGCGGACGCGGCATCCCTGAAACTGATGGAAACTTTGATGGGCGATCGGCAGGGTCGCTGTTTGTTCCTCGTTGGCACCTATCGCGATAACGAAGTCGCTCCCGCCCATCCCTTGATGCTAACTTTGGACTATATAGGCAAAAGCGGTGCTAAAATTAATACCATCGCTTTATCGCCTTTGAGTCAAACCGAAATCGATGCTTTAATTAGCGATACTCTCCGTTGCGATCGCTCCTCGCCCCTAACCGAGTTAGTTTATGCCACCGCCAAAGGCAACCCCTTTTTTACCAATCAATTGCTCAAATCCCTCTACGAAGATGGAGCGATTTATTTTAATTTCGATACCTATATGTGGCAGTGGGAGCCCGATAAAATTCGGGGGTTGTCTTTAGCCGACGATGCAGTCGAGTTTATGGCAAGTCGCATTTCCAAATTGCCCGGCCCCACTCTGGAAGTTCTCCAATTAGCTGCTTGTATCGGCAACCGATTCGATTTAGCCACTTTGGCAATAGTCAGCGAACAATCCCCGGCAGAAACCGCAGCTCGTTTGTGGCCTGCTTTGCAAGAAGGATTGGTCTTGCCCCTAGATGAAAATTATAAGTTTTATCAGGAGAGCGAAGAAGAATCAACTCCCCCCTTGGCAAGGGGGGTCGGGGGGGCTCCCATGGACAATTCCCCATTCCCCAAATACAAATTTCTGCACGATCGCGTCCAACAAGCGGCTTATAGTTTAATTCCCGAAAATCGGTCGTCTGCCATTCATTTAAAAATTGGCAAGCGCTTGTTTCAAGAACTAGACGAAGCGGAACTCTCGGAAAAAATCTTTGATGTCGTCAATCATTTTAATTTAGGTCAAAAATCTTTTGAAGACGAATCGGAAAAAGAACAGTTAGCCCAGCTAAATTTCCAGGCCGGAGTCCGAGCCAAATCTTCAACTGCTTATGCCAGTGCCGCGCGCTATTTTACTATCTGCACGGAATTATTAGGCGAAGAAGGCTGGCAGCAACGATACGAGTTAACTTTTTCTGCTCATAAAGAGTTAGCAGCAAGCCAGTTTTTAATCGGCAATTTTGCAGCCTCTCTAATGCTAATTGAATTGGCTAAAGAACGAGCCAGAGAATTAGTAGAGCGTGCTGAAATTTCTAGCTTAAAAATCGTGCAATTAACGATGGAGTCGCGATATTCAGAAGCTATTGAAGCCGGCTTGGATGCTTTGGCAATGCTAGGAATTAATTTGAGGGTCTCTCGGTCCGACACCGAGCGCCAGGAAGAAGAAGGAGATTTACAATTAGCAATTCAGCGGGAAATGGCGGAGATAGAACAACAGTTAAACGGACGGGAAGTAGCCGATTTGCTAGAACTACCAGAAATGACCGTCCCAGAAATTAAAGCAATTGTTAAGTTATTAATAGATTTAGACCCGCCAACTTACATTACTTCTCAGCTTAATTTATATGGATTAATAAACGTTAAAGCAGTCGGTTTATCCAGAGAATACGGCAACTGCCAAGAATCGGTAAAAGCTTATGCTAATTATGGCTTCATTTTAGGTTACTTGCAGGGGAAATATCAGCTAGGCTATCAGTTTGGCAGTTTGGCTCTAAAACTGAGCGACAAGTTAAAAACCGCTACCCAAAAATGCAAAGCTTGTTTGGAGATGGGAGGCTGGATTTACGTTTGGTCTCAACCAATAAAAGGAGCGGCAGAGATTAATTTGGAGGGGTTTAAATCAGGTTTGGAAGCGGGAGAAATTCAGTTTGCAGGTTATAATGTTTTTGCCAGGATTAGCAATTTAATGTTTCAAGGTTGTCAAGTCCAGCTCCTTCGAGAAGAAATAGGAAAATATTGGTCTTTTGCCGAAAAAACTCAAAATCAATTACTGGTAGAAACTCTAACGGGTATGGAGCAGTTTGTTATCGCTTTGGAAAATACGCCAAGTGTGCTGGCGGGGTTCGGCGAATCGGAATTTGTAGCTCGCTGTCAGAGTTCCCAATCTTTTTTTGGTTTGTGCCTTTATTACATCTTTAAAATGCAATTATCCTGCATTTATGGAAAATTTAACGAGGGTTTAAAATATGCGGTGGCAGCCAAAGAAATTTTAGAGAGCATTCAAGGTTGTACTACTTTCGCCGAATATGGTTATTATGCTTCTTTAATTTTGTTAAATCTTGAGGACGATGTTTGCCAAGAGGAGGCAACGAAACTAATAGAAGAAGTAAAAGTTCATCAACAACAGTTGCAAGTTTGGGCTGAAAGTTGCCCGGAAAATTTTAGTTGTATGTATTTTTTAGTAAGAGCAGAGATACATCGCCGAGGGGGGCAAAAGCTAGAGGCGATGGAATGTTACGATCGCGCTATTTCAGCCGCCAAAGAAAACGGTTTCATCCACCAAGAAGCTCTCGCTAACGAATTTGCCGCTAAATTCTACCTCCAGTGGGGCAAGGAAAAAATCCCCCGCGCTTATCTGGTGGATGCCTATTACGCTTACGCCGACTGGGGCGCCGTCGGGAAATTAAAAGACTTAGAACGACGCTATCCCCTACTGCTAGCTAGCATTCTCACCAGCCCCACAACTCCTCTGACCTCCACGATCGCCTCCACCGCTAGTAGCTCCAGTAACAGCGTTTCGACGTTTTTAGATTGGACGACTGCTATCAAAAGTTCTCAAGTCATCTCCCAAGTTCTCGCCCTCGAAGAGTTGCTCTCAAAATTGATGGAAACCCTGATGCAAAATGCCGGTGCTTCCAAGGGAGTTTTATTATTGTCAAAGGCAGATACTTTAGTCATAGAAGCGATCGCTAATTATCCGGAAGAATCCTCGCAAACTATCGAGGTAACTGCCGCAGGGCGATCGGTGCCCCTGGAGTCTAATGAGGAACTGCCAAAGCGCGATCGTTAATACTGTTTGGCGCTGTCAAGAAACTATAGTGATTAACGATAGCGGCAAGGAAACCAGGTTTGCCGCCGACTCCTACCTCGTAAAGCAACAACCCAAGAGCTTGCTTTGTATGCCCCTGATAAACCGAGGTAAGCTCGCAGGCGTGCTGTATTTAGAAAATTCATCTGCCACGGGAGCGTTTACGAGCGATCGCCTGGCCCTGCTGAAAGTTCTTAGCTGTCAAGCTGCCATCTCCCTAGAAAATGCCCGACTCTACCAACAGTCTCAAGACTACGCCCAGCAACTCGAAGCCTCTCTGCGACAGCTACAGCAAGCACAACTGCAACTGGTACAAAGCGAAAAAATGGCAACTATCGGCGAGCTGACAGCGGGAATAGCTCACGAAATCAACAATCCCGTTGGCTTTATTGCTGGTAATGTAATACCGGCTTCGGAGTACGTTCGAGATATCATTAACTTGCTAAATCTCTATCGAGAAACTTTCCCTAACCCTGGAGAAACAATTGAGGCAGAAATCGAGGAAATAGACTTAGATTATCTCATAGAAGACTTGCCAAAAATAATTCAATCCATGAAAGAAGCAACCGATCGCATCGCTCAGATTAGCAAATCTATGAGAACCTTTTCTCGGGGCGATACTGCTGTTAAGGTTTCTTGCAATCTTCATTGGGGAATTGACAGCACTTTATTAATTCTCCAACACCGACTTAAAGCTAGCGCCCACAGACCCGAAATAGAAGTTATTAAAAATTCTGGCAATTTACCCGAAATTAAATGTTATCCCGGACAGTTAAATCAAGTATTTATGAATTTGTTGGGGAACGCGATCGATGCTTTAGAAGAAGCCAATCGAGGGCGGAGTTTTGAGGAAATTCAACAAACACCAAATCCGATGGCAATTGCTACCGAATTAGACGAAGAAAAACAGCAAGTTATGATTAAAATAAGCGATAACGGACGGGGGATGTCTGAGGAAGTAAAACAGAAAATATTCGACCATTTATTTACTACCAAAGAAGTAGGAAAAGGCACTGGTTTGGGTTTATCTATTTCTCGCCAAATTATCGAAGAAAAACATGGAGGAAAAATTACTTGTCTTTCTGAGGAAGGAAAAGGAACGGAATTTGTTATTACTCTTCCCATTTAATTCGGGTTTGCTGAAAAAAGACGGATCGTCGGGTTGGTAATGGGTAATGGGTAATGGGTAATGGGTAATGGGTGGGCCTCCTAGCACCTTACAAACTACAAATACCAAGAGCCGCTTGGTATAAAAACTAACAAAAATCCTTAGTGACGCGCGATCGCAACTTGACATCAATT
>CAZSTZ010000110.1:0-20540 GCA_964609515.1 uncultured bacterium | reverse complement strand
TTAACAACTAACAATTAACAACTAACAATTAACAACTAACAATTAACAACTAACAGGGTAATTCCTGGGGGTTTAATTGGTCCGAAATTGACATCGGGACGGGTTAAACCGATAGCGATCGCCAGCAGCAAACAGCCAATTATAGTTAAACCCATAACGAACAAAGCAAAAATTTCTCCTGCAGATAGGGGTCTATCTGTTGGCTCTAAATAAGCAGAGTTATCTCGATAAATTGAATTATTAGAATTAGAGATATTGGAATTTTTCTTGTTATTATAATAACGTTGTTTTTGGTCGTAAATTAATCTTTGTTGGGGGTTGGTAAGAGTTGCATAAGCTTCGTTAAGTTGTTGGAATTTAGCAGTAGCGATCGCTTTTGGTAATTGAGTAGTATCTGGATGGTAACGCTTGCTCAATTCCCAATAAGCTTTGCGAATTTCCGTTACGGAAGCTCTAGAACTAATTCCCAATATTTCATAGTAATTAGTTCCTAGCATTTTAGGATTTCGATTTTGCGAATTTGCCTCCTTTTCAGTCATAAGTAATTAACAATTAAAAATTAAGCAATTGAGAAGCTGCGCTGCGGCGCATCCTACTATCTTTGGTTTGTTCCTACTTTTGCCAGCATCGAATATGCGGAGGCCCGGTAATACCGATATTAATTCTGGCTAGGAACCCTAGTATCTTACCATAAGCCGAACCTAAAGAGGTACTCAAAAACATGGCAGGGGCAAAAATGCCGCCAATTAAGCCCCTGTCTAGACTGATGGCTGTCAAGTAAAATAGATGTGCGACTTCTATTGTCTAAACTCCAGAACTCACCATGAAACAAATTATCCTTGCAGAACTTCCCGAACTCGTCCAAAATCTAATTAACCAAACCTTCAAAACAGGCGAACCCCTTACCATCACGCAAAATGGTATTCCCTTTGCCACCATTTCCCCCATCCAGAAAAAATCTCTTCTGGAAACCCTTTCTACTCTTGAACCCTTAGATGAAGACTTTGCAGACGTGGATGAAGGATTATTACCCTTAGATGATATTGAGTTCTAAAAATGACGGCTCTTCGGTACAAATTATGCAAAATTATTAATGGGCGGGAACTCTTAACTGGGAACGAGGAACGGATTCGGGATTTTTTATTTATGAATCAGCACATTTAATTATTTGAAAAAAATGATTCAATGGCGATTGCCTCATTTTTAACTTTTTTTTTCCCTGTTAAGAGTTCCCTGTTCCCTAAAACATCAAATTATCATTTTAGCCAACATCATTTTAGCAAACTAAGTACCGAAGACCCAAAATGACTTATTCATACTTATTAGATACAAACATCATTTCCGAATTAATTAAAAATCCCAGAGGTGGAATTTTTTCTAAAATTCAAGAGGTCGGAGAAGATACGGTTTGTACGAGTATTATCGTAGCTTGTGAATCAAGATTTGGTGCCAAAAAAAAGAACTCTCAAAAGCTCATAGAAAAACAAGAAATCATCTTAAATAGCATAGCAATACTCCCTCTTACACAGCCCGTAGAGCAATATTACGCGAAAATCCGCACTGAATTAGAACAGCTAGGAACTCCTATTGGAGGTAACGATTTATTAATTGCTGCCCATGCTTTGGCATTAAATCTAACCGTAGTTACAAACAATGTCCGTGAATTTTCCCGCGTTCCTAATTTAAAAGTAGAAAACTGGCTCAACTCCGATTAAATTGACCAGTTTAAAAAAGATTCTTAATCGTTCCATTCTCCTCTGGGGGGAATAGGAGGGTTGCGCTGGAGGGTAAGTGCCAGTTCGTCTTCGGGAAGTCCTCCTCTCAACCATTGACGTAAAGCGCTTTCGATTACCTTGCTTGGATCGCTGGTCAAATGCTGTACTTGCTCCAAAAGGTCGGAATCTAAGTGTACTGACACTTCTACTTTTTCTCGCGTCCCCGCCTCGCGGACTTTAGGTTCGTTCATGGAAGTTAGCTCCTTTTTTTTTAGATTTTAGATTGTAGTTAATTATAGGGCCAGTGCCAGCAAAAAAAAACGGCCACACCTTAAGATTGTATCAAATATTGCATTTTTTTGGTCAGCAAATAAATTTATAAAATTTTGCTTGCTAAAAAATTAGCATAGATTGTATTTTTTGTCAAGAAAATTATTAGCAATTTCCCTAATCGGGGTGGGGAGTACGTCAAGGAAAATATTAAAATATGTTAAGAAAATTGGTATAATCGAAGCAGGCGATAAAACTGCCTAACGAAAAAAAAATCTTATGACAAACGTTCCAGTATCTCGTATTCGTAACTTTTCCATAATTGCCCACATCGACCACGGCAAATCGACTCTCGCCGATCGCCTCTTGCAAACGACAGGGACGGTGGGCGATCGCGAGATGAAAGAGCAATTTCTAGACACGATGGATCTAGAAAGGGAGCGCGGCATTACCATCAAACTGCAAGCGGCCCGCATGAATTATAAAGCTAAAGACGGTCAAGACTATGTATTAAACCTGATCGACACCCCGGGCCATGTGGACTTTTCTTATGAAGTGTCGCGATCGCTGGCAGCTTGTGAAGGAGCGTTGCTAGTGGTTGACGCATCCCAAGGAGTAGAAGCACAAACCCTAGCTAACGTTTATCTCGCCCTGGAACACAACCTGGAAATTATCCCAGTTTTGAATAAAATCGACCTCCCCGGGGCCGAACCAGAACGAGTAAAAAGCGAAATCGAAGAAATTATCGGCCTCGACTGTTCGGGGGCCATCTTAGCTTCAGCAAAAGAAGGCCGAGGCATCAACGAAATTCTCGAATCAATCGTTCATCTGGTGCCGCCGCCGCAAGATACGATCTCAGAACCATTGCGGGCCTTAATCTTTGACAGTTACTATGACGCCTATCGGGGGGTAGTAGTCTATTTCCGAGTGATGGACGGGACGGTTAAAACAGGCGATCGCGTGCGTCTCATGGCCTCGGGCAAAGAATACGTTCTAGACGAACTGGGAGTTCTCTCCCCCACCCAAAAACCAGTAGACGAACTCCACGCCGGCGAAGTAGGTTATTTCTCAGCGGCCATTAAAGCCGTAGAAGATGCCCGGGTGGGAGATACGATTACTCTGGCTAAAGCACAAGCGGCCAAACCTCTACCCGGCTACACCGAAGCCAAACCCATGGTATTTTGCGGCCTCTTTCCTACGGACGCGGATCAATTTGGCGACCTGCGGGAGGCCCTCGACAAGCTCAAACTGAACGATGCGGCCCTCTCCTACGAACCGGAAACCTCTAGCGCCATGGGATTTGGTTTTCGTTGCGGCTTCTTGGGTTTGCTGCACATGGAAATCGTCCAAGAACGTCTCGAACGAGAATACAATCTCGATTTAATCGTCACTTCTCCTTCGGTGGTCTATCGAGTGACCGATAACAAGGGCGAAACTCTCACCATAGACAACCCCAGTCAGCTACCCGATCCCAACCACCGAGAAAAAATCGAAGAACCCTACGTTCGGGTCGAAATGATTACCCCAGAAGAATTTGTCGGGACTCTGATGGAATTGGGACAAACCCGACGGGGCATCTTTAAGGATATGAAGTATCTGGCGATGGGAAGGACGACCTTAATTTATGAAATTCCTTTGGCAGAAGTAGTGACGGACTTTTTCGACCAGATGAAATCTCGGTCTCGGGGGTACGCCAGTATGGAATATCACCCCATCGGCTACCGCGAAAATCCTCTGGTGAAGCTGGATATTATGATTAACGGCGATCCGGTGGATGCCCTGGCGACTATCGTTCACCGAGATAAAGCTTATGGGGTAGGTCGCGCCTTGACGGAAAAACTCAAAGAATTAATCCCCCGCCACCAATTCAAAGTTCCCATTCAAGCTTCCATTGGCAGTAAAGTCATTGCCAGCGAACATATCCCCGCCATCCGCAAGGATGTTTTGGCTAAATGTTATGGGGGAGATATCAGCCGGAAGAAAAAATTACTGCAAAAACAAGCCAAAGGTAAAAAGCGGATGAAAGCTTTAGGGACTGTGGATGTGCCTCAAGAAGCTTTTATGGCCGTGTTGCGGTTGGAGTAAATCTGAGTTAATAAAGGCCCCAATCTTAAAGATTTGATTAATTGTGCCCCCCTAAATCTGCTTGGGGGTTTTTTTTGCTATTTTGAGGATAAATTTAATCGTCCCGAGTAAGATAAAATTGCACCCTCAAAATTTTGGGTAATAAAAAAAAGCATGAGAATTTTAGTGACTGGCGGTGCCGGTTTCATCGGTTCCCACCTCATCGACCGCTTAATGGAAGCCGGACACGAGGTTATCTGCCTCGATAATTTTTTTACTGGCACTAAGCGGAATATTCTGCACTGGTTGGATAATCCTTATTTTGAACTTATCCGCCACGACGTGACCGAACCCATACGCTTAGAAGTCGACCAAATTTATCATTTGGCTTGTCCTGCGAGTCCGGTTCATTATCAATTTAATCCGGTTAAAACGATTAAAACTAATGTTATTGGTACTCTCAATATGTTGGGACTTGCCAAGCGGGTTAAGGCAAGAATTTTATTAGCTTCGACTTCGGAGGTTTATGGGGATCCCGACGTTCACCCTCAACCGGAAGAGTATCGCGGGAATGTTAATACTATTGGTATTCGTTCTTGTTTCGACCCAGAAACGGAGATTTTAACCGAAGATGGTTGGGTACCTTTTCCAGAACTACAACCAGAGGTTAAAGTAGCGACATTAAACTCAGAAGGTCAAGTCGAATATCGCGTTCCAGATGAATATTTGGTACAACCTTACATCGGAGAAATGTACCGTTTTGCTAATAGCAAGTTTGATTTTTGCGTAACTCCTAACCACTGGATGTATGTACGCAGTAAAACGGGTGAATTAAAGTTTCTCCGGGCTGACGAAGAGAGGCATTGGCCGGCTTGGACTGCCTTAACTGGAGGCGATTTTGGCGGGGAAGAAGTGGAATGGTTTGAGTTAGGAAAACCGCCAAGAAATTCTAAGGTAAAAGTAGAAAAAATCCGAATGGATGATTGGTTGGAATTTCTGGGTTATTACATTTCTGAAGGTTGCGTTCATGTCCGGCGACGGCAGCGAGTGGTAGGAGGAAACGATTACGACATAGCAGATTATAACGTCTTAATTGCCCAAGTAAACCCCGAAGGAAGAGAGAAAATTGCTAGCTGTTTGAGTCGTTTGGGCTTTAAGTTTTTTGATTCCGACGACCATCAATTCCGTATTTGCAGCAAGCAGTTAGCCGAGATTTTATTACCTTTGGGTAAGTCGGGAGAAAAATACATTCCACGAGAGCTTTTCCGCTTACCTCAACGACAGTTATCAATACTTTTTAAAGCATTGGTAATGGGAGATGGAAGCGAGGATGGAAATTGCTACAGTTATTACAGTAAATCGAAACAATTAGCCGATGACGTTCAGGAATTAGCTTTGCGTTGCGGTTATGCTGCTTCGGTCGTTTTTTGCCGCACGGCGCGAGTACCCGAGCAGGTGCGAGCAAAAAACGCCAATAAAATAGTTTCTCATGCGGTGGGGCGCGACCTTTATCGCGTTAATATTCGACCTGCCAAAGATGCAAATTTAGTGGAACCAGAAAAGTTTCATTATGTGGGGAAAGTTTACTGCGTTAATGTCACAAATCACGTCATTTTTGTGCGGCGAAACGGACGGGCTGCCTGGTGCGGTCAGTGCTACGATGAAGGGAAACGGGTAGCGGAAACTTTGACTTTTGATTACCATCGGCAAAATAATGTAGATATTCGAGTTGCTCGAATTTTTAATAGTTTGACTGGCGACCAAAAGGTTATTTATTACGTCGGCGATCGCCTCTATTACGAAACTTTTGCCGAGTGTTACGATCGCCTCAATGGAGATATTTCTAATGTCTCTGTGCCTTGTTTCGATGAAAACTCAAATACGGTGGTAAAACCTATTTCTGCTATCTGGAAACATCACGTTAAAAAGGCGGGTTACAAAATTACGACGACTTGGAATAAGGAAATTAAGGTAACAGAAGACCACAGTCTTTTTACCGCCGACGAGGATGGCAAACCAAAAGCAGTTTTTGGCAAGGATTTAAAAGTAGGAGATGCCATAGCTGTTCCCCAGAAAATAGCTTTTGTCGATAAGGCTTTAGAACCTTTTTATATTAGCGACAAAATTGGAGATGCCAGTCAGGTTTGCGTGGTTAGCGATCGCGGCATTGAATATCTGGAAAAATACCCAGACAAAATTCGCGAATATCTCTCCAATAAAGGAGTAAAACCGCGACAGTTTTACAGCACGATTAAAAAATACGAAACCAGCAACCGCATACCTTTAGAACTCTGGCAATATCTGGAATTGCCACTGGCAAAAAACGACAAAATAGCGGGAAAAAATTCTGCTAAAGTCTTAAAAAACTGGATTGAAAACAGCGACGATTTTCTTTGGTTTTTAGGCTTTTATTTAGCTGAAGGATGTCTAATTTATCGAGAAGAAAAACCGGATTATCAACTCTTATTTAGCTCCAACGTAAAGTACCTGGAAAAGCTAATTAAAATCGCCGAAGATTTATTCGGTTGCGAGACTGAAATTCGATACGATCCGGAAGGAAAAAGAGCGCCAAGCGTAAATTTGCGGTCGAAACTAATTGTGGATTTAGTCGTCAATAAATTCGGTTTTGGCACAAATTTAAGCGCGGAAAAAGATATTCCAGATTGGGTGGTACAACTTCCTAAAGAACAATTAGTTCATTTCCTCAATGGTTTCTGGGAAGGAGATGGAGATCGCGACGCTAAAACGACAGGTTCGATGTTAATATTTAACAGTTCCAGTCAGGCGATCGTGGAAAAATTAGTGCTAATCTTAGCCAAGTTTGGTATAGTTGGCAGCGTATCGGAATTTAATACGAAAGTCAGAAAAGAAGACGAAAAAACTTACAAAGCCTATGGGATAACAGTGCAAGGATTGAACGATTATTCAATTCTCAACTTATCCCGAGTGGAGCAAAAATTACAAGCAAAAACTACAGGTAATATTGCTTGGGCAAAGGTCAAAAAAATCGAGGAATTTGAAATAGACGATTACGTTTACGATTTCTCGGTTCCAGAATACGAAAACTTTATCGGCGGAACCTATTGCATTTTTGCTCATAACACTTATGGAACCCGTATGTTAGAAAACGACGGGCGAGTTGTCAGTAATTTTATCGTTCAAGCTTTGCAAGGGATACCTTTAACAGTTTACGGCGATGGTTCCCAAACGCGAAGTTTTTGTTATGTTTCTGACTTGGTGGAAGGGTTAATGCGTCTGATGAATCAAGATTTTATCGGACCTGTTAATGTCGGCAACCCCGGAGAATATACTATCTTGGAGTTGGCGGAAAAAATTCAAAAGATGATTAATCCCGATGCGGAGATTTCGTTTAAAGAATTGCCGCAAGATGACCCCAAACAACGACAACCAGATATTACTCGGGCGAAAAAATATCTGGGTTGGGAACCAACAATTCCTCTGGATGAGGGGTTAAAATTAACTATTGATGATTTCCGGGAACGACTGAATAATCAACAGTAAAATAGAACTGGGGAATGGGCGATCCCCCCCCCGCCCCCCTTAAAAAGGGGGGAGCTAGAGGAATAAATTTTAGTTTCTCTGGAGAATGGGGAATTGAGAATTGCCATATTTATAAGGGTGCTAGGGCAACTAACAACTAACCACTAACAACAGTTAAAAAGAGTAAGGAGAATTTTATGCGCGTTTGCGTAATTGGTACTGGATATGTAGGTTTGGTCACTGGTGTCTGTTTGGCAGAAACGGGACATCAGGTGATTTGCGTTGACAACAACGAAGAAAAGGTTAAGTTGATGAAGTCGGGACAGGCGCCCATTTACGAACCGGGACTGTCCGAACTGATGCAGTCCAACGCTAAGGAGGGACGTTTGGAGTTTACTTCGGACTTAGCGATGGGCGTGGAAAATAGCGATATTTTGTTTATCGCTGTCGGTACTCCACCTTTGCCGACGGGAGAGAGCGATACTCGTTATGTAGAAGCAGTCGCGCGCGGTATCGGCGCTAGTTTGACAACGGGATACAAAGTAATAGTAAACAAATCAACTGTACCTATCGGTTCTGGCGATTGGGTGCGAATGATTGTGCTAGATGGCGTTGCCGAACGTAAAAAGGAGTCGGGAACTGAGATTGCGGCTGAGTTTGATGTGGTCAGCAACCCGGAGTTTCTGCGGGAAGGTACGGCGATTTTCGATACATTTAATCCCGATCGCATCGTTTTGGGTAGCACTTCTCAAAAGGCTCTGGATATGATGCAGGAGTTATATACTCCGATTATCGAACGCAAGGTCGCCGAAGATAAGTCCCTGCCACCAGTGCCGGTGGTGATGACGGATCTGAGTTCGGCGGAGATGATTAAGTATGCTGCTAATTCTTTCTTGGCGACGAAGATTAGCTTTGTTAACGAAATCGCTAATATTTGCGATCGCGTGGGTGCGGACGTGACTCAAGTTGCTAAGGGTATCGGTCTGGACTCCCGTATCGGTAGTAAGTTTCTTCAAGCCGGTATCGGTTGGGGCGGTTCTTGTTTCCCCAAAGATGTCTCGGCTTTGATTCACACTTCCGATGACTACGGTTTTGATGCTAAGTTGCTGAAGTCGGCGGTTGAAGTGAACAAGCACCAGCGCACGATCGCTATTGATAAGTTGCAGCAGGCTTTGAAAATTCTTAAGGGTAAGACTATCGGTTTGTTGGGTTTGACTTTTAAACCGGATACGGACGATATGCGCGATGCTCCTTCCCTGGATCTCATCCAGGAGTTGAACCGTCTGGGGGCGCGGGTGAAGGCTTACGATCCGATTATTTCTCAGTCGGGTATGCGCCACGGTTTGACTGGGGTTCATGTGGAGACGGATCTGGAACGGTTGGCGGATAGTTGCGATGCTTTGGTGTTGGTGACTGACTGGCAGCAGTTTTTGAATTTGGATTACCAGAAGATGGCGAAGTTGATGAATAATCCGGTGTTTATCGACGGTCGGAATTTCTGCGATCGTAAAACCCTAGTAGCGGCAGGTTTCCAATATATCGGTATCGGACATTAGTACGGTATTAAGAAATTAGATACTAAGAAACCCGGTTTTTTGAAAAAACCGGGTTTTTGGTTTCTGGGTTTGGGGGCGATCGCTTCCCCACCCCACCCCCGTAGAACAGGCACTCGGCAAATCTTGCCTGTTCCACAAATGTTGACTTCAAAATTTAGGGGCAGTTTTCGTCTCCGCTTCAAAGAAAGACTCCGCCTCAAAACCGGTTAATCCGGCAACTAAAGAATTAGGAAAAGATTGGATTTTTCGGTTATAAATTTCCACCGCTTGATTGTAACGCATTCTTTCCGTTGCTATGCGATTTTCGGTGCCTGCCATTTCATATTGGAGGTTGGTAAATGCTTGGGAAGATTGTAATTGAGGGTTGCCGGCGGCGTATTGGTTAAATTGTTGGATGGCGTTATTTACTGTTGTTAATGCCGCTATTTTTTCCGTAGGATTTTCTGCTTGTAAATAGGCTTCTCGGGATTGAGTTAAAAGGGAAATTATGTCTTTTTCTTGTTGCGCTTGAGCTTTGGTAATGCTGATTAAATTGGGGATTAAATCCGCTCTTCTTTGGAGTTGATTTTCCACTTGCGCCCAAGCGGCATCGACTTTTTGGGAAGCGCCGGCGAGGGAGTTATAAGTAACTATTCCCCAGAGGGCGATCGCTACTCCCACTCCGGCAGCAATTAGGGTTATTTTCTGTTGTTTGGCTTTTGCTTGTTGCTGTTTTTCTGCTTCTTGGCGCTGTTTTTCTCGTACTTCTTGAATGGCGCGGTCTATTAATTCTGGAGGAATGTTGACTTGTTGCCCCGCTGCTTTTAATTCTGCCAGGGAATAGCTATTATTGGTATCGCCATAGAGACGGGATGCTACTTCTAATACATCGTCGGCGATGTCTTCTGGGATTCTAGAGTTGGGTTCGTTGGTCATAAGAATTAATGTTGTTAACAAAAGTCAAAGAAACTTATTAAAGTTTAACCTATAATTTGCCGGATGGGTGTTAAAATATCAGAGTAGGCGAAAATACCGATTTGAGATTATGCAAATATCATCCAATCGAATTAAACGCATCTTTTGGGCAAGTTTGCTCTCTTTGGCAATAATAATAATACCACAAATAAGTCACGCTTTAACAGTCCAAGAAGTCCCTAACTCCCGACAAGTTAACGGCGGTTGGGTGACGGATATGGCGAATATTATTAGCAACAATTATTATTAGCAACAATGACGGAATTAAATCGGATAATTTCCGAGTTGGAAGCTAAAAACGGTACGGAAATAGCAGTTGTAACCGTAGCGAAAACGGCCCCATCGCCGACGCCGAAAGCTTTTGCAACGGAGTTATTTAATTATTGGAATATTGGTAAGCAAGGACAAGACAATGGGGTTTTGTTTTTGGTTTCCGTGGCAGATAGGAGAGTAGAAATAGAAACTGGTTATGGGGTGGAAGGTGTTTTGCCCGATGCCAGAGTGGGGAATATTATTGAAACTAAAATTACTCCTCGGTTTAAGCAAGGAGATTTTGATGGGGGAATTTTGGCGGGGACTCAATCTTTGGTAGCTGTTTTAGAAGGAGGAGTTGGTGCTTTTTTCGCAGATACTAATACTGACTTCTTTGGACTCGTGGGTGGTGGAATTGCAGCGGCGATCGCTGGTTCGATCGCCTCTTTGAAAAGCTACAAAACCACCGTTAAAATCGAACCAGTTGGCTACTCTCGCATTTCCGATGACAAAGGGTCTATTTATTGGTTAATTTATGCCAGCAGTTTGATTTTGATTGTCGCCCTTACCTACTTGCTAATTACTTTAACAAAATTAACCGAACCTTTATTATTATTATTAATTCCTTTAGCTGCATTTACATTTTGTAGTTGGGAATTAGGGACGAGAAGAAAAATTGGAGGTATTTTTGCAGTCTTGTCTTTAGCAATGCTATTTGCTTTTCTGACTACCTTTTTTATCTTATTTTTCGGCGGTTTTCCAGCCAAAACAGAATTAATTTTTCTTATCTCCTTGGTTTACGTTCCGACGACCCTTTTTGCCACCCTCCCTTTAACGAATATTGTCTATCAAAAATTAGAGGCAAAAAAACGTTTAGTTTGTCAAGACTGCGGGGAGGAAATGGTAGAAATTAATCGAGAAAATTTAACAGCTTGCCTTAACGAACACCAAAAAACAGCAGAGAAAATAGATAGCATGAAATATGAGGGCTTGCAATGCCCCCACTGTAGCGCATTAGAAAGCTGTAAAATCCATATTCGCGGTCATATTTTAAGCAACTATTATAGCAATTGTCCGGTGGGGAACGAATTAACTGTTAGTAGCAGTTCGGAAACCCTGGAATCTCCTACCTACTCCAGCGAGGGAAGAGGACGAACTACCTATACTTGTCAATGTTGCGATTACCGCCAAGAACGAGATTACACTATTGCCCGTTTAGTTCGCGAAACCACCAGCAGTAGTAGTAGCAGCGGCGGCAGTTATGGTGGCGGTAGTAGTGGCGGTAGCAGCAGTAGCGGTGGCGGCAGCAGCGGTGGCGGCGGCGGTAGTTTTGGAGGGGGTAGTAGCGGTGGTGGCGGTGCCGGTGGCAGTTGGTAATTAATTGTGAGAAAGGCGATCGAATGTTCTTAGAATCTCAGAAACCGGGTTTTTTCAAAAAACCCGGTTTCTTAAATAGGTAGTTAGCCATTTTTTATGTTATTATCCTACAATAAAAACGTCGATATTTTTAACTAACAAAAAATGGCTTATCGCAATCCAACTCCCACCGTTGACATCATCATCGAATTAATCGATAAACCCGGACGACCGATAGTTTTAATCGAACGCAAAAACGAGCCTTTGGGTTGGGCAATTCCTGGGGGGTTTGTTGACTGCGGAGAATCTGTAGAAACTGCTGCAGTCAGAGAAGCAGAAGAAGAGACCAGTTTAAAAGTAGAATTAATCGAACAATTCTACGTCTATTCCGACCCAAATCGCGACCCCCGCCAACATACATTAAGCGTGGTATTTTTAGCGACTGCCACTGGGGAACCGAAAGCGGCAGATGACGCGAAAAATTTGGCATATTTCGAACATTGGCGCATTCCTCAAAATCTATGTTTCGACCACGATCGCATCCTCCGAGATTATTTGCGCTATCGCCACTACGGCCTGAAACCGAGAATCTAGTTTGTAGTCTGCAGGTTGGGTGTAGGTTCGCTACACCCAACTTCATTTACAAATAAAAATGTCATTACTACAAATATTGATAGCGATCGAAGTAGTTTCGTAGGTTGGGTGTAACGAAGTGAAACCCAACAGCGATCGCCTCCCACCACCCACCACCGTCACCCAAATGCTAAACTAAAAAAAGCGACTAAAATCGGCACTTAAATATGAGTTCAATAACCAAACCCGTAGAACAATTAACGGAGGATTACGATATCTCGCCAACGGCAGATTTACCTGCTAATTTGCCAGACCATACTCAACTGCCAGACAAAGACGGAAACTTCGTGAAGAACTATCAGGAACCACCGCAAGGCGACCTTTTAACTGACTGCATTACCCCCGTTTTGCAGCAAATTCATCCCGACGGTCAATATTCTATCGGTCGAGATAACGGCATTTATTGGCGACTGCCCGAACCGCCAGAACCGCTAACAAAAGGTGCGGAAGCGCCGGACTGGTTTTATATTCCTAACGTTCCGTCAACCCTAGATGGAGAGGTTCGTCGTTCTTATGTTTTGTGGCAGGAGTCTGCCATCCCTTTAATTGCTTTAGAATTTGTTTCTGGCAATGGGGCAGAAGAGCGAGATAAAACACCTATAAAGGGTAAATTTTGGGTTTACGAACGAGCAATTCAAATACCTTTTTATGGGATTTATGAGGTTAAAAAAGCGCAAGTTGAGGTCTATCAATTAATCAACGGACGCTATCAAAAAATGAAGCCAAACAGTCGCGGACGCTATCCAATCGAACCGTTAAAGGTCGAGTTAGGTATTTGGCGTGGCGAATACCAAAATCAACAATGGCCTTGGTTGCGTTGGTGGGATGCCGAAGGCAATTTGTTGTTAAATAGTCAAGAACGGGCAGAACAAGAACGGCAACGGGCCACCGATGCCGAACAGCGGGCCGATCGCCTCGCCCAACAATTACGGGCCTTGGGCGTGGAACCGGAAAGCTAGTTTGTAGTAAGCACTTTAGTGCTTTTAGTTAAACTATCTTTTAGCGCTAAAGCGCTTACTACGAACGAGTGCTTTTAGTTAAACTATCTTTTAGCGCTAAAGCGCTTACTACGAACTCCACCCAAAATGCTGCTCAAAAATAGAAGATAAATCCACATTTCCCCCGCTAATAATAATACCAACTCTGGCATTTTCAGCCTTGATTGCTCCTTCTAATAATGCCGCCGCTGCCAAACATCCAGTCGGTTCTACAACTAATTTTAAACGTTCCCAAATAAATAACATCGTCTTGACAATTTCTTCCTCGGAAACCGTCACCATATTATCAACATATTCTAAAACTAAAGGAAAAGTTAACTTTCCTAAATAGGGCGTTCTCGCCCCGTCGGCGATGGTATTTGGGTTGCTAATAGTTTGCAAAGTTTTAGCGTAGAAAGAACGAGTTGCATCGTCGGCGTTGGTCGGTTCGACCCCGATAACTTTACAGTTTGGCGAGAGGTTTTTGGCGGCGATCGCGCATCCAGAAAGCAACCCTCCACCGCCGCAACATACTAATAATAAATCCAACTCTCCCACCTCTCGAAAAAGTTCCACCGCCGTCGTACCTTGTCCGGCAATAACATCTCTATGGTCGTAGGGCGGGATAATAGTTAAACCTCGTTCCTTTGCTAGTTTTTGGCAAAGTTCCTCTCTGGTAGTTTCCGCAATTTCATATAAAATTACTTCAGCCCCATAACCTCGCGTCGCCGCTAATTTTACACTGGGGGCGTTGTTAGGCATGACGATAGTTGTGGGAATATTTAATAATTGACCGGCGAGGGCGATCGCCTGGGCGTGATTTCCAGAAGAATAGGTAATAACCCCCGATTTTTTCCCTGTCGGCGACAGTTGAGATAAGGCATTATAGGCGCCGCGAAATTTAAACGAACCGGTACGTTGAAAGTTTTCGCACTTGAAAAATACTTGGCAGTTTGTTAGGTCGTTAACCGTTCGAGAAGTTATTACCGGAGTCGGGCGGGTAACTGTTGATAAACGGTTAGCTGCTGTTTGGATGTCGGTGTAGGCTGGAAGCATTGTTAATTGTTAATTGTTAGTTGTTAATTGTTAATAGCTATCAATTAGTCGGCGGCCACACCCACTGACCCAATTTATTAATATAACCAACCCTATTCTCCTCATCCCATACCTGCGCCACCCCGTTATTAAAAGGAAAAGCATTTTTAAACTTATATTCCTCTGGGTCGAGAATAATCTCCCCCTTTTTATCTATATAACCAAAATAATCCTCAATTCTGACCGGAGCTAAATCCTCGGAAAAACTACCCGCAAAGTCATATTGAGGTTGGATAACTCTCTTACCAGATAAATCTATATAACCGTATTGTTCTCCTATTTTTACCGCCGCTAACCCTTCGGAATACTGCAGGGCAAAATCATAACGAGCTGGAATCACTCTTTTACCTTCTTTATTAATATAACCCCATCCACCTTCCTTTTCTCCCATCTTAATCCGCGCCAAACCATTGATAAAATCTCCGGCAAAATTAAACTCCGGTTCTATAACTATATTTCCCTCTTTGTCGATATAACCGTAGTTAAAACCGCTACTTTTTCTCACTGCCGCCAGTCCCTCGCTAAAAAAGCCCCGTCCCACTTCTCCCCTATACTGGGGTTTAATGACCATCTGTCCGTTTCTATCTATATAACCCCATAAGCTATCTATCGTTACCCTCGCCAAACCTTCGGAAAAATAGGCGGCATCATCAAACTGGGGGGTTATTACTATATCCCCTTTTTTATCTATAAAACCGTAGTCTTCGCCCTGCTTTCTCACCGGTGCCAAACCTTCGGAAAAACGCAGGTTAGTCTCGAATTGAGGCTGGATTACTATTTCTCCTAATTCGTTAATATACCCCCACCTTTCCCCTACTTTTACCGCCGCTAGTCCTTCGTGGAAGTTCCTCGCATCGTCGAACTGCGTTCTTATTTTTATTCTGCCCGTTTTGTCGATATAACCATATTTATCGTTCTGTTTGATTAAAAATAGTTTTCTTAACTCTCGGTTGGAAGGTGCTATTTCTGTAGACATCTCCGGCGGTTCTATTAAATTTCTGATTTGTTCCACCGCAGTACAAGAAGATAAACCTAATACTGTAACACATAACATTAATTTTAAATAGCGGTTCATTCTCATTCCCCTGTTTATAAAGTTGTTCCTACTTAATAGAGTTAAAATTACCTATTTTTAGTTCCCCTACCTTTCCATAATTAAAAACTTTTTTACCATAATCGGAACGGCGGGCCCTCAAAACGAAATAAATGGTCCTTTTTTTGGCCATTCTAAACCGGAGTCAGGCGATCGCAAACTCCTTCTTTTATCATATTTCTGTCTTTTCTGCAACATTTCGGGATTTGATTTTGGGCAATTAAAAAGAAAGGCCAGAAACCCGGTTTTTAGATTTTCAACGCCAGAAACCCGGTTTTTTATAAAAACCGGGTTTCTTTGTTCTACTAACTAATTTTACCTCAACTTTTCCCCCCTAATAGAAAGGTCTAATAACTCCATTGGATGCATCAAAACCATCTCCTTCCCTTGCAACTTTAAATGCTTTTTAATCTGCAACGAACAACCCGGGTTAGCAGAAGTAATTAACTCCGCCCCAGTATTTAATAAATTCTCCACCTTTTGCTGCCCCAACTCGTCGGCAATCTCCGGTTGGAGCATATTATAAACTCCCGCGCTGCCGCAACACAAAGCAGCATCTATTGGTTCGCGCAATTTCACTCCGGGGATTTTTTTCAGCAACTCCCGAGGTGGGGCGCTAATCTTTTGTCCGTGTAACAAATGGCAGGCATCCTGATAGACAACAGTCAATTCTTCCTCCTCCGTTAAAGGAGAAAGTTCCGCAGTTAAACCGACATTTTCCAGAAACTCTTGGGCATCTTTCACCTTATGAGAAAACTCCTTCGCTTTCTGGGAATATTCAGAATCATCCGCCAAAATATGACCGTATTCCTTCAGAGTGTGACCGCAACCCGCCGCATTAATAATAATCGCATCCACTCCCGTATTTTCAAAGCTATCTATCATCTGTTTTGCCAAAGCATGAGCTTGTTTTGTCTGCCCTTGGTGTTCTGGCAAAGCAGCGCAACAACCTTGACTTTTCGGAATCACAACTTCGCAACCGTTGGCAGTTAAAACTCGCACCGTCGCCTCGTTTACTGGAGAGAAAAATAAGCGTTGAACGCAACCTAAAATTACTCCCACTCGATAGCGTTTTTCTCCCTTGGCGGGGATGACATCTGGCAAATTATTGCTAAAAGATTTAGCGGTAATTTGAGGCAAAATAGAATCCATCGCCGCCAACCGAGGAGCGACTTTTTTTAACGCGCCAGTTTGGCGGATTAATTGTTGTATTCCTAATTTTTGATAGAGGAAAAGAGGCAGCAATAAAGGTCGAAGTCGGTTGGGGTAAGGGAAGAGATTAAAAATTAGAGACCTGACTAATTTATCGGAAAAAGAACGAGGAATATTTCGTTCCACTTGGGGACGAGTGGAGGCGATTAATTTGTCGTATTGAACTCCAGAAGGACAGGCAGTAACGCAGGCAAGACATCCCAAACAAGTATCGAAATGTTGGCTGGTAACTTCGTTTAAAGGTATGTCTTTTTCGTTAACTGCATCCATCAAATAAATTCGCCCTCGCGGCGAGTCCATCTCCTTCCCAATAACTCGATAACTCGGGCAAGTTGACAGACAAAAACCGCAGTGGACGCAGGTATCTATTAATTTGGGATCCGGTGGTTTGTTTTCGTCGAAACCGGGAATTTCTGAGGATGTTAAATGAGGATTTTGAGCGAGAAAATTGCTTTCTTTTGCTGGAATTGTTTTATCTGTAGTTTGCATTATTTTTTAGTTTTGTTATGTTGTTAAAAAATGACAAAAAGTGCCCCATTCCTAACCGTGTCATTGCGAGGCGGCGAAAAAACTCCCTAACTTTTATGGAAACACAATAAAGTAAGCCGAAGCAATCTCAAAATGGTTTGGAAAATTGAAAAATTGCCCTTTGAGTCACCGTGTCATTGCGAGGCGGCGGGAAAATTAGTTAACCTTTATGGAAACACAATAACGTAAGCCGAAGCAATCTCAAAATGGTTTGGAAAATTGAAAAATTGCCGCGAGGGAGATAACGATTAAATATTTTATCATGGCTTACGCATTAAGGCCCAAAATTTTGACGTTTGAGATTGCTTCGGCTGATTTAACGAACTTTCCAGAAAGCTAACGAGTTTTCCAGCCGCCTCGCAATGACATTAATACGTTGCGAGTGCGTAAGTTGTATTTATTTAACTATTATCCACCCCCCCCCTCGCAACGACCAGATGAACTAAAAACAACGGTTGGGATTTAAAATGTTTTTAGGGTCGAACTGTTGTTTAATTTGGCGCATTAAATCCAAACTATTACCGCGATAACCCCAAACATCTAAACTTTGCTTAATCTCTTTGGGGGCGGATAAAACTGTTAGAAAACCGCCCTTACTTTCGCACCAGCGGCGCAACTCTAAAAGTCGGTCAACGGCAGGGGAGGAGCCCCCCATTCCCCCCTTGGAAAGGGGGGCGAAGGAAGCAGAATCAAATCGCAATACTCCTACGCCGATGCCGGCATGAATTAAACCGATGCCCCTTTCTAATTTATTTAAAGTAGCTGCCGCTTCGGTGGGAATTACTCCTATTTTACAAACAATTTCTGAATCTGCAACCTTTTCCCACATTTGCTGTTTTAATGACTGCCATAATTGGGCATCATTATCCTTATAAATATTCGCCGACAAACCCAATTTTTCTCCCAATTCTAACGCCCTTTCCGACTGTTGTTTTACGCTCTCTTCTACGCTTTGAAAATTTGCCATTAATCCCATACCTTTACCTAAGTTTAACTCCTCCACCAATTGAGGAGAAAGTAAATCGAAAGCAACGGGAGTTAAGGCAGAAGAAAATAAGGTTTGACTTGCTTTAAAAATTGCGTCGGTTTCTCCCAAAAGTACCGCCGTTGCCGATGCTTCTGGGAGGGGATAAGTGCGCAAGGTAACTTCGGTTATTACTCCCAGAGCTCCGTAGGAACCTGTTAGTAATTTCATTAAATCGTAACCCGCCACGTTCTTGACAACTCGCCCTCCACCTTTGGCAATTTTGCCGTCGGCACGGACGAAACTAATACCTAGTAATAAGTCTCGAACTCCCCGATATCGCTGCCGCAACGAACCGGTGTCCGCCGTGGCGACGATGCCGCCGATGGTGGCCCTTTCTGGGTAGGCCGGGTCTAAAGGCACGAATTGGCCCTCTTTGGCCAATACTTGCTGCAACTCGGCAAATTTCATCCCCGCCTCCACGGTGACGGTTAGATCCCCCACGGCGTGTTCTACTAAGTGGCTGAGGCGATCGCAACTAACCGCCAACTTCGCCCCTTCGACTAAACCGCCCCAAGAAAGTTTACTGCCGCCGCCGCAAATTAATCCTGGTAATTGTTCTTTATTTGCTAACTCAATAACTGCAGCTAATTCTTCTCGATCGCTCGGGTAAATAATACAATCGATGCTCGTTTCTGGAGCGATCGCCTTAGATACTATTTCCCGCTGCGTAAAATCCTCCCAAAAATAGATGCTTTCAGCACCACCCACAATAGTTTCTAATTTTTCTCGCACAAAAAACTTTTCCTTGTAAATAACTTCCATTCTAACTATAATAAACCTGTCTGTAAAGAAGATTAAAATAATTTAAGCAAGCAGAATTTTGGGTCTAAAAATAGATGAAGGAAACCAATAGGGCATCCACAACGGGCCTATCCACAAGAATAGCAGGTTGGGACGAGATAAGGGGGGCCTTCCCTTGCTTAGTCAGGGGGAGCCCGGGCAGCGGCAAGGTTTAAAGTATTAATTTTTCTGCCCTCTATTACCCATTACCCATTACCCATTGCCCATTACCAATTACCAATTATCAATTACCTATTCCCTATTCCCCAAAAATTATGAACCTATCAGACACGATCGCCCTAGTCCATCCAATACTAGCAATAGTCGTCGTTTTTCCTATTATTGGTATCGTCGCCAACTCCGCCTGGCAAACCCGCCAGCGACGACTCAAAACCGCCGCCCAAGAAAAAACCAAAATTCCCCCAACCGTCGGTCCCGAACATCGACAATTAGGTAATTGGCTCACAGGTTCGGTAGTAGGAATTGTTTTAATTGCCTACGCTTATTCTATTTATTTCAAAGGAGTTTTTAAAGACTTCTCCAGCGACAAAACTATCGAGGCAATTTTCATCGTTTTAATCTTCGCCGCAACCATGGCCTCCCTCGTTTTTCTCTACCAAGCAAAACAGAAACTCTGGCGGGGAGTTTTTGCGACTTTAACCGGCATGGGTTTGGTAATTTTGGGTTTTCAAGACGGAGTTTTTCGCCGGGGTTACGAGTGGCACGTCTCTCATTTTTATTACGGCATTATCGCTGCCATGCTGACAATTTTCTCCCTGGCAATAGTCGAAGATATCTATCGCGATCGCTCTAACAAATGGCGCAAAATTCACACCGCCTTAAACTGTTTTGCCCTCGTTTTATTTCTCGGACAAGGCATCACCGGCACCCGCGACTTATTAGAAATTCCCCTGAGTTGGCAGCAGCAACATCTCTATAAATGCGACTGGAATAACCAAACCTGCCCCGACTCAAATTCCCAACTTTTACCAAAAGAAATAATAGTTGCTTCTCTACCAAATACCCCTCTTTTAGCAGTAACAGAAACCGTAGTAACTTCTGGAGAATTTGTCACCATTACTCCAGGAGAAGATACGGAGGGCACTGCCGAAATTATTCGAGAAGGCGATACCCTCCAAGTCCGTTTGGCAGACAATTTTATTACTAAAGAAGGCCCGGCAGTTCGCCTGTTATTGCACCGAGAAAATAACCCCTCCAGTTACACCTCGGAAAATTACGTTCGACTCGGAGATTTACAAAGTTTCAGCGGCGAACAATTTTACGACATTCCTAATAATATTAACTGGCAAGATTTCCCCAACATCGTCGTTTGGTGCGAGAAGTTTAACGTTACTTTCGCTAGTGCGAGTTTGGAGTAATTTGTAGGGTGCGCACCGCGCACCAAAATGTTTTTACTACGAACTTTTAAATCGCTGAAGCGATTACTACGAACTTTTAAATCGCTGAAGCGATTACTACGAACTACGACTAAAGTCGTTACTACGAACTACGACTAAAGTCGTTACT